>CAYXOH010000033.1:0-2408 GCA_964467045.1 uncultured Candidatus Saccharibacteria bacterium | reverse complement strand
TGAGGCCTGGGCGGGAATTGCACCCGCGTATAACGGTTTTGCAGACCGTTGCCTTGCTCCTTGGCTACCAGGCCAGTGAAAATACATTAACTTATTTTTTCTTTTTTTTCAATTCTTCCAATATTTTCTCAACTTCATCTGCTTTGACTGTTTCCTTTTCTTCCACAAAATCAATCCGGGGAGAAGGCTGCATATTCAGCCGTCTATTTAAAAATCCTTGAAGTTTATAAATCTGACTGTTTAAAATTCGAATAATGTCTTTACTTTTCTGTTCCGGTATGACACTAATATATATTTTAGCGTGTTCTAAATCCTGTGAGGTTGTTGCCCTGGTAATAGTAACTAAAATATCTAAGGGGAACTCAATTTCTCTTAAGATAATCTGGCTTAATTCTCTTTGGATTAATTCATTTACCTGGGGGATTCTTTTAGTCATTTTTACAATTCAGCTTTTCTGACTTCTTCTTTGTATATTGCCAAAATATCTCCCTCCTCAATCTTTACATCACCTTCAAATAATATACCGCATTCCTCTCCTTTTCCTGCAGAATCTGCATCTTTCTTATTTTTTTGAAGGTTAATTATTCTTCCCTGACCGACTTTTTCTTCCCCTCTAAAAATTTCAATTAAAGATCCTTTTTGTACCTCTCCGGTTGTTACTTTTCCGCCGATAATTTGGCGGTTTTTTTCTGCTAAAAATTTAGCTAAAACTTTTACTTTTCCCAAATCTATTCTGACTTTTTCTGGCTTAACGCTTTTTTCCATGAGGTTCCTGACTGCTTCTATTAATTCATAAATTATATCAAAATTCATTATCTTGATTTTTTCTCTTTCGGCTATTCTTTCAGCCAAGGGATCCATTTTTACTCTAAAACCTATTATTTTTGCTCTGCCACCTTTGGCTAGCTTAAGGTCGGATTCATTAATATTACCAGCTTCTGTTTTAAGCATTCTTAAAACAATTTTATCTTGGGGAAGATTTTTAAAAATTTCTTCAATAGCTTCAGCAGAGCCCAAGACATCGGTTTTTAAAATTAAATTTAGAACTTTCTGCTCCTCCGTAATTTCCAGAACTTCACGTTCTCTTTCAGCTGGAACAGTTTTGATGTAACTTTCAGCACTTTCTGTATCCGGAAAGCTTTTAAATTCCTCTCCAATTTTAGGGACTCGATTAAAACCGAACACGATTACCGGATCTGAAGGAAGAGCTTTTTCAATAGGTTTTTTTTGAAAGTTCTCTAAACTTCTAATTTTAGTAAAAGCAGATGCGGTGCCAATAATATCTCCTGACTTTAGGGTTCCTTCGGTTAAGAGAAGGGTAGCTGTGGGTCCCCGAAAATGATCCAAGTAAGATTCAATTACTACTCCCTTTCCCGGATTTTGTATATCTGTTTTTAGCTCCTCCATTTCTGCCATTAATAATATTAAATCTAAAAGTTCGTTAATCCCTTGTTGAGTTTTGGCTGAGACATTAACCGACGGTACCTTTCCTCCCATTGATTCAACGACAACTTCTTCCTTGATTAACTCTCTTTTTATTCTCTCTGGATCAGCATCAGGTTTATCTATTTTATTCAAAGCAATAATTTGAGAAATTCCTGACTTTTTAATATGAAAAATTGCCTCTTTGGCTTGGGGCTTTATTCCTTCAGCAGCGTCAATTACCAAAATAGCAATATCTGCAACCTTAGCCCCCCTTGAGCGCATCTGGGAAAAAGCCTCATGACCGGGGGTGTCAATAAAAGTAATTTTTTTACCCTGGATTTCAATTTGATAGGCGCCAATATGTTGGGTAATGCCACCCGATTCTTTCTCGGCAACATGGGTTTTTCTAATTTGATCAAGCAAGGTTGTCTTACCATGATCAATATGACCCATGACTACCACTATTGGTGGCCGGAAGATTAAGTTTTGATTTTTCTTTTCCATGGTTTTTTGCTAATTCAATTGCTTTTTTTTCTTCTTGAGAAAGCGAATATTGAGAAGAGCCGGCTTTTATTGGTTTTCCGTATAATCTATTGCCTCCCCGGTTGTAAAGACTGGTAATCACCAGACCGTCATTGTTCTCATCTAAAAGAGCAATAGAAAAACTCTGGTCTCCTCCAACTTCGGAAAACGGATTAAATCTAACTATACCTAATTTTTGAACAGAAAATTTATTTTTTTCTTTTATTTCTTCTATTTCTTGAAAGAGCTTCTCAATATCTCCTTCCAAATTCTTTAAAAAACCAAAAACCTCTTTTATGTTTGCCGGTTCTTTTTTGTTTTTTTTGAAAAACCTTAACATATTTTTTGCGGAGGGTGCAGGACTCGAACCTGCAAGGGAATACTCCCACTGGTTTTCGAAACCAGCGCATTGCCATTCTGCCAACCCTCCTCTTTTTTACACCAAGTTAATCGAAGTGTGG
>CAYXOH010000032.1:0-2626 GCA_964467045.1 uncultured Candidatus Saccharibacteria bacterium | reverse complement strand
TCAATTGCGCTATCCGTTTAGACTTTTTAGGGAATAAGATTGAAACAATTGAAATTCTGCCAATAGAAGTTAAAGATGAAAAGAAAGCTAAAGAAATTTTAAAAAAGAAATTAAAATCACAAAAATTATTTTCAGACTTAAAAGGGTTAAAAGAAAATGATTATCTTGTTCATCTTGATCACGGAGTGGGCAGATTTAGTGGAATAAATGAAATAGCTCACGATCGTGAATTATTTAAATATTATGTTTTGGAGTATGCCCAGGGTGATAAACTGTACGTACCCTTAGGTCTGGAAAGAAAATTGTCAAGATATATTGGATTTGTTGAACCTAAAATTTCCAGATTGGGCTCTGCTGCTTGGCAAAGAACCAAAAGAAAAGTTAAAGAAGAGGCAGAAAAATTAGCCAAAGAACTTTTGGAAATATATGCTCAGAGAGAAATAACCACTCGCCCGCCATACGAAATGAGTAAGGAAATTGAAAGTCAATTAGTCAGCGGTTTCCCCTATGAAGAAACCCCAGACCAAACTCAAACCATAGAAGATATTAAAAATGATTTAGGAAAAAATGAACCAATGGATAGAATTGTTTGCGGTGATGTCGGCTTTGGAAAAACTGAAGTAGCCCTAAGAACTATGGTCAAAGCCGTCAATTCGGGTAACCAGGTGGCAATGATTTGCCCGACTACTATTTTAGCTAATCAACATTTTCAAAATTTTAAAGAGAGGATAAAGAGCTTACCAATTAAAATTGCGATTTTATCCCGTTTACAGACAAAAAGAGAACAGAAAGGAATAATTAAAGATTCAGAGGAAGGAAAAATAGATATTATTGTCGGAACTCACCGAATTCTTTCAAAAGACGTAGAGTTTAAAAATCTGGGACTTCTTGTAATAGATGACGAACAAAGGTTTGGGGTAAAACAGAAAGAAAAACTTAAAAAAGCCAGAGCCACTATTGATGTTTTATCACTTTCAGCTACTCCTATTCCCAGAACTCTTTATTTGGCGTTATCTTCTTTAAAAAATATCAGCTTAATCCAAACTCCACCAGCTGACCGGCTTTCTGTCAAAACCTTCATTAAGCCCCGGTCAGAGCCTATTATTAAGGAAGCTATTAAAAAAGAGTTGAAAAGGAAAGGTCAGGTATATTATCTCCATAACCGAGTAGAAACAATAGAAACAGTTAAAAAGTTTTTAGAGGAATTGGTTCCTGGGATAAAAATTGGAATTGCCCATGGAAGATTAAGGGAAAAAGAATTGGTTCGGGTAATGGCTGATTTTCAAAACAAAAAAATTGATGTTTTAGTAGCAACAACTATTATTGAAAACGGCTTGGATTTACCGAATGTGAACACTTTAATTGTTGATGACGCTACTCGCTTGGGATTAGCTGAAGCTTACCAAATTAGGGGAAGAATCGGCAGGTCTCACATTCAAGCTTTCGCTTACTTCTTTTACGGAAGTCATCTGACCGAGAAGGCAAAAATGAGATTAGATGCTCTAAAGGAAGCTGAAGAACTTGGCTCTGGTTATAAAATTGCTTTAAAAGATTTGGAAATAAGGGGTGCGGGAAATATTTTAGGCAAAGAACAATCAGGAAATATAAACAGAGTGGGGTTAAATTTGTATTGTCAGATGCTATCTGAAGTAATCCTCCGGCTCCGCTCAGAATGATGAGTTTGTCGAATCATTGAGAAATTAAAGACAAGGTGATAAATTTAAGAAATATGGATGAAATTAAGACAATAAATATTGATGATAAAGATTATCCGAAACTTTTGAAAGAAATTAAAGATGCACCAAAAGTTCTTTATTGTAGAGGAGAATTAAGGGTAAGTGAAAATTGTTTTGCTATTGTCGGAACAAGGAGGTGTTCTACTTACGGAAAGCAGGTAGCTTTGGAAATCGCCGGCAATTTAGCTGAAGCAGGATTAACTATTGTTTCAGGTTTGGCCCCAGGTATAGACACTTTCGTCCACATGGCAGTGGTTGAAAGGGAAAAAAGAACTATTGCTGTTTTAGGAACAGGGATTGATGAAGAATCAATTTATCCAAAAGAAAATATAAAATTAGCCAGAAAAATTATTGAAAATGGGGGGTGTCTGATTTCAGAATATCCTCCTGGAACTCCCGGTTCTCATTTTACTTTTCCCCAAAGAAACAGAATAATCTCTGGCCTATCATTGGGAGTTTTAATTGTCGAAGCAAAAGAGAAATCCGGAGCTTTAATTACGGCTAACTGGGCAAGAAAACAAAAAAGAAAGGTTTTCGCCATCCCTGGCTCAATCTATTCTCTCAATTCAAGAGGTTGCCACTATTTAATTAAAAATGAGGCAAAATTAGTAGAAAATGCCTACGATATTCTAAAAGAGCTCATCTCTTTAAGAGAAATAAATTTACCGCAAATTTCCAGACAAGAATTTCTTGCTGGAGGAAATAGTCAGGAAGAAAATTTAATTTTAAATACTTTAAAAGCTGAGGCTTTATTTATTGATAAAATTATTGAAAAGACAAAATTACCAGCTTCTAAAGTAATATCTCTTCTTGCAAATTTAGAGATAAAAGATAAAGTAAGAAATTTAGGAGGAAATGTGTATGCCAATAGTCATCGTTGAAAGTCCAAC
>CAYXOH010000031.1:0-2748 GCA_964467045.1 uncultured Candidatus Saccharibacteria bacterium | reverse complement strand
GCTTTAATTGGCGGGGGCAACCCTCCCCGCCCAGGAGAAATAACTTTAGCTCATCGGGGAGTTCTGTTTTTAGATGAGTTTCCGGAATTCCATCGAGATGTTTTGGAATCACTAAGACAACCCATTGAAGATGGAAAAGTAACAATTCTACGAGCCAAGCATTTTCTTGCTTTACCGGCCAAATTTACTTTGGTGGCTGCTTCCAATCCTTGCCCTTGCGGATTTTACCAAACTCCAGAAAAAGAATGTATTTGTACTGCTTCTCAAATTTCAATGTACCGCAGGAAGCTTTCCGGACCCTTGATGGATAGAGTAGATTTATTTATTACTGTGCCTCAAGTCAGTTATGAAAAACTAGCTGCTCCAAATGAAGAAAATTGTAGCGATAGGATACGGCAAGAAGTAAAAAAAACTAAAGAAATCCAAAAAGAAAGACTGAAATCTGCCGAAGTTTTTACCAACAGCGAATTGACAATTCCCCAAATAAAAAAATACTGCCAAGTTGACAGTAAATCAGAAAATCTTTTAAAAAAATATGTTGACTCAGGTAGACTTTCTGCCAGGGGTTACCATCGGGTACTGAAAGTAGCTCGGACTATTGCTGACTTAGATCAGTCAGCAAATATTCTATATGACCACCTGGCTGAAGCTTTAATGTACAGAATACGAGAAGCTTAGCTTTAAATTAGTAAGCAAAAGGGTTTCTGGCTCCTGAAACTTGAAAATGCAAATGACAGCCTGTTGACATCCCGGCTCCCGGTGTCCCTGGCATCCCGCCCATTAAGGCTATAATTTGACCCTGGGAAACTTCCTGACCCGGCTGGACCAGACTGGTGGCCAGGTGACCGTACATTGTTACTACTCCGTTAGGATGAAGAATAGTAAGATGATTGCCGGCTCCGCCGTAAGCCCAGCGAGAAGTAGAATTTGTTAACTGTACTTTTAAAACAGTACCTCCGGCAGCTGCATAAATTGGCTCGCCACATTTACCGTGGCTAAAATCTATAGCATTATACCAGTGAAGCCCCTGGGTAATCCGGCAGGGAGAAGAGATAGGACATATAAAATAGCTGTTAGCTAAAGGAACTAATTGCGGAGCTTGTCTTTGGATTACCGGCGTTATCTCGCCGCCAGGGACAATGATTATATCTCCAATATAAATATCTCCTTCGCCGGAAAGATTATTAAAGGCAATCATTTCACTGGTTTTCCCTTCATATTTCTGGGCAATCGTTGAAATCGTATCTCCGGATTTTACATGGTGAATTACTCCCGAAACCGGTGGAATTATTAGTTTTTGGCCGGGCTGAATTACTGAATTTTTATTTAAGTCATTCGCCCAAAGAATGGTGTTTAAAGAAATACCGAATTTGTCAGTAATTGAATAAAGACTGTCTCCTTGTTCAATAACATATTCTACGATTACTTTTTTGGTATCCTCAACAGTATATCCTCCAACCAAAGCTCCTAATGCCTGAAGGGAAAGAGTAGTGGGAGGGGTAACCGCCTTTAAGCTGCTTCTGCCAACTAAAATAAATTCTGGCGATTCTTGCCAGATTTTTTCTGTAGATTCTATAAAGCAGTTTTGACTTACCGGTTTGTTCTCACAGGTTTTTGAAATAGCAGCTAAAGATAAATTTCCTTTTTCAGTAAGGGAATTTAAAATTGTTCCAGAGCCCAGAACTGCTAAACCAAACAAAACAATTGAGATGATGCCTAAATATAAGAAAGGGGTCTCGGAAGATCCCTTTAAAATTCTTCTTAACCGGCTGATTCTATCTTCCAACCCAAAAATTTCTTTAAACAGCTTAAACATCTATCTTTTTCCTAAGATACTCCCTTTTGCCAGAGAGTCAAGTTCTTTATCCACACCCCGAAAATCCGTGTTAAGATGGGCTAATGGACTTATCCTCAAAAAAAGATATCAAAAACCTCCTTAAGGGCTGCCAAATTCGTCCTTTAAAGGGCCTGGGCCAGAATTTTTTGGTTGATAAAAGGGCCATTAATAAAGTTATTAGAGCAGCTGAATTAAATTCTGAAGACATTGTTTTGGAGATCGGACCGGGGTTGGGCTCTTTGACTCAAGAACTAGCTAAAAGAGCAAGAAGAGTCATAGCTATTGAGAAAGATCAGAAAATGGTAGAGATTCTTAGCGAGACGCTAAAAGATTTCAACAATGTAGAGATTATTAAAGATGACATCTTAAAAATTTCCAATTTTCTCCCGCTTCCAGCGGGATTTAATTATAAGGTGGTGGGAAACTTACCTTTTTATTTAACAGCACCGGTTATTAGACAATTTTTAGAAATGGGAAGCCCACCCAAAATAATGGTTTTAGTGGTTCAGAAAGAAGTAGGACAGAGAATTTGTGCCAAACCCGGCAAGATGAGCATTTTGGCAGTTTCAGTTCAGGTTTACGCTGAGCCTAAAATTATCTCTTATATTTCTAGAAAATCATTCTGGCCCCAGCCCAAAGTAGATTCCGCCATCGTCAAGCTCACTCCCCACCGTGGTGAAAATCTCACGATCGTGAGATTTTCACCACGGGAGTTTTTCAGGGTGGTAAAGGCCGGTTTTTCCCAGCCGAGGAAACAATTAATTAATAATTTGACCAAACAGTTAAATCTTAACCGGACTGAAGCAGAAAAGTGGCTGCTGAAAAGCAATATTAAATCTACTCAAAGAGCTGAAACTTTAAGCGTTGAGGATTGGCTAAAATTAACTAAAAGTTTTAGAATTGAATAATGT
>CAYXOH010000030.1:1658-2959 GCA_964467045.1 uncultured Candidatus Saccharibacteria bacterium | reverse complement strand
GATAAATTTTTTGATATCCTGAAAGAGTATCTGGCGATGAAGAATTTAGTTAAAAATATAGCATTTATATTAATAATTTTCCTGGTGATTTCAGGTATTTTTACTTTGTTTTCCCGACCCTTTGAAAAGGAAAAGGAATTGTCTCTGACTCAACTGGTAGAAGAAATTAATCAGGGAAATATAAAAAAAATCACCGTAGCTGGAAATGAACTCCAAATAACCTATCAGGATGATTCAACTGCCATATCAAGAAAAGAAACTGAAGCTGCTCTTTCCCAGTCTTTGATAAATTACGGGGTAGACGCAGAAAAATTAAAGGCAGTGGAAATTGAGACAAAAGAGGCTCAGGATACCTGGTCCTGGCTGACTCCTTTATTGTTTATTCTCTTTCCCTTGCTAATTTTTGGCTTGTTCTTTTGGATGATTTTCCGGCAAGCTAAAACCGGAGCAATGCAGGCATTTGACTTTACCAAAGCAAAAGCAAGATTGTTTGGAGCTGAAGGACACGATAAAGAGAAAATTACCTTCAAAGATGTAGCTGGCCTAATAGAAGCAAAACAAGAATTGGTAGAGGTAGTGGATTTTTTAAAGAATCCCAAAAAGTTCTTGAGTATGGGAGCAAGAATCCCCAGGGGTGTGCTTTTAATGGGTCCTCCGGGGACAGGCAAAACTTTAATTGCCAGAGCTGTAGCGGGAGAGAGTAACGTTCCCTTCTTTCATATTTCAGGTTCTGAATTCGTAGAAATGTTTGTCGGCGTCGGGGCAGGAAGAGTAAGAGATTTATTTAATACAGCAAAAAAAGCAGCTCCGGCTATTATTTTTATTGATGAACTTGATGCCATTGGCCGCCACCGGGGAGCAGGTCTCGGAGGCGGGCACGATGAAAGAGAACAAACTTTAAACCAAATTTTGGTGGAAATGGATGGTTTTGAAAGAGATACCAATGTCATTGTTGTTGCTGCTACCAACAGGCCGGACGTTTTAGACCCCGCCCTTTTGAGACCGGGAAGATTTGACAGGAGAGTGATTCTGGATTTACCAGATGTTAACGATAGAGAGTCAGTTCTTAAAATTCATTGCCAAGGGAAACCTTTAGCTTTAAACACAAACTTACGGGAAGTAGCTGAAAGGACCCCTGGTTTTTCCGGAGCCGACTTAGCCAGCGTGGTAAATGAAGCAGCTATTTTGGCTGCCAGAAGAGATAAACATCAAATTTTTCAAGAAGAATTTTTGGAATCAATTGAAAAGGTTTTATTGGGGCCAGAAAGAAAAAGCCATATTCTATCCAAAAAAGAAAAAGA
>CAYXOH010000030.1:0-1558 GCA_964467045.1 uncultured Candidatus Saccharibacteria bacterium | reverse complement strand
GGAAAAGAGATTTCTGAACAAAGAAACTATTCTGAAAAAGTGGCTGCTCAAATTGACAAAGAAGTAGAAAAATTTATTAGGGAAGCGGAGAATCGGGCCAAAAAGATTCTGTCAAAAAAGAAAAATTTGTTAGCGAAAATTGCCAAAACTTTAATTGAAAAAGAAACCATTGAAAGGGAGGAATTTGAAAATTTAATTAGTAGCAAAAAAACTGAAAAAGTTAAACCC
Source organism: uncultured Candidatus Saccharibacteria bacterium (assembly GCA_964467045.1). Classification (GTDB taxonomy): domain Bacteria; phylum Patescibacteriota; class Minisyncoccia; order Minisyncoccales; family RBG-13-42-11; genus CAYXOH01. Next base: position 1,330 of record CAYXOH010000030.1, on the reverse strand, counting down.
TTGCCAAGAAGAGGAAAATCAGTAAAGGTTAAGATTAAGCAAATATAAATGATGGGCACGTAGTTCATTGGTAGAACGCTTCTCTTATAAAGAAGAGGTAGAAGGTTCGATCCCTTCCGTGCCCACTCCCAGGGGCACTTAGCTCAGCCCGGAGTGAGCGCTTCCTTGACATGGAAGAGGTCGCAGGTTCAAATCCTGCAGTGCCCACAAAAAAATAAAATGAAAAGTGAAAAGTTAAAAGTTATTTATGAAGATAAAAATATTAAAGTTATAGATAAACCAGCGGGAGTAAATTCCGATGATTTTAAAAGGAGAGTTCACAGATTAGATAAAGATACTTCAGGAATATTACTAATAGCTAAAGATGATAGAACTTTAAATTTCTTACAAAAACAGTTTCAGGAAAGAAAAGCAGAGAAAAAATACTTAGCTCTGGTAATAGGAAATCTTAAAAATAGAGAAGGAGTAATTCACACTTTACTTGACCGTTCACCAAAAATGAGATTAAAACAGAAGGCTTATCTTTCTCAGGAGCCCAAGGTCAAAGGAAAAAGAGAGGCAATAACCAAATATAAAGTATTGAAAAGTATTGGAAACTATGATTTAATCGAAGTTGAACCAAAAACGGGAAGAAAACACCAAATCAGGACTCATTTAGCCTATTTGGGTCATCCCATTGCCGGAGACAAACTTTACGGGTTTAAAAACCAGATCTGTCCCGAAGAACTTAAAAGACAGTTTCTCCATGCCAGCTATCTAAAAGTTCAGCTACCCAGCGGGGAAATAAAAGAATTTAAGTCGGGGTTGCCCGACGAGCTGGATAAAATAATAAAAAGCTTAGCAATTAGTAATTAGAAATTTTTCAGATATGTCTACAAAAATTGAAAATTTCATCAAACCTCAATTAAAAACTGACTTGCCGGATATTCGTCCGGGAGATACGGTTAAGGTATATCAAAAAATTAAAGAAAAAATTCAAGTTTTTGAAGGTTTGGTTTTAGCTAAAAAACACGGCCAGGGAATTACCTCAACCATTACTGTAAGAAGGGTAATTGACGGAATAGGAGTAGAAAAAGTTTTTCCGATACACTCACCAACAATTGAGAAAATTGAGATATTAAAAAGAGGGAAAGTAAGGAGGGCTAAGCTTTATTATCTTAGAAAAGCTAAGGGAAAGAAAGCAAGATTAAAGAAAAAGGACGTTGGGGAAAATAGACCTCTAATTCCTGAAGAAAATACCGCAGAAGAAATTCAACCAGAAGAAAAAGTAGAAACAACCGAAGCTGAATCAAAATAAACAAATTGCCCAGGTGGTGGAATTGGTATACAC
>CAYXOH010000029.1:0-3504 GCA_964467045.1 uncultured Candidatus Saccharibacteria bacterium | reverse complement strand
TGTAATTTGCCTCCGCAATATTTAACATAAAAATCGTCAGTAAAACCTTTTAAGTCAACATTGGCTGCATCAAGATAAGGCGAAATTGTATCAAACAATTCTTTTGACCAAAAGCCGTTGGAAACCCAATTATTTTTTAATCCAGCTTTTTTGGCTAATTTCATTGTGTCTAAAGCAAATTCCGAAAAAATAGCCGGTTCGGTATAAGTATAAGAAATACTGGGTAAGTTATTTTTCTTCGCCAGTTTCACAATTTCTTCTGGCGATAAATCTTCGCCCGGAATTTCTTCCTTACCCTTGAAACCTTGGGAGATATCCCAGTTCTGACAGCTAGCGCACCTGAAATTGCAGCCTACGGTAGCCATTGACAAAGAATGGCTGTTGGGCAAAAAGTGAAAAAATGGCTTTTTTTCAATCGGGTCAATGTTTACAGCAATGACTTTACTGTAGTTTAGAGCATATAATTTTTCATCAACATTTTCTCTAACTCCACAAATTCCGCGCTTTCCTGGTAAAACCAGGCAATAATGAGCACAGTTCTGACACTGAACCCTTTTACCTTTTAATTTTTTATATAATAATGCTTCTTTCATCGAGTGAATCCTTTAATGGTGAACGAAGATAAAGATGAAGGTAAACTTCATCGCTATCCTTTTTAATTATACTTAAATTTATGCTATTATTCAATTACCGAGTTTTCGTTTATGAAAACGAAGGTGGAAAAGAAGAAAATCTTCTTTGGCTATCATGAATCACCGAATTTTTATTGCTATAAATCTGCCGGAAGACACCAAAAAGAAGCTTACAGAATATCAGGATAAATGGCCAGAGCTGCCGGTCAGATGGACAAAAAAAGAAAATCTCCATATTACCTTAATTTTTCTTGGTTATCTTTCAAACGAGGAGCTTCTGGAAGTTATAGAAGCTACTAAAGAAGCAGCTTCCAGAAGTCCGGTTTTTTCTATTAATCTTAATAAGATTTGTTATGGCCCGCCTAAAAAAATGCCCCCGCGAATGGTCTGGGCAGAAGGAGAAAAATCAAAAGAACTGGGAAAATTACAAAGTAATTTAGAAAACTCTCTTTTGAGCTCTTCTGTTAAAGGACCTGAAAAAGAAAACAGGCCCTACAGTCCCCATATCACTCTGGGAAGAATCAAAACCTGGGAATGGCGTCAATTGGAACCAGAAGAAAGACCGGAGGTGAATGAAGAAATAAATTTGGCTTTTGATGTAAATTCTATTGAGGTAATGGAGAGCAAATTAAAAAGAGGAGGTCCCAATTACACGGTTTTAGAATCATGTCCGATAAAAAGCTAAAAAAAGTTCATTTCGTTGGCATTGGAGGAATTGGCGTATCAGCTTTGGCAAAATACTATTTAAAGAAGGGCCATAGAGTAACTGGCTCTGATTTAGTATCTTCAGAAATTACCGGCGCCCTGAAAAAGAAAGGAGCTAGGCTTCTTCTGGGAAAACATTCGGCAAAAAACCTGCCGCGGGATGCTAACTTAGTGGTTTATAGCCCCGCAGTCCAAAAAAACAATCCAGAATTAAAACAGGCAAGGAAATTGGAAATTAAATGTTTAAGTTATCCTCAGGCTTTAGGGGAATTAACTAAAGAATATTTCACTATTGCTGTTTCCGGAACTCACGGCAAAAGCACCACTACGGCAATGATTGGATTGTTGCTCACCAAGGCTGGCCTGGATCCAACCGTGATTGTCGGGACTAAAGTCAAGGAATTTAATCCGTCAGCTGGCGGATCAAATTGCAGGGTGGGAAAAAGTAAATATTTGGTTATTGAGGCAGATGAACATTTTGCCTCTTTTTTAAATTACTGGCCTAAAATTATTGTTCTGACTTCAATTGAGGCTGACCATCTGGACTATTATAAAAACCTAAATAACCTCCTTCGAACTTTCAAAAAATACATTAGCCATTTACCAAAAAATGGTTTTTTAATAATCAATAGGGATGACAAAAATCTCAATAATATAATTCGGACGGCCGTCCAAAAAGCGTTATGTTATTCGCTCAAACAAAAGGAGGCGAAAAAACTAAAAAAAATTCTGAAAATTCCGGGAGAACATAATGTTTCCAACGCCTTGGCCGCTCTAACCGTAGCCCGTGTTTTAAAAATTCCAGACAAAACATCATTTAAGGCACTGTCTCAATATAAAGGCAGCTGGCGCCGCTTTGAAGAATTTCATAAAGTATGGAATAGGAAACATATAACAATTATTTCTGATTACGGTCACCATCCGACAGAAATTAAAGTAACTCTGAAAGCAGCCAGAGAAAAATACCCGGGGAAGAAAATATGGTGCATCTACCAGCCCCATCAATATCAGAGAACTTATTATTTGTTTAATGATTTTGTAAAAGTATTTAAACTGGCTCCCACAGATAAAATAATCATCACCGATATTTATGATGTTGCCGGTAGGGAAGAGAAGATTATAAAAAAGAGGGTAAGTAGTGAAAAATTAGTCAAAGCGGTTAAGAGAAAAAATGTAATTTACTTGCCGAAAGAAAAAATTTTAAACTATCTGAAAGAAAATCTCCGAGGTAGGGAAGTGGTAATTATTATGGGAGCAGGGGATATATATAAAATAATTCCTAAGTCCTGAAATTCTACTTGACAGAGGAATAATTAAAAGTGAAAATAAAATAAGAAAATCCACAAGGTCGATTATTTGGTTATTGGTCATTTTAATATTATGGATTTAACTTTTATAATTATAGGTGTTGTAGTAATTGCCCTGATTATCTGGTTTTTATTGGGTATGAGGAAAAAAGGCGGTCCGGCTTTACCGAGAAAACCAGAGGGTCCGACAACTCCAACCGTACCGCCGTCAGAACCTCCGGTACCACCGACACCACCCGAAACCCCAGGAATGTAGTTTTAGTATTCAAAACCGAACCTAAAACTCCGCCCTATACGGCGGAGTTTTGTTGTTAAAAAAGGTAAATTGAAAAAGGCAAAAATTTAAGATAAGATGAAAATATGAACTATCCTAAAATTGTTTTTAAATATTCTTGGATTTATGACCAAATCTGGAAAGAAGTGCTTTTAGGTAAGAAGAAAAAATATCCTTTACCAAGGAAGATTTTGAATTATATTAAAAAAGTAGAAAAAATATGGAGAAAGGAGGAGAAAAAAGTTTTGACAGAGTTAACAAGAATTACTTATTTAAAATGGAAGGTTAAATCTATTAGTTGTTATATTGTTGGAAGATGCAAGCCATTTTCAGAACCTTTAACAATGCCAATTTATGAAAAATATCCGGATTATTTCATCGATGTTTTAACTCATGAATTAATTCATCAATTGTTTATACAAAATGAAAAAGAATTAGAAAAATCCTGGCATTATATTTGGAGAAAATATAAAAGAGAAACCAATAAGACAAAAATCCATATTCCGCTTTATGCTATTCATTCTTATATCTATTATAAATTCTTTAATGAAAAAAGGTTAAAAAGAGATATTAAACTTATAAGTTT
>CAYXOH010000028.1:0-4555 GCA_964467045.1 uncultured Candidatus Saccharibacteria bacterium | reverse complement strand
AACAAAAGTTCATCGATCTTTTAATTCAAGGAGGTTGGTTAAAAAGTCCGAAAATAATTTCTGCTTTTCAGAAAATTAAAAGAGTTGATTTTTTACCAGAAGATATGAAAGATTTAGCTGAAGAGAATGAGGCCTTATTAATTGGTTGCGGCCAAACTATTTCCCAACCCCTGGTTGTCGCTTTTATGCTTGAATTATTAGAACCAAAAGAAGGAGAAAAAATTTTAGATATAGGTTCGGGATCCGGCTGGACAACAGCTCTTTTAGCAGAGATCGTTGGTCAAGAAGGAAAGGTGATAGCTATTGAGCTAATTCCCGAATTAAAAGAATTTGGAGAGAAAAATGTGGCAAAATACAACTTCATAGAAAAGGGGATTGCTGAATTTATTTGTGCCGACGGTTCTAAGGGTTACAAGAAAGAAGCTCCTTTTGATAAGATTTTAACTTCAGCCACTGCTTTGAAAATCTATCAACCCTGGAAAGAACAACTAAAAATTGGCGGTAAAATTGTAGTTCCAATGGGATCCTCTATTTGGGAGTTTACCAAAGGAACCGAAAATGATTTTATAGAGAAGGAACATCCCGGTTTTGTTTTTGTTCCCCTGATTGCCAATAATCGTTGAATAACCATCGTGGTGAAAATCTCACGATCGTGAGATTTTCACCACGACTGTTTATGAAGAAGTATTTATGAAAAGATATTTTATTATTTTTCTTTTTTTAATTCTATTAATCGGGGTTTTGATTTTTTTGCCCCGCCAGCCCTTCTCGGAAACGGAAGTTGTTTTTAGTATTGAAAAAGGATGGGGTTCCAGAGATATCGCTTATAATTTAGAGAAAGAGGGTTTAATTGTTTTTTCTCCGGTTTTCAGAGTTTATGTTTTAACCATAGGTGTTTCAGAAAAACTTCAGGCAGGAAAATATTTTCTTTCTCCCTCAATGAATATTTCCCAGATCGCCAGTAAAATGGCTCAAGGTGAAGTGATAAAAGAAAAAATTACCATTATTGAAGGCTGGAATCTGAGAAACATCGGATTTTATTTTGAAAACAAGGGAATGTTCCAGGCAGAGGAAATCTGGGAGGTGGCCGGCTTTCCGGCTATAGATTACGCCGAAGCAACCGATTTACCGGAACCAAAGGATTTTTCTTCTGATTATGAATTTTTAAAAGAAAAACCAGCAAATGTTGGCTTGGAGGGCTATCTTTTTCCTGATACCTATGAGATAAACCAGGGAATTGAGGCAGCAGAAATTATCTGGAAGATGCTTAATAATTTTGACGAAAAATTAACAACCGATTTAAGACAGGAAATCAAAAACCAAAAAAAGACAATTTTTGATATAATAACTATGGCTTCCTTAATTGAAAAAGAGGTTCAGACAAAGGAAGACAAAGAAATAGTTTCCGGGATTTTTTGGAAAAGAATTAAATTGGGAAAGCCGCTTGAAAGCTGCGCTACCATTGCTTACATTAAAGGAGTTGACCAGTGGCGGTATTCTTTTGAGGACACCAGAATTGGATCTCCTTATAATACTTATTTAAATCCTGGTTTGCCGGTAGGCCCGATTTGCAATCCCGGTCTTGAAAGCATTGAAGCAGCATTATATCCTAAAGAAAGCCAGTACTGGTATTATTTATCTACTCCCGAGGGAGAAACAATTTTTAGCAGGACCTTAGAAGAACACAACATAGCCAAAGCTAAGTATCTAGGGCGATGAGATAAAATTTATTTCATCGAACTAATAAATTAAAACTCGATAAATAAATTATTATATGAATAAAATTTTACTTTTTGTAATAATATTTGCTATAATAACAATAGGAGGTTTTTTAATTTACCAAACCATTACCAGTTATCAGGAACTTTTAGAAGGTCAAGAAATCCCCCTGGGATCAGTAAATGAAATTCCTGGGAAAGGAATTTTTGAAAAAGAAAATGTTTCCGATAATAACCAACCTCAACAATTCATAACTCCTATGAGAGCTTTAGAAGAAAAAACAATAGCAATGGTTATTGCTTTTAAAGATTTTCGTGACGAAGAATACTTCAAACCAAGGCAGATATTTGAGGCGGCCGGCGCTGATGTTAAAACAGTCAGCAATGAAAAGGGAAAAGCCATTGGGGCTGACGGAGGAGAGGTTGAAGTTGATTTTTTAGTTTCCGAAGTTAATCTGGCTGATTTTAGTGCTGTGGTTTTTATTGGGGGACCGGGAGCCCTGCAATATTTAGACAATGAAGATTCTTATAAATTAGCTCAAGAAACAATCAGCCAAGGTAAATTATTGGCTGCAATTTGCATTGCTCCAGCTATTTTAGCTAAAGCCGGAGTTTTGGAAGAAAAAAAAGCAACCGTCTGGACCAGTCCAATGGATAAATCAGCAGTAAAGATTTTGGAAGATAACAGTGCTATTTATCAGGATGAACCGGTTGTGGCTGACGGGAAAATTATTACGGCCGTCGGTCCCAGCGCAGCCGAGCAATTTGGCATGAAGGTAGTTGAAGTCTTGACAGGCATTTAAAATTAATATATATTAAGGAATATCCGCAGACAGCGGGCATTCAATAAGTCCCGCCGAGGTATAAAAATATAAAGTTTTTTATAATTGTCTGCGGGAAACGCAGCTTTTTTATTTACCAAGCTTTTGTTTTACAAAAGCGCAGGTGAAGATGAAGGCAAACCCGGAGGGGAAACTTCATCGCCTATATCTATGGCTTTAACCAAACAGCAAAAACAAAAGATTCTGGACGATTTAAGAGATAAGATTGCTCGTCAAAAAGCAATAATTTTAGTTGGAATTGTCGGTTTGAAAGTCAAAGACCTGACTGATTTAAGAAGAAGGTTAAAGAATATAGACGCCAACATACAGATAACCAAGAAAACCTTAGCCGAAATCGCTCTAAAAGAGAAAAAATTGGATTTTGACAAAAATAAAATTAAACAAGAAGTAGGTTTTGTTTTTGGATTTGGAGAGGAAATTGGGACTGCTAAAACCGTTTATCAGTTTTCCAAAGAAAACGAAAACTTGAAGATTTTGGGCGGTTATCTTGAAAATAAGTTTGAAGAAGCAGAAGAAATTATTACTCTGGCTCAGCTGCCGACCAGAGAAGAATTATTGGCAAAATTAGTCGGAAGCATATCAAATCCTATTTTAGGATTTCTAAATGTTTTACAAGGTAATATTAAAGGTCTGGTTTTAGCTTTAAATGCTATTAGTAAATCAAAATAATAAATTTATGGCAGAAGAAAAAGAAAAAAGTGAGAAAAATCCGCCAGCTGGCGGAGAAGAAAAAGTAGAGGTGCCTGAAAAGTTTAAGAAATTGGTGGATGAGATTAAAAAACTTAGTGTTGTTGATCTGGCTGAATTAGTTAAGGTTTTAGAGAAGAAATTTGGTGTTTCAGCCGCCGCCCCGGTAGTCGTAGCTGCTGCTCCAGCAGGTGCTGAAGCTGGCGCTCCGGCAGAAGAAAAGAGTGTCTTCAATATTGAACTGACCACAGTTGGTGATAAGAAGATTGAAGTGATAAAAGCTGTTAGAGATGCTACCGAAAAAGGATTGAAAGAAGCTAAAGATTTGGTTGATGCTGCAGCAACTGCTCCTCAAATGGTAAAAGAAAATGTGAAAAAAGAGGAAGCAGAAGAATTAAAAAAGAAATTTGAATCAGCCGGCGCTAAAGTGGAACTAAAGTAAATGAAAACACGCCCTGAAGGGGCGTGTTTTAGTTAGTGGAGATATCATTTTTCTGATAAAATGAACATATGAGAAATTTCGCTTTTGTTGATGCATCAAATCTTTTTTATGGCGGAGAAAAAAGTTTAGGGTGGAAAATAAACTACCAAAAACTTTTGGATTATTTGAAAGATAAATATAAAATATCTAAAGCTTTATATTTTGGCGGAGTAGAAGTACACGATTTTAATTTCGATTACCTTAGGAGTGATACGGTCCCTATTGAGAATTTAGAAAAATATCTATCGGGAATAATAAAAGAGCGAGGAAACAAAATGAATGAAGCGATGCTTCTATTGCTAAATCGACACTTACAAAGGGTTCGTTTTTATCTAAAATTGGCAAAATTTGGATACGAACTTCACTTAAAACCAGTAAAATTATATGAACAGGATGACGGTACAACAAAAAGAAAAGCCAATTGTGATGTTGATATGGCTTTTTATTTAATGAAGGAAAAGGATAATTTTGACAAAGCCCTTATTTTATCTGGCGATGGGGATTTCTTGCCAGTTTTGAAATATTTAAAGAATCAAGAGAAAGAGATTATTATTTTAGCTCGGGGGCCGAGGACGGCGAAAGAAATAAAGCAATTTGCCGGTGGAAACTTTAGGGATTTTGAATACTTAAAATACAGATTAAAAATGGAAGAAAAATAAATGGAACGGACTCATATAGAATCCGTTCCACGTTTAGTACCTTAATGTTATCATTAAGATACAGCGTTGTCAAGACTAAAAAAGAAGTTTACCCCGTACCGTGCTTGCTCTGGTGCGGGGTTTAAAGCAGCCGGCGCCAAAGTGGAACTAAAGTAAATGAAAACACGC
>CAYXOH010000027.1:0-4612 GCA_964467045.1 uncultured Candidatus Saccharibacteria bacterium | reverse complement strand
TCTATCTTTTTTGCCAAAGGAAGAACCCAACCGCCAGAACCCGAACCAAAATCAGCCACAGTCATCTCTTCTTGCAGTTCTAATTGTTTCAGAACTTCTATTGGATTTAAGAATCCTTCCATATATTATATTTGTGTTTTCTATATTAGAGGCAGGTGGCTGAGGCAATTTTATCCCCGCTCTCTAATCTCATTAAACGAACTCCCTGAGTTGAACGAGAAAGCTTGGAAATCTGACTGATCTTTGTTTTGATTACCTGGCCTCTCTGGGAAATAGCAATTAATTCTTCCTCGTCCGTCAAAACACGAGAGTAGACAATATCGCCTGTTTTGGGGGTAATATTGGCTGTTTTGATTCCCGAACCCCCTCTCCCCTGTAATCTGTATTCTTTCAAATCAGTTCTCTTGCCAAATCCATTTTCCGTTAAAACAAACAAATATTCTTTCTCTTTTGAACTTTTTATAACGTCCATCCCTATTACTTTGTCTCCCTTTTTCAGCCTGATTCCTTTGACCCCGGAAGCCGATCTGCCCATCTCTCTGATTTCTTTTTCTTTGAAACGAATGGATATTCCTTTCTTAGTTACTAAAACTACTTCATCTGCCCCAGTACTTTTGCGAACCCTCTGAAGAGTATCTCCTTTTCTAAGGGTAATGGCAATTAATCCCGAACGGCGGACATTTTCAAATTCTTTCAGAGTGGTTTTTTTAATTATACCATCCTGGGTCACCATGACTAAGTAATTTATCCCCAAATCAGCATCTCCCTTACCCAGAGAGAATAATGATAACACTTTTTCTTCGGGGGAAATCTCCAAGAAATTTAAAAGTCCTCTCCCCCGAGCCACTCTGGTTCCTTCAGGAATTTCGTAAACCGGAGTCCTGAAAACTTTCCCGGAATCAGTAAAGAAAAACAATGAATCGTGAGTATTGGCAGAAAGAAAATGTTCAACCACATCGTCCTGCAGTGTCTTCATTCCCATGATTCCCTTGCCTCCTCTTTTTTGAATTTTATAACTGCGGGGGTTAATTCTTTTAATATAGCCGCCCTGGGTAAGGGTAATGATGGTTTCTTCTTTGGGAACTAAGTCTTCTTCAGCAATCTCTCCCAATTTTTGAACGTGAACCTTTGTTTTCCTGACGTCCCCAAAATTATCTTTTATTTCTTTAATCTCCTTTTTAACAACTTCTTTTATTCTCTGGGGACTCTTTAAAATTGCTGTTAATTCTTTAATTTTAGCCTGCATTTCTTTCAATTCATCTTCAATTTTCTTCCTTTCTAATTTTGCCAGGGCAGAAAGCTTGGTTTCCAGAATGGCGTTAGCCTGAATTTTCGTTAACCTGAATTTTTTCATCAAATTCTTCTCAGCATCTTCCCGGCTGGCAGAATTTTTAATAGTTTTGATGACAGCATCAATATTAGCCAAACATTTATGCAAACCTTCTAAAATGTGGGTTCTTTCTTTTGCCTTTGCTAATTCATATTTTGTTCTTCTTGTTACTACTTCTATTCTGTGTTTAATGAAATAATTTAAAATTTCTGCCAAGTTAAGAACTCTAGGCTGAATGCCCTCAACTAAAGCTAACATGTTTAAATGAAAGGTTTTTTGTAAATCGGTAAATTTATAGAGCCTGTTTAAGATTTTCTGGGGATAAGCTTCCCGGGAAAGCTCAATAACAATTCTCATTCCCTCTTTATCAGATTCATCTCTGATGTCTTTAATCCCCTCAATCTTCTTTTCCTGTACCAAATGAGCAAACTGTTCAACCAGGGATGACTTTTGAACCTGAAAAGGAATTTCCGTAATAATAATGCGGGTCCGGCCGGTTTTTTCCTGTTCTTGAACCTCGGTCTTTCCCCTGACAACAATGGGGCCTTTGCCTTGAGCGTAGACCTGAACTATTTCTTTTTGATTATAAATTTGGCCGCCGGTTGGAAAATCCGGTCCTTGAATAAATTTAAACAAATCCTCGGTATCGGCTTTATGATGGTCAATTAAAAAGATTAAGGCGTCACAAACTTCAGAAAGATTATGGGTGGGGATATTGGTTGCCATACCTACAGCAATTCCCAGAGAACCGTTTAACAGAAGCTGAGGAACCGGCGAAGGTAAAACTACAGGTTCTTTTCTTGTTCCATCATAATTATCAATAAAATCAACTGTATCTTTTTCAATATTTTTGAGCATTTCTTCGCCAATTCTGGAAAGTCTCATCTCGGTATACCTCATTGCTGCAAATTCACTCGGGTCATCAATAGAACCTAAATTACCCTGACCTTGAATCAGGGGATATCTCAGCGAAAAATCCTGTGCCATTCTTATCGCTGAATCATAAACAGCTTGATCGCCATGAGGATGATAGCGTCCTAAGCAACTACCTACAACGGTTGCTGATTTTCTAAATTTAGCAGTATGTCGCAAGCCATCTTCCAACATTGTATACAAAATCCTCCTGTGAACCGGCTTTAATCCATCTCTAACGTCAGGCAGGGCCCGGGAAACAATTACTGACATAGCATAGTCAATATAACTTTCCCGCATTTCCTCAGTAATGTCTCTGGGTTTGATAAGACCCGCTGTAGTTTGTTTTATTTTTGAATTATTACTCTTTTTCATTTTCTCCTAATAATTTAATTCGGGAAGGTTTTTAAGCTCTTCTTCCAACAAAGGGATATTTAATTCCTCCTTCAAGCTTTCTGTCTGTAATTTTTCCATTCTTTTCTGAAAATTCTTAAACACCCAAGCTAACAACCCCAAACCAATAATTGCAACCAAAGACCACAAAATTATCTTTCTTTGTGATTCGGGTAAGTTTTGAATTTTTTGTAAAATATTCACGGTTCAAGGACGACTATCTTTGCTTCTTCGGGTAAAATATCTTTCTTTTTGATGGATAACTTAGGAATAGCTTCTATTTTTTTTATACCCATTATTTTTAAAAATTTTTCTAAGCCGTCCAGTTTTATTTTCAATTTAGGTATCTGGTAGTGCATCGGTATTATTATATTTGGTTCAATCTGAGACATTATTTTTACTGCTTCTTTGGCTCCGATTGTATAAATGCCACCTACGGGTATCATTAAAATATCCACTTCGCCAATATTCTCTAATTGTTCCGGGGTTAATTCTTTCTGACCAAGGTCACCCAAATGACAAACCTTAAGTTCTTCTGATTCTATGGTATAGATAGTATTTAACCCCCGCTCTTTTCCCAGGGAAGAATCATGAAAAGAAGAAATTCCTTGGATAAAAACTCCTTTGACTTCGTATTCGCCGGGTTCCCCAATAAAAAAGGGGTTGCCTGCCACGGCTTTAACGTTGTTGTGGTCAGCATGCTGGTGAGTCACTAATAAAACATCTGCTTCCAGCTTGGGAACCCGCAGCCCTGTGCCTTCATCAAAAGGATCAATGATTATATTGACCTGATGATTTTTTCCTTGACTGGTAATAATTTGAAAACAAGATTGTCCCTTCCAAACAATTTGCATAGTATTTAATTATTTTATCATATTATTTTTCTTGATTCAACTGTTGAAAAAAGATTAGAGATATGCTATAAGTAGATTTATGAAAGAAATTTTGGAAAAAAACAATCTATTAAAACCGCCCCAGGTCGGCAGAATTGTTGAAGGGAAAATTATTAATAAAGGCAGGTCGGCTATTTATTTAGATTTAGGGGCTTTGGGAACCGGCATAATTTATGGCCGAGAGTATCAAGAAGCTAAAAACGAATTGAAAAAACTCAAAAAGGGAGATGCGGTTTTCGCTAAGATTATAGACCTGGAAAATGAAGATGGCTACATTGAACTTTCTCTTAACCAGGCCTCCAATGAATTGACCTGGGGATGGCTCCGGGAGAAAAAAGATAAAAATGAAACAATAGAGGTGAAAATTTTAGGTGCCAACAAGGGCGGCCTTTTGGCAGAGGTATCGGGCATCCCTGGTTTTTTGCCTGTATCCCAGCTAATGCCAGAGCACTATCCGAGAGTTGAAAAGGGAGAAACTTCTAAAATATTACAAGAACTTCAAAAATTTGTCGGTAAAGATTTTGAGGTGAAAATATTTGATCTTGATTCAAAACAAGAAAAATTAATTCTTTCGGAGAAAGCCAAAGAAAATGAAAAAATAAAAGAAATCTTAAAGGGCTACAAGGTGGGGGACGTAGTTGCAGGAGAAATTACCGGTATCACTGATTTTGGAGCTTTTATTAAGTTTGGAGATAAAGGATTAGAAGGACTCATTCATATTTCAGAATTGGACTGGCAGCTGATTGAAGATCCGGCAGATATTGTGAAAACAGGAGAGAAGGTTAAAGCAAAAATTATTTCCATTGTTAATGACAAAGTTTCTTTATCTTTAAAAGCACTTAAAAAAGACCCCTGGGAAGGAATTGAAAAAAAGTATAAAAAAGGAGATATGGTGGAAGGAAAAGTTACCAAATTCAATCCCTTTGGAGCTTTTGTCCAGCTAACCCCGAAAATTCAGGGGCTTTGTCATATTTCTGAATTTGGAACAAAAACAAAAATGGAAGAAAAGTTAAAGATTGGCAAAAAATATAAATTCCAGATTCTATCCATTGAACCCAAAGAACACAGAATGAGCCTAAAACTC
>CAYXOH010000026.1:2023-4678 GCA_964467045.1 uncultured Candidatus Saccharibacteria bacterium | reverse complement strand
TATTTTCAATCCGGATCAGATAAACCTGAAAGGGAGCAACCCCTGCCGGCCAGCAAATTCCATTTTTATCATGATGAACTTCAACTATTGCTCCCATAGTTCTGGATGAGCCTATACCGTAACATCCCATAATAATATTCTTTTTCTTTCCATCTTTATCTACAAAGAAAGCATTCATTGCTTGAGAATATTTAATTCCTAAGGGAAAGATATTTCCTACTTCTATTGATTTCCCTTCTTTCAAAATAGATTTACATTTTGGGCACTTTTGACCTGCTTTAAATTTGGTAATTTCTTTATTTTGAGAAAAATCTCTTTTAAAACAGAAAATTATTTTGTCTTCTCCTCCCTTAGTCAAAACCTGAAATTCGTGAGTATACCCCTTGGTAAACCCCTCGCCCGAGGCCTCGGTTAGAATTGCTTTTAGACCGCATCTTTTAAAAACTTTAAAATAAGCTTGAATTACTTTTTGATAATATTTTTTAAAATCTTCTTCTGAACCATGAAAGCTGTAAAGATCTTTCATGGTAAATTCTCTTCCTCGTAAAAGACCGGATCTGGCTCGGGGTTCCTTCCTAAACTTGGTTTGGATTTGATAGAGATATAAAGGAAGATCCTCATATGATTTCACGTAATGTCTAATAATATCAGTTAACATTTCTTCATGGGTCGGACCCAAACCAATTTCTTTGTTGCCTTCTTGGCATTTATACATTGCCTCGCCTATTTCTTTTGACCACCTCCCGGTTTCTTCCCAAAGATTTCTTGGTTGAAGAACGCTCATTAAAATTTCCTGACCGCCAATATTTTCCATTTCTTCTCTGATAATATTTTCAATTTTTCTCAAAACTCGGAGGCCTAAAGGCAAAAAACTATAGACCCCAGCCATTTCTTTATAAATAAAACCGCCCCTCATTAAAAGCTGAGTATTAATACTTTTCTCATCCTTGGGTGCCTCTTTTAAAGTTTTCGCAAAAAGCTCTGAATATCTCATATTAAAATAATCTCGTAATATCTTGAATTGTTACCCAAATCATCAATAAAATTAACAAAGTGAAAAAAGCTGCGGTGATATTTTGTTCAATTTTTTGATTAACCGGACTCCCTTTAACTTTTTCAATTACTAAAAATACCAATTTTCCTCCATCTAAGGCAGGGATTGGTAAAATGTTAAAGATAGCCAGATAAACAGCGATCATCGCTATAAACTGTAAGAAATAATTTATTCCTACCTGGGCAGCTTGATAAACAACGGCTCCAATTCCTATAGGCCCCAGTAATTGAACTCCCTTGGGCAGACCCTCTCCTTGAATCAAATTCCCGATAATATTTCCCCAACCCATAATTACAGCAGCAGTTAAATTAATAGTTGCTTCAACTCCTTTAACGGGCGATAGCCACCAGGAATACGATTTCTCGGCTGTTCTAATTAAAGTTATGCCCATTGGCCCTTCATCTTTCGGAGGAGATTCTCGAGGAATTAAAGACACATCAAAAATCTTCTCTCCTCTCTGAATTGTTAAAATAACTTCCTGTCCCTTATATTTTTCAGTTAATTCTTGAATTTCTTTAACTTTTTCAATTGAAAATTGAGTTCCGTCACCAGCGAAAGAAAATTGTTTGATGGAGTCCCCCGCTTTTATCCCTGCTTCTTCAGCGGGCGTATTGGGATAGACGGCCAGAATCTGAACTTTGGCATTAACTAAATTTCCTGTTTCCTCATCGGAAATAGCCTGGGAGGTCCCCATACTAAAGACAATGCTTAATAAAATTGCAGCCACCAGCCAAAAAGAAACTACTCCTCCGACAATAATTAAAAATCTCTGCCAGACTGGTTTTCCGGTAAAAACCCGATAATCTTCCAAATTACTTTTTTCCCCTCCTTCGCCGGGAATCTTTACAAAAGCACCAAATGGTAAGAGATTGACAGAATAGAGTGTTTCACCAATTTTTTTTCCAAATAATCTTGGAGGGTAACCTATGCCAAATTCATCAACTTTCACCCCGAATTTTTTGGCCACAATAAAATGACCAAATTCATGTAAAACCAGTAAAGAAATTATACTGAAAAAAGTAATTAAGATAGTTATTATAATCATACTTTTATTCGGTAACTTCTTTCTTTTTTCTCTCTCCTAATTCTTCAACCTTGTTGTTATACTCATCAACCAAATCCTGAAGTTCATCTTTTGCCCTAAACTTATCATCTTCTCTAATTTCTCCCGCTTTCGTCTTTGTCTGAATTTCTGTCCAGCACTCCTCGCGCCAGCGTCTTATGGTTTTCCTGGTTTCTTCTTGTTTCTCTGAAATAACATGGAGAAGATTATTCCTGTATTCTTGGGTTAAAGAAGGTAAATTAATCCTTATCGTCTCTTTATCAACAACCGGATTAGCTCCGCTGCCTGTTTTTTCTAAAGCAGAAACAATTCCCTCAATATAAGATTTATCCCAGGGTTGAATTAAAATTTGTTTTGATTCCGGAACAGAAATCGCAGCTAATTGCTTGAGGGGAAATTTCTGACCAAAACAATCAACAATCACATCTTCCACTAAGGCTGGGGTGGCTCGGCCAGTATGAATTTTGACTAATTCTCTTTCTAAAAAACTAATGACTTTTTCTAATTCTGGCTTAATTTTATTAATAATTTCCTTGTA
>CAYXOH010000026.1:0-1923 GCA_964467045.1 uncultured Candidatus Saccharibacteria bacterium | reverse complement strand
TATCCATGAGATTATAATTCCATTAGTAAAACTTCTAAAGCTAATCTGGGATTAATGTTGGTCGTGAAAATTAAATGTTTGATAGTTTGGATATGTTCTAAAATATTTTTTATTTTTAGTAAAGAACTCTGACTAAAATCTTTTTTCTCTTTAATTCCGGCAAGTAAAATACTACGATAATAATCCAACCAGATATCTAGAGTTTCCTTTAAAACCGCCAGCTCTTCGGATAAATTTTTAGCATATCGAAATCGGTAAGCCAGAGGAGCGTTGGAAATTTTATTAAGTTCTTTTATTTTCTGTTGGAAAAATTCTATTTTTTTGCTGTTGGCAATAATTTCAACAACGTTTCCCGGCTTGCCTAAGGAATTTCTTAAAATTTCTTCGGATTGTTTATCTGAAATACCTTGCTGCTTTAAATATTTTTTAATTTCTTCCCTGCGAACCGGGGAGAATTTTATAGTTTGAACACGGGAAAGAATAGTAGGAAAAAGATAATTGGGTGATTCAGTAATTAAAATTAAAAGGGTATTGCCCCTCGGTTCTTCCAGGGTCTTCAAAAGACAGGTTTGGCTGTCTCTGGTCATTAAATGAGCCTGATCTATCATTCCCACCTTTAAAGGAGCAGCATAAGGTTTAAGAGATAATTTCCAGATAAAATCTCTTATTTGAGCAATCTGAATTTCTTTTTTGTCTGGTTTTATCAGGTAAAAATCCGGATGTAGTTTTTCTTTAATGTTTTCACCAAACAATAAAGAAATCCACTCTAAAGCCAGAGTTCTTTTACCAATTTTTTCTGGACCGGTAAATAAATAAGCATGTGATAATTTTTCCAGTTCGGCGCTTTTTTTAAGAAATTGCCATTGTTTTTGATGTCCGATGACCATGAGAATGACTAATGATTAATTTTTAATGAAACATTTGTTTCTTGCTCATAATACTTTTCTTATATATATCAAGATTCTCCAAGACTATGCCCGTTCCTTTAGCCACACATAATAAAGGCTCGTCAGCTAAAATACAGGGCACTCCAGTTTCTTGAGAAATTTTTTCAGAAATATTTCTTAATAAAGCTCCGCCACCGGAAAGAATCATTCCTTTGTCTATAATATCGGCGGATAATTCAGGAGGGGTATCCCTGAGAACTATTTTTATTACTTGAATAATCTCGGCTAAGATATCAGAAATTGCCGAGGCAATTTCATTAGAGGAAATTTTAATAACTCTTGGTAGTCCAGAAATTAAATCTCTTCCCCGAATCTCCATATTGTTTCCCTCTTTTTCGGGCAGGGCCGTGCCGATTCTTATTTTTATTTCCTCGGCCGTTTGTTCTCCTATGGCTAAGTTATGTTTTCTTTTAGTGTAATCCGAAACAGCTAAATCCATCTTATCTCCCCCTACTCTAATTGAATGACAGGTAACTACTCCACCCAAAGAAATTACGGCAATTTCTGAGGTGCCACCTCCGATATCAACAATCATATTACCCGAACAGGAATTTATCGGAATATCAGCTCCAATGGCAGCTAAAATTGGCTCTTTGGCCAGAAAGACTTGTTTTGCTCCGGCATTTAAGGCAGCTTCAATTACCGCTCTTCGCTCCGTAGAAGTAATTCCGGCTGGCACCCCGATCATTAATTCCGGCTTAAGAAAACGCCAGAAACCCAAAACCTTGGCAATAAAATATTTAAGCATCGCCTGAGTCACCCGAAAATCAGCAATCACCCCATCTTTCAGAGGACGGTAAACCCTGATGGTATCGGGAGTTCGGCCGGTCATTTCTTTTGCTGCCTCACCCACGGCTAAAATTTTATTCTCGTCCAAAGATACGGCCACTACCGAGGGTTCCTGCAAAACCACCCCTTTTCGGGGGACAAAAACTAAAGAATTACAAGTTCCTAAATCAATACCAATTTTCCTCAT
>CAYXOH010000025.1:0-5048 GCA_964467045.1 uncultured Candidatus Saccharibacteria bacterium | reverse complement strand
AAATTCGCAAGGAATTTTAAAGCTAAGATTAGTAGGTAAAAAGAAAGGTCAAATTAAAGCTAAAAGTACCATTATAGCTAAATCTTCAGGCAGAGGACATTTGGATTGCCAGGGATTGTTAGTTGATAAAGATTCCAAAATTTCTTTAACACCTGAATTAATTTGCCAGAATAAACTGGCCCAGATTACCCACGAGGCCGCTATTGGAAAAATTTCAGAAGAAGAACTGAGTTATTTAAGGATGCGAGGTTTGAGCGAAGAAGAAGCGATAAATTTAATAGTTAGTGGATTTTTTCAGACATGAAAAAACCTCGCACCAGAATAAATGCGGTACGGGACAGAAAAGTAGTAGTGGCTATGTCTGGAGGTATTGATTCAAGTGTAGCTGCCGCTCTTTTAAAAAGACAGGGGTTTAAAGTGACGGGGATGTTTATGAGATTAGTTGAGACACCTCGTTTTTTTGATGGAGAAAGGACAGCTAAAAAGGTAGCCAATAGTTTAAATATTCCTCTTTTAGTTATAAATCTGAAGAAAGAATTTAAGAAGAGAATTATTAATGAATTTCTTAAAGAATATAAATCAGGGAGAACTCCAAACCCCTGTGTAATTTGTAACAGAGAAATAAAATTTAAGTTTTTACTAAAAGAAAGAATTGCGAAAAAAGCAGATTTTATAGCTACCGGACATTATGCTCGTCTCCAAAAAAAGAAATTATTGAAAGGAAAGGATAAAGAAAAAGATCAATCGTATTTTCTGTGGCAACTTAATCAGGGGCAATTAAGACATACTTTATTTCCCCTGGAGAATTACACAAAAAAACAGGTTAAAAATCTTGCCCAAAAATATAGATTGCCAACTTTTAAAGTGCCAGAATCCCAGGAAATCTGTTTTATTCGGACCACTACCGGTGATTTTTTAAAAAAATACTTAAAAACCAAAAAGGGCAGAATAATTGATACTCAAGGTAAAACAATAGGCAAACACTCAGGACTTCCTTTTTACACTATTGGCCAGAGAAAAGGAATTGGCATGCCGGGAGGTCCTTATTATGTTTTAAAGAAGGATTTAAAGGATAATCTGCTGGTTGTGACGAAAAATGAAAAAGACTTGTTAAGCAAAGAATTAACTGCTAAAATGGTAAATTGGATTTCGGGAAATAAGCCCAAATTTCCTTTAAAAATAGAAGCAAAGATTCGCTATCGTCATAAAGCTGCGCCAGCCACAATCAAAGAACATAAAACACGGCAGAAGGAACAAAAAAAATATAAGGTGATTTTTAATAAGCCTCAAAGGGCAATCACCCCTGGTCAGTCAGTTGTTTTTTACGCAGGCGAAGAACTTTTAGGCGGAGGAATAATTGATTAAAAAAAATGAGAAAGTTAGTTTTTTTTATTTTATTGCTTAGTTTTCTTTTTGGAGGTTTTAACTCTATCTTTGCCCAAAATAAAGTTGAGGTTAATTTTTTCTACAGCGCAATCTGTCCTCATTGTGCAGCTGAGGAGAAGTTTTTAGATGAGCTGGAAGAGAAATATCTTCAGATTAAGATTAATCGTTATCTTGTGCCCGATGCTGAAAGCATAGAAATTTTAAAGGAACTCTGTGAACAGTGCAATGCCGAGCAATACCTTGGCTTGGTACCTATAACTTTTGTGGAGAAAGAGTTTTTCTTGGGATTTGATAATGCAGAAAATATAGGCAAAAAGATTGAAGATTCTATTAAGTCTCATCTTGAAGCAGAGGAATCTACTGAAGGGCTCCAAGATCTAAATAAGGTGACTCTTCCCTTCTTGGGAGAGGTTGATCTAAACAGCTTTTCCTTGCCTGTTTTAGCAGTTGTTTTAGGATTTTTGGATGGCTTCAATGTCTGTTCGTTGGGTGCTTTGGTATTAATTCTTGGCTTGGTTTTAGCTCTTCGTTCCCGCCGGCAGATTTTAATCTTTGGTGGAATCTTTATTTTCACCACCGCTGTTATTTACGGTCTTTTAATGCTCCTTTGGCTTCACATCTTCTCTTTGGTTGGATCATATTTTAAGTTTTTGCAAATATTAGTTGGGGTAATTGCCATAGGCGGGGGAGTATACTTCCTGAAACAATATTTCAAGTTTAGGAAAAAAGGAGCAGTTTGTGAAATTGGGCCTGGCGATAAAATAACTGCTAAGTTTTCTAAATATTTCCAGGAAACCATCAAAAAACCAAGAAATATTTTATTGCTTCTGGTAAGCGTTCTTGTTTTTGCTGTTTTAATTACCATTATTGAATTTCCCTGTTCAGCAGTTGTCCCCGTAGTTTACACTGGCATTTTAGCCCAGGCCCAGCTCCCCAGTTTTCAACACTTTCTTTATTTAGCTTTGTTTTTGCTCTTTTATATGGTAGATGAAATTATTGTTTTTCTAATAGCTTTCTTGACTATGCGTCTTTGGTTGACTTCAAGCAAATTTGTTGCTTACATAACATTAGTTGAGTCAATCGTCTTGTTTTTACTCGGGATTTATTATCTTACGGGTATTTAAAAAGGTCGTTTTTATTAGTAATTTGATAAAATAATAATATGGATTTAAAAGATAAAATAGCCATTATTACCGGTGCCAGAAGAGGAATGGGAAAATCCCATGCTCTGAAATTAGCAAAAGCCGGAGCTAAAGTTATGGTTTCTGACATTTCAGAAGAAGAATGCGAGATTGTAGTTGAGGAAATCAGGAAAAACGGCGGAGAGGCGATGGCGGTGAAGTGTGATGTGACAAAGAAAGGAGAGGTGGAGAATATGGTGAAAAAAACGGTAGACAAATGGGGGAGGGTAGATATTCTAGTAAATAATGCTGGGATCTGCCAGTTTAAACCCTTTGTTGATTTAACAGAAGAAGAATGGGACAGAACCTTGAATATCAATCTTAAAGGTGAGTTTCTTTGTGCTCAGGCAGCAGCCAAGGAAATGGTGAAACAGAAATCAGGAGCAATTGTTAATATTGCTTCAGTAGTAATGGGGCAGATTGGAAAAGGGATGGCTGGTCTTGCTCATTATTCAGCTTCCAAGGGAGGAATTGCTGCTCTGACCAAAACTTTAGCTTTAGAGTTAGCGCCGTATAATATTAGAGTCAATGCTATTTCTCCGGGAGCAATTGATACGCCTATGGCAGCTTCAACTAAAGATGACCCAAAGATTTTAGAGCAGACCTTAGCTATGATTCCTATGCACAGAATGGGAAAAGCGGAAGAAGTTTCAAATTTAGTTCTTTTTTTAGTTTCAGATGCTTCCTCTTACATTACTGGTTCCATAGTAGTAATTGACGGTGGCTGGATAGCTGGATAGTTTTAGAAAATATTCTTCGGTCACTTTACCTCAGGTGACACGCAGTCAGCTTTAGAGGTAAAAAAAAGGTTATTCCTCAGCTGCTGCTATTTCTCGCCCCGCCTTACAAGTTTAATGGGTTGTTCATAGCTTATCGGAAGCGGGGCTCCGAAGTGTCACCTTCGATAAGTGCCCTCAGATGAATTAAAATTCATCACATATTACTGGTTCTGTAGTAATAATTGACGGTGGTTGGATGGCTTCTTAATCTTAGTGCCTAAAATTACCAAAGATACAACTTTAGCTGAGCTTTGGAATAACTCCGAAGCTAAAGAAGTTTTGGTAAAATATAATTTACCCTGTTTGGGTTGTCCTTTTGCTCAAATGGAAATGGAAAATTTGAAAATTGGAGATATCTGCAAGACTTATAAAATAGATGTTGATAACTTGCTTAAAGAACTAAATAAAGTTAAAATTAAATAAGACAATAAAAATATGAATAAGCTTTCAATACCAATATCTATTATTATAGCTGGCTTAATAATTGCTGGCGCTTTTATTTATACCAACCAGGAAAAAACAGAGAAAGGTGAAGAGCAAGCTCTGGCCTCCCAGGAAGCAGCGCAAATCGCAGTAGATTTTATTAACCAGAATCTATTACAAGAAGGCACAACTGCTTCTTTATTAGATGTGGCAGAAGAAAACGGAGTATATAAAGTTCATCTTAAAGTCGGGGAAGGTGAATACGATTCTTACATAACCAGAGACGGCAAGATTTTTTTTGTTGAGGGTATTGATTTGGAATCCAGCTTAGCTTCCACCCAAGAAGAAGGCAGCGAAGCTACCGGCGAAATTCCCAAACAAGACATTCCTGATGTAAAACTTTTTGTAATGAGTTACTGTCCTTATGGCTTACAGGCCCAAAAAATGTTCTTGCCGGTTTACGATTTACTAAAAGATAAGGCAGACATGGGAATTTACTTCGTTTATTACATCATGCACGGCAAAGATGAAATTGACGAGAATTTAATACAGTATTGTATTCAGAAAGAAGAGAAAGAAAAATACAGCGACTATCTAAATTGTTTTGTTGTCAGCGGCGATTCTCAAAGCTGTCTTTCTGAAGTCAATATCGATGAAACAAAATTATCAAACTGTATTACAGAGACCGATTCTCAATACAGTGTTACTGAAAAATACAACGATCAGAGCACCTGGCTGAGTGGGACCTATCCTTTGTTTGACGTCCATTTAGACCTTAATCAAAAATACAGCATTGGTGGTTCTCCAACTGTAGTGATAAACGACCAAGCCGTAAACGTAAATCCGCGCTCACCCGAAAACTTCAAAAAAATCGTTTGTCAAAGCTTTAATTCACCGCCAGAAGAATGCTCTCAAACTCTTTCTGATGAGGTTGCTTCGGCCGGTATTGGAGGGGGAACTGGTTCTTCCAGCGGCGGTCAGTGTGAATAATTATGGTTAAGTTATATGTTACACCTGCCTGTCCTTATTGTTTTACCCTGAAGGAGTTTTTTAAGGAAAATAATATAAAATTTGAAGAGATTGATGTTTCTGAAGACAAGAAAGCTCGTGACGAAATGATTAAAAAATCCGGCCAGCTGGGGGCGCCGGTAATAGAAATAAACGGGGAATTTGTAGTGGGGTTTGACAAAGAAAAAATCACCAAATTATTAAAAATTAAGACTCAATGAATCTACGATTCATTTCGATGTTCGATAAATTTTTAATTTATCTCCATGAT
>CAYXOH010000024.1:0-5142 GCA_964467045.1 uncultured Candidatus Saccharibacteria bacterium | reverse complement strand
TATTGACCCAGATAACTTCGATTACCGACGGTTGTGACGGAGAAATTGCAAGACTTAAGTTTTTGTCAAATGAATTTGGTGCTTGGCTTGATGACACATTTGATCGTTATATAGATATGTTAATTGTAATTGGCATGGCTTACGGTTGTTGGGTAATTAGCCAAAATTCATTAGTTTGGCCCATTGCAGCATTTGCGGTCATGGGGCTTGCGCTTCTTAATTATCTCCCTGCCAAGTACCGCAACATAACAGGTCGTAACCTTGTGTGGTATGGGCCTAAGTTTAAAAGACCAGGAAGGCTTCTTCTTGTTATGTTCGCGGGGATAACAGGCTTAATATTTCCTACATTAATATTAATTGCCTTAATTTCCAACTCAATATCTGTTTCTAGGATTATTGTTTCTGCAAGAAAAAATCAAAATTTAGCCAAAAATAAGACACTAAAATATACCCTTAAGTAGTGTCTCATTTGTCTCATTTTAGCTTAAAATAGCCCAGACCGAGAGGCATTAAGAGACATCCTTAAAGGTGGTTGAATTTCCTTTTAAAACCTCATTTCTAGACCGGGGCACACAGCCATAAAAAATCGCCAATCAGGCGGTTTTTTGTTTCTATAAGTAAAAACAGGTTCTAATATCGTCCATTCCTCGGAGCTGTATTATACAAACATTAATCTTTTCCGTTTAAGGTTGACAACTTGTTGACAACTTTAAAAATAAAGAATATAATGAAGTTGTCAACTATTATTTTGATTTTTTATGAATTTAGAAAATTTAGTTTTAAAAGAATTAAAAAAGAAAAAAGAAATAAAGGTTGCAGATATTGTTAAGTCAACTGGTTTTTCGCGTGCTTACATTAGTAGGATTTTTAAAAAATTAAAGGATAATGAGAAAATATTCCAAATTGGGAAAGCAAATAGGGCCGGGTATGTTCTTGCTGATAAAAAAAACCTTGACGCGGTTAAAAAAAGGATCTTAAGGTCCAAAAAGATATTGAAGAATAAGAATCTTTCAGAAAGCGATGTTTTAGAGGGAATAAAAAGAGAAACAGGTATTTTTTTGGATCTTCCTAGAAATATTTCTGCCATTTTAGATTATGCTTTTACTGAGATTTTCAACAATGCTATCGAGCATTCAAAATCAGAAAAGATTATTGCTGTTATAGAAAGAAAATCGAATCGGGTTATTTTTGAGATAACTGATTTTGGAGTTGGAATTTTCAACAACATTATTAAGAAAAGGGGATTAAAAAATGAACTTGAAGCAATCCAAGATCTTCTAAAGGGGAAACAGACTACTGCTCCTGAAGAACATACGGGAGAAGGAATATTTTTTACTTCAAAGGTTGCAGATAGGATAATCATTAGTAGTTTCGGAAAAAAACTAATCGTTGATAATATTATAAAAGACATTTTTATTGAAGATATAAAAAAAGTGAAAGGAACGATTGTGAGTTTTGAAATCAGCACTTCATCTAATAAAAATTTAAACAGAGTTTTTAAAGAATATTCCGAAGGAGCTTTTGATTTTGACAAAACAGAAGTTACGGTTGATCTTTATAATTTTAACAACTCTTATATCTCCCGATCGCAGGCCAGGAGGATTTTAAGCGGATTGGACAAGTTTAAGAAAATTATTCTTAATTTCAAAAATGTCAAGACTGTTGGTCAGGCTTTTGCCGATGAAGTTTTTAGAGTTTGGAAGAGCAAACACGGAGACATTAATATTGTTTGCAAAAATACCAATGAAAACATTGCGTTTATAATAGAAAGAGCGAAAAACCAAGAATAGGAAAATTTTAAGCCAGATTTTTTCTGCTTTTGAATTTACAGATTAAAGCAGGTTCTAACATCGTCCATTGCGGGGAGCCGACGTCGGCCGCTTTCTCAAGAGGGCGGTTTTTTGGTAGGATAAAGAAAGATTATTAATTAATAATAATTAAAAAACTATGGAACAAGAAAAGCTAAAAATAATTAAATTGACTGCAAGAATAATCGCGCTTCTAATTATTGTTGGAGGTTTGCCTTTTTATTTTGGTTACGGTAATCCATTGCCATTTATTAACCAAGAATATACATTTTATGACAATCTTTGGCTGACCGCTTTCCCGTTAATGTTTATTGGTTTAGCATTGGGATGGAAATACGAAAAAATAGGAGGCTATTTACTAATAATATCTGTATTAATAGGATTATTTACGCTCGTAATTGCCGGAAAGGGTTCGGGCACGCAAATGGTAGGTTCTTTGCTTGTTGGAATTTTATATTTAATAGTTGGATATAATAAAGAGATTAAAGCTAACATAAAATACCAGAATTAAAATAGTTTGCAGTACCTAAAGGAGAAATCGCCAAAGAGGTGTTTTTTTTGGTTTCTATATAATTAGGGTATTGACACAGTATAGTTATGGTTCTATATTCATAATAGAAGGGTAATAATAAAAGGTCGTCCCTTTATTAATAAAAATTTAATTTAAAAACTATGCCAAGATTTGACGGAACAGGTCCCGGAGGTTTGGGCGCAGGCGCTGGCTGGGGATTAGGTCCTTGCGGTGCTGGAATGGGCTGGCGCAGAGGCGGTGGCCGCGGCTGGGGTCGCGGATATGGGAGAGGATTGGGCTGGGGAAGATTTTGGGGTTATGGACCAGATAGCTATCCTTATCAACCCCAGATGACCAAGAAAGAAGAGAAAGAAATATTAGAAGATGAGATGACAGGTTTAGAAGAAGAACTCAAAGAGATTCGAGCCCGGCTTTCCGAACTCAAGGGACAAAAGTAAAATTAAATACCCAAGCGTTAGCGAAGGGTAAAGAAGAAGGTTTATCCTCTTCGCTTAAGATATAATATGAAAATAGCAATAAGCTCAACCGGTGAAAAACTTACGGACAACGTTAGCGAAATATTCGCCAGATGTCCTTATTTTGTCATTGCCGAGATTGAAAACGAGAAAATTCAAGCAACAGAAGTTATAGAAAATAAAATTGCCAATCAGTTAGGCCAGGCAGGTATTTCGGTTGCCCAACTAATGGCAGAAAAAGACGTTAAGGCCGTAATTACAAAGAATGTCGGGCCGAGAGCCCTTGACGCATTAAACCAATTTAAGATAGGCATTTATACTGGGGAGGGCACGATAGAAAAAGTTTTACAAGAATTTATTGACGGGAAACTTAAAAAAATGAATTGATATGAAAATAGCGGTCCCAATAAACGGAAAAGGCTCTTTAGATGATAAAATTACCTTGCATTTTGGCAGGGCAAATAATTTTTTAATTTATAATACAGAAACGAAAAGTTTTGAAATTTTTCCTAATCCTGAAGTTACAGGAGGAAAAGAATTTCCGCCAGATTTTTTGTATCATCAAGAAATAAAAGCAGCTATTGTTTTTGGTCTAGGAGCAATGGCTTATAAGAAATTTAAAAACTATAATATTAAAATGTATAAAGCGATTCAGGGAACTATTGCCGCAAATCTTCAAAAATTTGAAGATGGCAAATTACAAGAATTAAAAGAAGAAGATATAGACATATTTTAATTTTATGAATCAAAATTGGATTAAAGAGATTCAAGCGAGAGTTAAAAAAGTGCCAGTTAGCAGCGGTCGGTCTGATAAAACCGGCAAGATTAGTTTTGATGATTTGGTTTTTGTTCCAGCCCAGTTAGCCAAAAGACCAGTTGATTATTTTAAGGAGGGAGTTTCAACAAAAACGATTGTAGGAAAAAACAGTAAAAAGCCAATTGAACTTCAAACTCCGCTAATTATCGGAGCGATGAGTTTTGGCGCTCTTTCTCGAGAGGCAAAAATTGCCTTGGCTAAAGCTTCTACTTTAGCCGGCACGATAGAAAATACCGGAGAAGGAGGAGTTTTGCCAGAAGAAAGAGAATTTTCAGATAAGCTAATTATTCAATATTCTACCGGTAGATTCGGCATTACTGAGGAAATTCTAAAAAAAGCAGATGCCATTGAAATAAAAATCGGCCAAGGAGCTAAACCAGGACAAGGAGGACTTCTTCTTGGAGAAAAAGTAACCGAAGAGATTGCCAAGATTAGAAATGTCCCCTTGGGAAAGAATGTTCATTCTCCAGCCTATCATTTAGATATTAAAAATATTGAAGATTTAAAGAAAAAAATCAATTGGCTCAGAAAAATTACTAAAGGGGCGCCTATTATTTTAAAATTAGGAGCAGGAGACGTAGAAGCAGATGTTAAACTCGCAGCGATCGCCAACCCAGATGTGATTGCTATTGATGGCCTGGGGGGCGGAACTGGTGCGGCGCCGGAAGTAATGCTGGCAGAGGTTGGTATTCCTACTTTAGCGGCCCTGGTAAAAGCCAGAGAAGTTTTAGATAAAATGGGTGCCAAGCAGGAATTATGGATAGGAGGAGGATTAAATAAAGGCGGAGATTTTGCTAAAGCTTTGGCCTTGGGGGCAGATGCAATATTTTGTGCCTTTCCTTTGTTAATTGCCATGGGTTGTACTTACTGCCAGCAATGTTACTTGGGTAAATGTCCCAAAGGAATTACTACTCAAGATCCAGAATTAAGAAAAAATTTAAATATTGAAGAGGCTTCTAAAAATATTGCTAATTTTATTAAAAATTGTACCGAAGAAATAAAAATGATTGCCGGAGCCTGCGGAGAAAGCAATATTCGTCAATTAAACAAAACTCATTTAAGAGCACTAAATTCAGAAACAGCTAAAATTACTGGAGTAAAATCATGTTTAAAATAAATAAACAAAAATGTATGGGATGTGGAATTTGTGTAAATAATTGTTCCGGGGCTACCCAGATAAGTTCGGCTGGAAAAGCAGAAATAGTAGATCAAGAAAAGCTGGAAAAATGTGGGGGAGAAAGCGTTTGTCCAATGGGGGCAATAGAAAAAATTTTAAATGAAGGAAATGTCGAACAATCAAAAACTCCGTTTTCTCCGTCATCATCCCCAACACCATTTTCTTACGAACCTTCGCCTGATAGAGGAAGAGGTTTAGGGATGGAAAGAGGTAGAGGAATGGGCGCGGGTAGGGGAAGAGGACTTGGCAGAGGCCCTCGAGATGGTAGAGGCGGAGGTAGAGGCGGAGGTGGTAGAGAAAGATAAAAAAATTAATATGCTAAAATTAACTTATGTTAGAATTAACTGATGAAA
>CAYXOH010000023.1:2783-5518 GCA_964467045.1 uncultured Candidatus Saccharibacteria bacterium | reverse complement strand
TATCAGAACCCATTTGTTTCACATGTTCCCCCAAAACTTTTCTTAAGGCAGCGTGGAGCAAATGAGTGACAGTATGAAGCTTAGCAGATTCGTAACCTGCTTCCTTTCCCACGCCGCCAAATTTATTTTCAACGCCAGCTCGGGAAATTTCTTGATGTCTTTTAAATGCCGCTTCAAAACCTTCTTCGTCAAATCCGACATTCTTCTCTCTACATAGCTCCTGCATTATTTCTTTAGGGAATCCAAATGTCTCATATAAATAAAAAGCATCGTCACCATATAAAAAACTTTGGTCCCAAGCAACTCCTATTCTCTTATATTTACCTCTAGGTTTTTTACTTAAAACAAACTTGTCAAATTCTTTTAATCCTTGCTCTAATGTATTTTCAAATTTTTCTTCTTCATTTTGAATAATAGTTAAAATTTCCGCCTCTTTTGATTTTACTTCCGGATAAACATCTTTATAAATATCAATTACTTTTTGAGCTAAAGGAATTAGAAAATTTTTAGAAAGATTTAGTAATTTCCTATATCTTATAGCTCTTCTTAAAATCCTCCTTGACACATATCCTCTCTCAACATTTGAAGGAAGAACATCTTCAGAAATCAAAAAAACCGCCCCCTTAATATGGTCAGCAATGATTCTCCGGGTTTTTATATTTGAATCAGAAATTAATCTTGAGATCGGTTCAAACAAATCCGTCTCAAAGACTGACGGTTTATTTTGAACTATCATAGCCAATCTTTCCAAACCCATACCAGTATCAACTCCTTTTTGTTCTAAAGGAGTTAATTTCCCGTCTTTATCTTGATAATGTTCGTTAAAAACCAAATTCCAAACTTCAATATTTTTTATGTGAATTTCAGTGGTTGGACCACAAGGACCTTCCTCGCCGGTTGGACCCCAAAAATTATCTTCCCTGCTGCATTTTCTGATTTTTTCTTCCGGAACGCCCAAACTTTTCCAAACTTCAGCTGATTCCCTGTCTTCTGGCACATTTTTGTCCCCGGCAAAAACCGTAAAAACTGCCTCTTTCAAAGGAAGCTTCAGTTCTTTAAAAAGGAATTCGTAAGCATATTTTATTGCTTCAGTTTTAAAATATCCACCGGACGAAAAAGAAAAATTCCCCAGCATTTCAAGAAATGTTAAATGGCTTTCGTCACCAATCTCTTCAATATCTGAAGTCCTGAAGCATTTCTGACAAGAAGCAACCCTGTTACCATAAGGAGATTTCTCTCCTAAATAATAAGGTTTAAACTGCTGCATGCCAGCCGTAGTAAATAAAACACTGGGGTCAGTTGGAATAATCGAAGAAGAGGGCACTATTTTGTGCCCTTTCTTCTCAAAGAAATTCAAAAATTCTTTCCTTAAGTCTTTGGAATTCATTTGAATTTATTATGAAAACCTATCGGCTACAGTTGAAGCTACGAAAGATTCAGGTTTTATTTTTGGCTCAAAACCGTTTCCCCTAATTAAACCGGTTACTTCTTTAATCATATCTTTGGTCTTACCGTTTTCTCCAATATCAGCATGAATATAACGGAATTGATAAGGAAAGTTATTGCCTAAAATCTGTTGCTCAAGTTTTTCTCTTAAAAAAAGGGCTAACTGGCAAGAAAGAAAGACTTCTTCTAAAATTCTTGTTTTCCAATTATGGAATTTCCTTTCTTTATATTTTATCTTTCTAAGGAAGAATCTTCCCCCCTCACCCACTCTTAAAATAACTACAGCTACAGGGAAATGGGGTTCCTCTCCTGAAGAAGAATCACAGCCAACAATAATATCATAAAACTTCTCTGGTTTTTCAGAGATATAATTAAATAGTTCTTTAATTACTCCTTCAATTTTGAGATTGCCTTTAGTCGGGTTAAAAAATTGTCCGTTCAGTATCGTCTCCATAATAACTTACTTTATCAAGTTTTAGACATAAAATCAATACTTTTTACTATTTTCAAAAATTCTTTTGAGTTCAAAGAGGCACCGCCAACCAGAAGTCCCTGGAAGCCGGCTTTTTGAATATAAAGCTGAGCATTTTGCGAATTCACACTGCCACCATATAAAATAGGGATGTTTTTAAAGCTTTTTTTGATTGTCAGCCGTACTCTCCCTGCCCTTTCAAGACTGCAAGGATGGCCGGTACCAATAGCAAAAACTGGCTCATAGGCAAAAACTATTTTTTTCAAATCTTTTCCTGAGATTCCTTTCAGTCCTCTCCTAATCTGATTTAAGGTTTCAACACATAAAATTGGCTTTAACCCCTCTTTCAGGACAGCTTTGACTTTCTTATTGACCATTTGGTCTGTTTCTTTTTGATAATTTCTTCTCTCTGAATGTCCAATAATTACATACTGGCAACCAATATCTTTTAACATTTTAGGGGAAATCTCTCCTGTAAAAGCACCTTTTTCTTCCCAAAAAACATCTTGAGCGCCCAATTTAATGTTTTTGAGAAATCGTGAATTGAAAACTGAAAATTGAATATAAGGCGGGCAGATTACTATGTCAGTATTTTTAACATTTCTCACTCCTTTTGCTACGGAATTAAAAAGCTGTTTAGCCTCGGCTAAATTAGAAGGATTCATTTTCCAGTTAGCAATAATTAAAGGTTTCATAATTACTGATTTCTTAGGTATTGGGCTGCTTTTTCTGGTTCAATGGTAGAAATTTCCATTCTGGTACCTATTTCAAATCCAGCCCAAATTGCTGTTTTGGGTAAAATGGTCCAGTGCCAGTG
>CAYXOH010000023.1:0-2683 GCA_964467045.1 uncultured Candidatus Saccharibacteria bacterium | reverse complement strand
CTTCTCCTTTTCTTTTTTCTTTTTTAAAGGTTTCCGGCCTCCTGGCTCGGCCGGTAGCAATCACTACCCAATCTTTAGAAAGTAAGTCAAACCGTAATTCAGAAGGAAATTTTATTTTTTTAGATTTTCTCGCCATATTAATTATTTAATTATAACCTTTTTTCTTTTTCACTGCAATAAAAGATAGGCGGTTTAGTAATTTCGTTGGTTTACGCCGAACGAAGCCGAAATACTCCGCGGGTCGGCGGCTATTAGGACCTGGCTGGTAAATTAAAAATGTCCAATTAAGGACATTTTTAACTGTTAATAAGTATATATCTTTATAATCCTTGTTTTGTTCCTTTGGCTCGCTTTATCAGTTCTTCTCTTAATCGTTCGGCTGTTTGAGGATCAAGCCCAGGAAATCTTCCCTCCGTACCCATACCGTGCCTTCCGTAACCTGAATAACCGGCTGTTTGAATATGCAGGTCACTTAAGCTAAGAATTCTTGCCAGTAGCCCTCTGTAAATATCTACATTCTGAATTCTTTCATAGGGAATGGAAACATACTTTTTCCAAATCACCCCCTTTTCTATCTTTATTGCATTTTCGCTAATTTCATAACGCCAGAAGCGATAAGATAATCTAGCCCAGAGATAACAAAAAAGAATGTAAACAATAATTCCGAAAATTAACCAGCCCCAGGAAAAACCAACCCCTTTAGTTGCGCTAAGAACAACGCTGTATCGACTCCCAAAAACAAAAAATATAAAAAAGAAGGGAGTTAAAAGAAGAAAAAGAAACTGAATAAAAAATAGCCAAACTGCTCTAGGATGTAATTGTTGCATAAATTAATTTTATTCCTTGTTAATAATAACGACCTTTTTGTTATATTTACCCTATTCTACCAAAAAACCCCGTACAATAACAAGTTATTACACGGGGTAGATCGCCTACTTTACAATTTGACTCCTCCGGGGATGGTACAATATTAGAACTTGGTTTTGGAAGAAATTTTCAGCTATTAAACCGATCAGATCCTAAATTTGGTTATATTTTAAAAAGTTGCCGTCAACACAACTTCTGTATCCTTTTGAGGTTGCACAGCTTCCACATAAACCAATTCCACATTTTGTTAAAAAATCTATTGAAGAATAAATCTTTTCTGGATTTATGTATTTACTTTCTTTTCCAATAGCAGTTTTCACCATACCCTCTGGGCCACAATTGAGACAATATTCTGGGGTGGTTTTCTCTATAACCTCTTCTAAAATATTAGTTACCAATCCCTTATGGCCTATTTCACCATTTTCTGTAACAAAATAAACTTCAGCAGGGAGTATTTTAAACTTCTCCAAATTTAGCAAATGATTTTTATCCCTTGCCCCTAATAATAAAATTACATCTTTATTCTTCTTAGCGAAAAGGTAAAGTGCGGCAATGCCAGTTCCTCCACCAACTAATAAAGTTCTTCCATTTATCTTAGGAGAATTTCCGTAGGGTCCTCTAATATAAAGAGTGTCGCCCACTCCTAGTTTTGATAGTTCATTTGTGAAACAGCCAGCTTTTCGAATAAGCAAAGTTAGTGGCTCATTATCAAATATGGAAAATGGTTTCTCTCCTTTTTCTGGTAGCCAGGCAAAGATAAATTGTCCTGGTTCCGTCTCTATATCACCATCTAATGTCAAAAGAGATAAATCTTCTGCTAATTGTTTATTCTCACCGACTCTATATTTCCTGTATTTTATATTAAAATTTGTTTTTAAAAGTTGCTCCGTAGTATTTGTTTTTCTTTCCAAATCCATTAGTAGGGCATGAAAATAATCTTTTATTTCTTCGGTATTCATTCCTGCTAAGGATGAACCTACTCCAAAGAAATCTGCTCCAGCTTTTTTATAATTCCCTATATCTTCAGCTGTTGAAATACCGCCACAGGCTATTATGGGTAATTTTGTGACTCTTCTTATTTTCTTTACACACTCTAAACCAAGCCTTAAAATTGCCTTTCCAGAAACACCTCCTACTTTATTAGATAAAACTGAGTAATCATCGTGTAAGAATGTTTCTGGTCCCTTTGTATTTATTGCTGTTATCCCAGAAACTCCTCTATCAATGGCTTGTTTTACAATTCCTGCTATATCTAAATTGGGAGAAATCTTAATAAATATAGGTTTTCCCAGAGAAGAAAGGCTTGTTATTATTCTTCCGACAAGTTCTTTATCTTGACCTATAACCTGTCCGTACTGCTTTGAGTGCGGACAAGAGATATTTAATTCAAAACCATCTGCAAAATCATATAATATTTTTGCCGTTTCTCTAAACTCTTCCTCAGAACTCCCAAATATTGAAATCAGTAAAAATTTATTATGAGGAATATTTACCTTTGACAACCTATTAGCAAATTCTTTTGCGCCTGGATTAGTTAAACCAACAGCATTAATAAAAGAAAAGGGGGAATATTGAGCAATAATAGGTTCTTTGTTCCCCTGTCTTGATTCCAGTCCAATACTTTTTGTCGTAAGTATACCAACTTCGGGAATCTCTATAGCGATTCTCTCAAGCGTTGATACTTCGGTATTAACAACACCAGAGGGTATCGTAAAGATTCCACTGATTTCTTTTTCAAAAAGTTTATATTTTTTCATTAGTTTTAATAAATTCTACCAAAAAACCGCCCTCTAAGAAAGCGGTGAAAATCAGCTCC
>CAYXOH010000022.1:0-6611 GCA_964467045.1 uncultured Candidatus Saccharibacteria bacterium | reverse complement strand
TCAGAAAAAATTCAAGATTGTTTTTGGCTAAATGCTAATTATTTGGTATTTGTGACGGGAAATAAAATAAAAATCTCTGAGATAGATGCCAGAGATAAAATTAATGTAATAGATATTGCCAATTTTGAAGCTCCGGAGATTTTCTGGAATAAAACTAATAAAAAATTATATATATCAAGTAACGGAAATTTATACAGTTCGGGAGTTCTGTCCTTCTAATTTTTCTATCTTCTTTCTAAACTCCTCCCATTTAACATTTCCCTGACCAGCCAGAACACAGATTTCTTTAAAGGAGCAATATTGGCATTGCCAATTATCTGGATAATCTGGAAGTTGATCCGGAATAATATTAGAATCAATTTTATTTTTTAATTCAGCCAATCGGTTTAAAAGAGAAAGGACCATTCTTTTATCATAAACCACCTGAAATTCTTTTAACTCCTGGGTATCTTTATTAACATAGAGAAGAATTCCTCTGGGGATCTTGAAATAATGTAAATAAAGCTGAATTTGATCAATGTTCTCCTTTTTTGGTTCTGCCAAATTCTTAAAAATCATACTGTTCATACTTTTAATATCAAGTACATATAAATCTTTACCGTCGCTAATTATCGCATCAGCTCTGCCGCTTATCAACTCTTGAGGAGGAATATTTACTTCAGAAGCCACTACATGGATATCTCTAATGCTTAATAATGGTTTCATTATCAGCTGGTGAATGTGATCGCCGTGGTCAAACATTCTTAAAACCCTTGCCTCCATATCTTCTCTGGGAACATTTTTAAACTTAAAAAAAATTGCCCGGCCGCACCTGCCAGCGTCAGTTATGTAAAAATGATGCTGTTCTCTGTCTTTTTGCCTATCCAAATAAAATTTATCAATAAATTCTTTTAGCATCGAGATAAATTGAAAATTTATTACTGAGCGAGACTTTACCTCTTATGCCACTGGGGAGCACGACGAGCTCGCTTTAGGCCGAATTTCTTTCTTTCCCGCATTCTGGAATCTCTGGTTAAATAGCCTGCTTTTTTTAATTTTTTTCTAAATTCGAGGTTAAAGGAAACTAAAGCCTTGGCTATCCCATGCCTGGTTGCTTCGGCTTGTGCCTGATAACCTCCTCCTTTTACTTTAGCCGATAAACCGAATTTGTCCAAACAACTTAGTTTCTCAAATGGAGATTTTACAGTTTGTTGAAGTTCGGAGGTGGGAAAATAAGCTTCTAATGATTTCTCATTAATCAAAATATTTTTTTCTCCCTGAACATATAACCTAACTCGGGCAATTGCCGTTTTTCTTCTGCCGGTTCCCTCAAAATACTTTACCGTCCTTTTAACTGCTTTCTTTTCTTTTTTTTCTTTTTTAACCGCGGTCTCTTTTTTGGTTTTCTGTTTCTTTTGCACACCAGCCGAGGAAGCAGGCTTTTTTCTTTTTTTTGTTGTAATTTTAGTTTTTACCATATTCTACTTTTAATCTCTATTCTGCTTTTAATCTTTTTATCATTTTTTCTCTTAATTTATTCCTGGGCAACATCCCCCAGACCGCTTTCTTTAATATCTCTGGAGGATTTTCCTCTAAAAGTTCCTTTAATGATTTTTCTTTTAATCCGCCTAAATATCCCGAATGGTGATAATATTTCTTCTGATCTATTTTCTTTCCGGTAAATTTCATTTTTCCAACATTTTTTATAACCACAAAATCTCCTTCATCTTTATAGGGAGCGAAGTCCGGTTTATATTTTCCTCTTAACAGTACGGTTATTTCAGCTGCTAATCTGCCCAGCACTTTGCCCGTAGCATCAATCGTATGTGTTTTTCTTTGCATAATTTTATTTGACTAACTCTATAATAGCCATTTTTGCTCCGTTACTTTTTCTCGGACCTAATTTAATAACCCTGGTATATCCTCCTTTTCTTTCTTTATATTTTGGAGCAATTTCTTCGGTTATTTTTTTTACTATTGCTTTTGGAAAAAGGGTGGCTAATTGTTTTTTAGCCTGAAGATCGCCGGCTTTCGCCCAAGTAATCTGTTTTTCAACAAACCGAGATAATTCTTTAGCTTTCGCTTCAGTAGTTTTGATTTTCTCTCTTAATAAAAAAGAGACAGCTAAAGTCTTAAAAAGCGCCTTTCTTTGGTCTCTTTTCCGACTAAATTTTCTTCCTTTTTTTCGTTTTCGCATGTTTTATTTTCTTTCTTTTGGTTGTTTTCTTGATTTTTACAGTTGTTTTCTCTTTTTTCTCCCTTACTTCAGGAACAGCGGGAATTTTAGTCTTAAA
Organism: uncultured Candidatus Saccharibacteria bacterium; assembly: GCA_964467045.1. Taxonomy (GTDB): domain Bacteria; phylum Patescibacteriota; class Minisyncoccia; order Minisyncoccales; family RBG-13-42-11; genus CAYXOH01. Next base: position 4,338 of record CAYXOH010000022.1, on the reverse strand, counting down.
AGTATCAGCAAATAAGAAAAAGTGGTTCACTAAAATTTCTGAAGCTCGGGTAAAAGCTTCTTCTGGTGAAATAACACCATCTGTTTCAATTTCCAAGAACAATCTATCATAGTCAGTCCTCTCGCCCAGTCTTATATTTTCCACTCTAAAACTTACTCTTTTGACCGGGGTAAAAATCGCATCGAGAGGAATTGCTCCTATTTCTAATTTTTCTTTTTTTCTCAAGTCCCTTGAAGAATAACCCACTCCTTTTTCTATTAATATTTCCATTTCTAATTCAGCAGATTTAGAAGTTAAATCAGCAATATGGCAGTTTTTATTAACCAATTCCAATTGACTGGTAAGATTAAAATCAGAACCCTTAACTTCTTTCTCGCCCCTTACTTTTAGGGTTGCTCTTTGCGGTTCATCAATAAAAAGTTTAAATCTCAATTGTTTTAAATTTAAAATAATGGTGATTGCATCTTCTAAAACTCCGGGCATGGTGGAAAATTCATGAGAAATTCCTTTAATTTTAACTTCGGTAATTGCTGCTCCCGGTAAAGAAGAAAGTAAAACCCTTCTTAAAGAATTACCAATAGTTGTTCCATAACCCGGATACAAGGATTCTATTTCAAATACGGCTTTGTTGTCTTCTTTTTTAATAACTTTTGGCGGATTAGGTAGATTTATCATATTAATTTATAATTTATTAATTATTAAAAAAAATTAATGATAATTTAGCGAGAATAGAATTCAAAAATGGAAGAAATTTCAGCTGGAGGAGAAACTTCCTCAATTGAAGGAGCTTCAATTATCTCTCCTTCTAATTTTTCGGGGTGTAATTTAAGCCAAGAGAGAGTTTTGTGTTTTTTTAATAGGGTCGGCAGATTCTTAAAAATAGGTTTATTATAAGATTTAGGCTTAAGAGCTATTTTGTCTCCTTTTTTTACCAAATAACTGGGTATATTAATGGGTTTTCCGTTCACTAAAAAATGACAGTGGGAAATCAACTGTCGGGCTAAGGCCCGGGATGAAGCAAATCCTAATCTAAGAACTACATTATCTAATCTGCTTTCTAGGGTTATGATTAATAAAGCTTCGGCATCCCCCACTTTGCCCCGGGCACTTAATATACCTTTAACATACTTTTTAAATTGCTGTTCAGTTAGATTATACCAATTCTTTAACTTTTGTTTTTCCCTTAATTCCTTGCCGTACTCAGATAATGTCCTTCTTCTTTTTCTTTTACTTTTCTGACCTGGTGAATAGGGTTTTTTTACCATCGGACACTTTGAAGAAAGACATTTTTCTCCTTTTAAGAAAAGTTTTACACCTACTCTTCGGCAAATTTTACATTTAGAATCTTTCATATTTTAGACTCGTCTTACCTTAGGAGACCGACACCCATTATGGGGAACAGGCGTTTTGTCTTTAACTGAAATAATATCTAAACCCCGTGTTGCCAACGACCTAATTGCTGAATCCCTGCCCGAACCTATTCCTTTAACGATAACCGCTACTTTTGCAATTCCGAATTTTTGAGCAAGCTGGGCAATAGCTTCAGCAACTTTTGAAGCTGCAAAGGGAGTGGCTTTTTTAGTTCCTTTAAATCCTATTGAACCGGCACTAACCCAACCTAAAATTCTTCCCTCCCTATCTGTTAGACTAATAAGTGTGTTGTTGTAGGTAGAAGAAATATAAACTCTTCCTTCTTGTATTTTCTTTGAAGGTTCCTTAACCTCTTTTCTTACTTTGGTTTCTATTTTATCTCCCTCTTTTAAAAGCTCTTCTTCAGTTTGTTTAACAACTCTTTTCTTACCCATAATATTGTCGTTAATTAGAAATTAGAATGCCAATTTTAGGTTGGTGTAGCCGCTGGCTTTCTTCCTGAACCAACGGTTCTTCTGACATTGCCCCTCACCGTTCTGGTATTGGTTCTGGTTTTTTGCCCCCTGACAGGCAATCCTTTAATATGGCGAATTCCCCGCCAAGTACCCACGTCCTTCAGTCTTTTTATATTCATCATAATCTGCCTTTTTAATTCTCCTTCAATTTTGTAATTTTTTTCAATAATGTCTTTGAGTTTAGAAATTTCTTGGGGATTCAAATCTGAGGCTTTACGATGGGGATCAACGCCAACTTCTTGTAAAATTTTTCTACTTAAAGACCGACCTATTCCATAGATATAGGTCAAAGCGATTTCTATTTGTTTATTATCGGGAATATTAACACCCGCAATACGTGCCATATTTATGTGTTCTATGTTTTATGAGATTAGCCTTGGCGTTGTTTATGTTTTGGATTCTTACAAATTACATAAATTCGTCCTTTTCTTCGGACGATTTTACAATTTTTACAAATTTTTTTTACCGATGGCCTGACCTTCATATAATTAATCTATCACTTCCCCCGATATACAATTCTCCCTCTGTTGGGATCGTAAGGGCTTAGTTCAACTGTTACCCTGTCTCCGGGCAAAATCTTAATCCGGTACATCCTCAGTTTACCAGCTAAGTGACAAAGAATAATCTCGCCATCGTCTAACTTTACTCGGAAATTAGTACTGGGTAAAGCTTCAGTGATTACACCGGTTTTCCTTAAAACTTTTTTATCCATTGAAAAAGAGATAATTATTTAAATTAACAAAAAATCTTAGGTTAGTCAAGATTCAGGTTAAATTCTATTTTATCTAAATCTTCAGGTACTGCTTTCACCCAGAACGGCCAAAATTCTACTCTGACCCTGGTAATACCAGGTTGATTTTCTAAGAAAAATTCGGCTTCTTTTAATGACTTTCCCTTTAGGCCATTCTTAAAAACTGCCAGGTCAACATCTGAGTAAACCTTAACTGAAATATTGAAAGAAAGAATAAGTTTCCCGGAATCTAAATTAATTGTTTCTGGTGTATAATCTACTTTTAAACTTTTCTCGTAAATTTTTTTATTCTCGGCAATCTGATCATTAATAAATTGTTTAGCAAAATTTTCAACCTCCTCTTTTTTGAATATTATAGTTTTTGATTCTGCTTTAACTTGAAAGTTAAAATCTGTAGCCTCTTTTCCTGCTGTGGCTAAAGAAAAAGTGTCTACCACCTCGGTCTGGATAGCATCTTTAATAAAATTATATTCCAAAGAATATGATTCCGATTGAAGTTCTTCTTCTAAAATATTTTTGCATCTTTCTTTTGCTTCTTTTATTAAATTATCTTCAGCGTTTTTTAAATCTTCTCTAGTTATTTGAAAAACTTCTTCGCGAGCGCCGCCTGTCATCGGCTGGAATGATCTAGCATAGAATTTAGTGTATCTCGCTGTTCCGGCAAAACCGGGAATAGAAAAAGTAGTTGGAGCAATATTATATTCGGGTCCCGGTTGGTCAGCCACTACTGAAATATCAATTTCTCCAGGAACAAGTTTTCCCCCTTCATAATAACCTCCGGGAATAATTACTCTGATGGGAGTACGGAATAATTTCCCGTCAGCAGAAACAAAACGAGTAGTGGCAATTAATACTTGGGGAGAAGTTGAATGTTCGTTATAAACCCTTAGTGTTCCTTCGGCTTTTTCCTCTTTTAATATTTTTCCGGTAGCTGGAAAAATTTCAGCAACAGTTTTCTCTTTCTCAAAAAATTGACCGGGTATAACTTTAGACGAAAAATCAGGATTCCCAACTGATGTATCAACGGTTATCTTTGTTGTCAGGTTTAATTCATTGGTAACGGGCCAAACTTCTATTTTTGCTTTAGACAAAGTTGAATAACAAGCAACTAAGCTTAAGACCAAAACGATAATTCCAAATGTTAAAAATTTTTTGTCAGCAGTCGGAAACGAAATTTTAATCTTTTGTTTCTTTCTCTGTTTTTTTAATTTCGCTAAAGAAACAGTTCTTAAAGCTCCCTCTTTTTTCTTGCGAGCTACAATGTCGGTAACTTTTTTTGCCATATTGTAATTTTACCAAAAATTTTTAATAAGATAAAATAGCCCGGATTCTCCTGACGCCAGCTCCGGAAGATTCTTCTTTTATAATTTTAAATTCACCGAGTTCTCCGGTTCGGGTAACGTGAGGACCAGCACAAATTTCTTTGGAAAAGTCGCCTATTGAAAATACGGTTACCTTTTCCGGATATTTTTCCTTAAAAAAAGCTAAAGCACCAGCGATTATCGCATCCTCGTATTTCATCTCAGTTTTTTTCACCTCTAAATCTTCCTTGATTTTTTGATTGACTAAATTTTCCACTTCCTTAATTTCCTGATCGGTCATTCTCTTAGAATGAGCGAAATCAAATCGCAACCTTTGAGGTGTAATATCAGAACCCATTTGTTTCACATGTTCCCCCAAAACTTTTCTTAAGGCAGCGTG
>CAYXOH010000021.1:1319-6774 GCA_964467045.1 uncultured Candidatus Saccharibacteria bacterium | reverse complement strand
GTCCGACATTTTCATCAATATGGAATAAGTCCATTTTTTGGCCCAAAAGCCGATGATCTCTTTGTTCTGCCTCTTGTTCTTTTAAAAAATAATTGTTTAACTCCCTTTTTGTTTTAAAAGCTATGCCGTAAATCCTTGTTAGCATGGGATTTCTTTCTGATCCCCGCCAATAAGCTCCGGCAATTCTGGTTAACTTGAAAGAATCCAACGGCAGCTCCTGAGACGACTTAACGTGAGGTCCTCTACAGAGGTCAATAAATTTGCCGCTTTCATAAATAGTCATGTCTTTTCCTGCCATTTCCTCAATTAATTCTAATTTATATGGTTGATTCTTGAATATTTTTTTAGCTTCGGTTTTAGAAATATTTTTCTTTTTGAAATAAATTTTTTCTTTAATCAGCTCTTTCATCTTCTTTTCTATTTTTGGCAAATCTTCAGGAGTTAAGCTCTTTGCGGGGGGAAATTGAAAGTCATAATAAAAACCATTTTCAATTGCTGGTCCAATCCCAAACTTCGTCCCGGGATATAATTCCTGGACCGCGTCAGCCAAAATATGGGCTAAAGAATGTCGAATTGTTTCATGTTTCATATTTTATGTTTCTTCTAAAATTTCTTCGGCCTCCCAAGCGAGTGAAAACGAACACAGGGTGAAAGAAGAAATTTTATGACTCTTCTAAAATTTCTTCGGCCTCTTCACAAATTAACTTTGGGGTACCGTCTTTAGAGTCAACCTTTCCTGAAATCATGACAATCTTATTTTCCTGAAAAACTGAAGGATTATGTTCAATGATTCTTGGAAAAACAATCACTTCAATTTTATCAGTTAGGTCCTCTAGGTTAACAAAGAGCATTGGTTTTCCGTTTCTGGTTATTATTTTTTTAATTTTTGAAATAATACCACCAATTCTGATTTTCTGTTGCAGTCTGCAGCTTTGAATCTTAGCTATAGACATTGTTTTTTTCTCCAGGGCATTTTTAAAATATTTAAGGGGATGGCCGCTGACAAAAAGGCCCAGTAATTCTTTCTCCCAGTTTAATTTTTCTTTTTCCAATACGGGTTTGGTATCAGTCAAATGGACTTTGCTATTAAAGTCTTTTATTCCGTCAAAAAGCCCACCTTGTCCGTTTTCTTTTACTTTTTGGGTTTCTCTGGATGATAAAAGCAACCTTTCCAAATTAAATAATAATTGGTTTCTTTCTGCCATTTTATCAAAAACTCCCGCTTTAATTAAACTTTCCAGAGATTTTTTGTTTAAATCCTTGGAATTAACTCTGGACATAAAATCCTGAATTGAGGCGTAATTCCCCTTATTTTTTCTTTCCTTAACAATCGCCTCGACAACGTTGAAACCGACATTTTTAATTGCTGATAAGCCAAATCTGACTTGATTTTTTTTAGGGACAACACTGAAAAAAGTGAAACTTTCATTTATATCCGGAGGCAACACTTCCAGGCCCATTTTTCGGCACTCAGTAATTAAGAAACCAATTCTTTCTATATCGTTTCTTTCAGAAGTTAAAAGAGCCGCCATAAATTCAGCCGGAAAATGAGCTTTTAAATAAGCGGTCTGGTAAGCAATGGTAGCGTAAGCTGCCGCATGCGCCCTGTTAAAAGAATAAGAGGCGAAAGGTTCAATCCAATACCAGATTTGCTGGGCAATATCTTCTCTGATTTGATTTTTTTTCATTCCTTCAATAAATTTTTCTTTCTGAGCCATCAACAATTTTTTTATTTTCTTTCCAATTGCTTTTCTCAAAACATCCGCTTCAGCCAGAGTGAAACTGGCCATTTCCTGGGCGATTTTCATAATCTGTTCCTGGTAGACAGGGATGCCGTAAGTATTCTCTAAAATATCTTTCATTTTTGGATGAAGATACTCAACCCTTTGTTTCTTATTTTTTCTGGCAATGTAATCGGGAATAAGCTGCATTGGGCCCGGGCGGTAAAGAGCCACCATAGCAATAATATCTTCAAATTCAGTTGGTTTTAATTGTTTTAAATATCTTTGCATTCCGCCTGATTCTAACTGGAACACGCCGATTGTTTCTCCCTTCTGAAAAATTTTATAAGTTTTTGTATCATTTGCCGGTATTTTATCCACCTCAACGTTTAAACCCTGGACTTTGTAAATTCTGGCTAAAGTATCTTCAATAATAGTTAGATTCTTCAACCCCAAGAAATCCATTTTTAAAAGTCCCAGATCTTCAATGGAATACATTTCATATTGGGTGACAATAACCTGGTCGTCTTGGGTGGGGTGTTGGAGTGGAACGATTTCATCAAGAGGATTATCAGAGATTACTACTCCGCAGGCATGAGTAGAAGCGTGCCTGGCAACACCCTCTAATTTCTTAGCAAAATCAATTAATTTGCGGGCTTTATCATCTGATTCGTAGAAGGCACGGAATTCCGGATTTTTTTTCATTGTTTCGTCCAAAGATAAGCCAAAAGGAATCATTTTAGCCACTTGGTCACAATAAGTATAGCTATATTGCAGAGCTCTTCCTACGTCTCTGACAACGGCTCTGGCCGCCATTGTCCCAAAAGTAATAATTTGGGCAACCTTATCTCTGCCGTATTTTTGAGCAACATACTGAATAACCTCATCTCTTCTTCTGTCTGTGAAGTCAAGATCAATATCTGGCAGAGAGATTCTTTCTGGATTTAAAAACCTTTCAAATAAGAGATTATATTTGAGAGGATCAACATTGGTAATTTTAAGCAAATAGGCTACCAAAGAACCACCGACCGAACCTCTACCGGGTCCAACAACAATTCTATTTTCCTTTGCCCAGTTAACAAAATCCTGGACAATCAGGAAATAGGAAGCAAAACTGGTTTTTTTAATTACCGAAAGCTCATATTTTAATCTGTCAATAATCTCTTGACGGGAATTTTCTCCATATCTTTCTTTAATTCCTTTATAACAAAGCTCTTCTAAAAATTCTTCCGGCGTTTTACCTAAGGGTACTTGATAGTGAGGGAGGCTTACTTTTCCTAATTCAAACTGGAAATTGCAAAGGTTTACAATTTTTTGGGTATTTTCAATTGCTTCCGGTAAATCTTTAAAATCCTCCAGCATTTTTTGTGGACTTCTCAATGAAAAGTCATCAGCCTTTAAGCTTATTCTTTCCGGATCATTAGGGTCAGAGCCGGTATTAATCAGCATCAAAATATCCTGAGCTTCGGCATCCTCCGGCTTTAAATAATGAACGTCATTTGTCGCCACTAAAGGTATACCGGTTTTTTTGGAAATTTCTCTTAAGCCCTTATTGACAATTTTTTGTTCAGCTGACCTTGGATGATGTTGGATGTCTAAATAAAAGTTATCCTTGCCAAAAATTTCCAGGTATCGCAGGGCAGCTTTCTCCGCTGCCTCCAATTTCTTTGCCAGAATAAGATTCGGAATTTTTCCTGCCAAGCAAGCTGAAAGTCCAATAAGGCCCTCTGAATGTTTTGCTAATAATTCTTCATCAATTCTCGGTTTATAATAAAAACCTTCGAGATGAGCCTTTGTAATCAGCTTGACTAAATTTTTATAACCTTTCTCATTTTTGACCAAAAGAACCAAATGATATCTTTTATCATCGACATTTGGTCGTTTGTCTGTCATTCTTTCCAGCGCCTGGTACATTTCGCAGCCGATTATTGGTTTAATACCCCTCTCAATTGCCTTTTTATAAAATTCTACTGCCCCGTAGATGTTGCCGTGGTCGGTTATGGCTAAGGAATCCATCCCTAATTCTTTAACATAATCCAAAAGCTGGTCTATTTTTGGCAGACCGTCCAGTAAGGAGTAGTGAGAGTGAACGTGAAGGTGGGTAAATTTCATAAATCTTAATAAAACAAAAGAACCCTAATGGTCAATTAAACGATTATATCATTCTACAAGATTCCTTCAGAAAAAGCAAAGATCAGGGTATAATATTACAATGATAACCTTAAAAGAAGAAAGAAAATTGTGGAAAAAAGGATATAAAATGGTGGCTTGTCTGGATGAGGCAGGCAGGGGACCTCTGGCCGGCCCAGTCGTCGCTTGTGCAGCCGCAATCGTCCAAATTCCAAATTCCAAATTCTTAATTCCAAAAATTAAAGACCCCAAAAAGGTATCCTCCAGCAGGCGGGAAGAGTTTTATAAGGTTTTAACTAAGCATCCTGGTATAGGTTGGGGGACAGGTAAGGTTTCAGAAAAAGTAATTGATAAAATTAATATCTTGGAAGCGACCAAGTTAGCCATGATTAGAGCTCTTCATAATTTAAAAAAAAGATCGGTGAGAAAAGCTCACGATCGTAAAATTTTTACACAGCCAGATTTTTTGATTTTGGATGGGAATTTCAGTATTAATTTTCCCTTACCCCAGAAATCAATTATCAAAGCTGATGAAAAAGTATTTTCTTGTGTTGCTGCCTCCATTATTGCTAAGGTGACCAGAGACAGAATAATGAAAAGATACCACAAAAAATACCCGAGATATAGTTTTGATAAACATAAAGGCTATCCTACAAAATATCATCGTCGACTTCTTAAAAAATATGGTTGTTGTAAAATTCACCGAAGATCCTTTAAACCAATCAATAGAAATTAGATATTAGTCATTTTTACCTTGAAGAATATGTAGATATATGATATATTAAAAAATATTCAAGATATGGCTGTTCCAAAGCAAAGACATACAAAATCACGAAGAAATAAAAGAAGGGGGAATATTTATATTAAGTCCCCGCTTTTGGTTAAATGCAAGAAATGCGGCAAACCAGTTTTGCCATACAGCGTTTGTTTGAATTGCGGCTATTATAAAGGCAGAGAAGTTATTGATGTTTTAAAGAGGCTAACCAGAAAAGAAAGGAAAGTTCGGGAAAAAGAATTAGCCGCCAAAGAAAAATCCGAAAAACAAGCTTCAGGTAAAGAAAAACCTTTAAGTTGGGAAGGATTATCAAAAAAATAGTATGGCTTCAAGACATCTATCTCGTTCTATCGCAATGCAAAGTCTATATGAGTGGGATTTTTCCGGTAAAAAAGGAGATTTGGAGAAAATCGTAGAAAAAAATATAAAAGAATTTGGACCGGGTTTGGAAGATGCCAGCTTGGTCTGGAGTATAGTTACGGGCGTGGTAGAACACCTTTTTAATATTGATAAAATCATTGAAAAAGCAGCTCCCGAATGGCCAATTGATCAAATCACTGTTGTTGATAGAAATATATTAAGAATGGGACTCTATGAATTGATTTATTCTAATAAAGAAGAGGTTCCGCCCAAAGTAGCGATTAATGAAGCAATTGAGTTGGCTAAATCTTTTGGCGGTGAAAGCTCGGGAAAATTTATTAACGGAGTACTGGGAACAGTCTATAAAGAAATTGAGAAAAAGGAATAATCAATAATTTCAATAAATTTATTTCGATGAAAGATTTTTCTAAAATTGAAAAAAAATTAGGATTAAAATTTAAAAATAAGG
>CAYXOH010000021.1:0-1219 GCA_964467045.1 uncultured Candidatus Saccharibacteria bacterium | reverse complement strand
ATGAAAGATTTTTCTAAAATTGAAAAAAAATTAGGATTAAAATTTAAAAATAAGGATTTATTAATTCAGGCATTTTGTCATCGTTCTTATATTAATGAAAATCCAGATTCCAATTTGAAGAATAATGAAAGATTGGAGTTTTTGGGAGATGCTGTCTTAGAGTTAGTTGTTACAGAATATCTTTTTGAAAAATATCCTAAAAAAGCAGAAGGAGAATTAACCAACTGGCGGGCTGCTCTGGTTAATGCTAAAATGCTTGGAGATTTATCAAAAAAATTAAATTTTAATGATTATCTGTTGCTTTCTCGGGGAGAAGAAAAAGAATTGGGTAAGGCCCGTCAATATATATTAGCTAACACCCTTGAGGCCCTGATTGGAGCTCTTTATCTTGACCAGGGCTATAAAAATGCTAAAGTTTTTATTGAGAAAAATTTAATTAAAAGATTGCCAGAGATTATTAAAAAAGGGTTGTATAAAGATGCTAAATCTCTTTTCCAGGAAGAAGCCCAGGAAAGAACAGGCATTACTCCCAGCTACAAAGTTTTAAAAGAATGGGGGCCAGACCATGCCAAGCAATTCATAATTGGAGTTTTTCTGAATAATGAATTAGCAGCCGAAGGGGAGGGGTCCTCCAAGCAGGAGGCCGAAGAGGAAGCAGCCCGCAGAGCATTAGAAGTTAAAAGTTGGTAGGTCGTTTAGAGATATCCTAATTAAGTAATACCACTATGTTAGTAATTAGATTTTTTAGAATAGGAAAAAGAAATCAACCCAGTTTTAAAATAGTAGTCACTGAAAAGCAAAGATCCTCTACCAGAGGCCGCTTTGTTGAAGAGGTTGGTTTTTACAATCCTAAAACAAAAGAAAAAGTTTTAAGACAAGAAAGAATTAAATATTGGCTTTCAGTCGGAGCTCAACCTTCAGATACAGTTCATAATTTATTAATTTCAGAAAAAATTATTGAAGGAAAAAAAATTGACGTTCATAAAGAAAAGAAAGAAGAAGAAAAACCAGATGAGGAAGCTCCGGCTCCAGTAGAGAAAAAAACTGCTGAGGAGAAACCCGTTGAGGAAGCACAACCTAAAGAAGAGGAAAAACCAGTTGAGCCTCTTAAAGAAGAAAAACCTATTGAAACAAAACCGGCTAAGGAAGCAAAACCGAAAGCAGAGGAAAAACCGGTTGAAGAAAAGCTTGCTGAACCAGAACCGGAAAAAGCAAAACC
>CAYXOH010000020.1:0-6897 GCA_964467045.1 uncultured Candidatus Saccharibacteria bacterium | reverse complement strand
TATGAGATTTAAATTAAAGGGGCTATTTAGGGAAAATATTTATAACTTAATGAGAAAAGCTGGCTATCATTTTCAGAGTCAAAATACGGAAGAAGGAAAATTAGCTTTTACCAGACCGCCAAGAGGTTATCCCAGATTTCATCTTTTTGTGAAAGTCGAGGACGAAAATCTAATTTTCAATTTGCATTTGGACCAAAAAGCCCCAATTTATAAAGGTGCTCCAGCTCACGCCGGCGAATACGACAGCGAGCTTGTCTTGAAAGAAGCCGAAAGAATAAAAAAAATATTGAAATAACATACTAAAATTATGAATCCATATATTGCCTTAGCTAAGACGGCTGTGGAAAATTATATAAAGGAAAATAAAATTATTTCTGTACCTGAAGATTTGCCAGAAGAATTTTTAGCCAAGAGGACAGGGACTTTTGTGACGATTGAAAAAGACGGTCAATTGCGGGGATGTATCGGAACTTACCTGCCAACCAGAGTAAATATTGCTGAGGAAATTATCCGTAATGCTGTTGCCGCCGCCACTGAGGATGATCGCTTTGGGTCGATTAGAACAGAAGAACTTCCTTATCTTTCTTACACGGTTTATATTTTGAGCTATCCGGAACCAGTAAAAGACCTAAAAAAGGTAGACCCGAAAAAATTCGGCCTAATTGTAAAAACCGGGCCTTTTGTTTATCCCGATCAGGAAAATGTGGTTTTCAATAGTGTTTTACCTTATAAAACCGGGCTTTTGCTTCCCGATTTAGAAGAGATAGATACCATTGAAAAGCAATTTCTTATTGCCTGCCAGAAAGGAAGTATTGATCCTGAAAAAGAAAAGGTATTTATTTATCGCTTTACGGTAGAAAAATATCAATAGTTCACCCTCCTTTTACACAAAAAAGTAATAAAATAATATGACAAAAACAATAAAGGGGAAATCAGAACAAAAAAAGAAAAAACAAAGAGAAGAAACAAAAATTCAGAAAATAGTTAACCATTATTTTTATACCAAAGGCCTGACTCTGGAACAGATCAAGAAAAACGCCAAGAAAAAGAAGATAATTTATTCAAGATATACTAAACCTGCAAAACAGCTTTTAGAATTGGCGGGCTCTGTCAAAAAAGGTAAAGAGGCAATTAATATTGTGGCTGAATGGGCGAAATCCAGAAATTTGGATTACAGCATTGAAACAGTTTTTAAAAAATGGCTGGAACTGGGCAGATTAAAACCCAAGGAAATTGTCAAAAAACCCTTTTATCAAAACAATCCCATGGTTTGGTCTGATTTAAAAAGAAAATGGTATGTGATTGACGAGGTGGGTAATTGGCTGGAATTTGCTGGCAATGAAAAAGACATTGAATGGCGAATCAAGAAGTAATTACACAGAATATGGAACATAAAACAAATTTGAAAATGGTTTTTGTGGGGACTCCGGAATTCGGAGCCATTATTTTAGAAAAGCTTGTAGAGAATAATTACAAGCCGGTTTTGGTAATAACAAGTCCTGATAAACCAGTGGGCAGAAAACAAACCATTACTCCTCCACCCACCAAAATTTCAGCCCAGAAACATAATATTCCGGTGCTGCAACCTGAAATTTTGGCAAATTCCAAATCTCAGATTACAAATTATAAACCCGATTTGATAGTTGTGGCTGCTTACAGCCAAATTATTCCTAAAGAAATTCTGGATATTCCCCCGTACGGCTGTTTAAATATTCATCCTTCTTTACTGTCCCAATACCGGGGTCCATCCCCTATTCAGACTGCCATTTTAAACGGTGATAAAAAAACAGGGGTTACAATAGTCCTGATGGATGAAAAAATGGATCGCGGACCGATTCTTAATCAAAGATTCTTAGACATTGAAATAAAAGAAACTTCAGAAACCTTACTTGTTAAATCGGCTAATTTGGGAGCCAGGCTTTTAATGGAAACAATACCCAAATGGATAAAGAAAATGATTAAACCTGTGCCCCAGGACGAATCTCAGGCCACTTATAGTCGGATTTTACACAAGGATGATGGCCAAATTAACTGGAAAAGAACCGCTGATCGTCTGGAAAAAGAAATCAGAGCTTACTTTCCCTGGCCGGGAAGTTATACTTTCTGGAAGAAGAAATCTGGTCAATCAATAAAAATAGATATCTTAAAAGCAAGAATTTTAAAATCAACAGAAACCGTTGGTTATCCTTTGGGCAAAACTTTAGTTGTACCTCAGAATGAAATCGGAGTTCAATGCGGTGCTGGTCCAATAGGCAGAACTGGAGACTTTTTAGTTATTGAAAAAATGAAAATGGAAGGGAAAAAAGAAATGACTTCTGAAGATTTTTTAATGGGACATCCTGATTTTATCGGAACAATTTTGAAATAACCATGTTGGCCCATACTGATTTTAAAAAAGAAATAAGATTTATTTTAGACGGCCAACCCTATGAGGTTTTAGAATCCTCTTTTGTTTTTAAGGGCAGAGGTAGTTCGGTTGTCCAGACAAAAATAAAGAACTTAATTACCGGCAACGTTATTTCTAAAACTCTGCATCCTGGAGAAGAATTTGAAGAAGCAGAGATTGAGAAGATAAAGGTAAAATTTTTGTATTCCCACCGCGAAAGATTTTTCTTTCGTAAAGAAGACGATCCCTCGCTTAGGTTTGATTTACCAAGGGAAATTATTGGCGAGGCGACTACTTTTTTAAAACCTAATGAAATTGTTGATGGTGTGCAATTTCAAGAGAAAATAATTAATATTGTTCTGCCGATAAAAGTTCAATTAAAAGTGACGGAAGCTCCCCCGGGAATTAAAGGTGACAGAGCTCAGGGAGGCGCAAAAACGGTTACTTTAGAAACCGGTGCGCATATTAACACTCCCCTGTTTGTTGAAGAAGGAGATGTTATAGAAGTTAACACTGAAACTGGCGAATACGTAAGACGGATTGATCAATGAAGGTTGCCTCTTTTAGAGTTTACCTTCATTTCTCACCTTCACTTAGTTCTACTTCGTTTAGTGAATAAATTATTTTATTAGAAAACAAAAATCCGCCTAACGGCGGTTTTTTGTTTTCTTCTTTAAACCTCTTTTTTTTAACTTTTTATTAAGCCGTTTTCTGTTTCGCCATCCTATACCCATTTTTTTAAAAACCTTTTATTTTTATTATATTTATGACCTTTTATGTTAAAAAAATTGTTACTATCCAAACCAACATATTTTTTATCTACCTCCATTCATTCTATCAAAAAACCGCCTGATTGGCGATTTTTTGATTTCTATATTCAGATTATTTTTGTCTTTTCATTAATATAATTTTTATAACTTTGGACAATCTCGCTAAAAGGAAGATGACGGCTACCTCTAAAGTAATAATGGCAACGTCTGACATACATCCTAAGGGTTTACCCTCTAAAGAAACTTGGTAGTAATCTTTTGTGAAAAAATTAATAATGTAGAATAGAACAGTCAAGCCGATCCAAAGATAGAGAAAAATTTCTCCTTGTCTCTCTACTCCCTTTTCTTCTAACCATCTTAACATTTCTTTGTGGACAGTATAGATAAATAAAACTCCAATATAAAAGAAATCTATTTGAGAAGGAAAGAAGCTTCCTCGGCTAAAAAATTCTATCGTAACCATAGCCATTACTATTACGGTAATAATGACACAAATCAAAAATAGATTTCTATTAATTATTGATTCTACCTTTCTTATATTTATTAAATTTTCTTCAGATAACCTTGTCATATGTCTTTTATTTTTTTACTCTCATCCTATAAGATTATAGCATAAATTGATTAAAATGTCAAATTTTCATAAAAGCCATACCAAAAAACCGCCTTCTTTACGAGGCGGCGGGTGTCCCCGACTGGACGATGTTAGAACCTGATTAAAATAAAAAGTCTCCCAACTAGCTGTTAAGAGACCTAAAGCCTATGAGTTTCTTGGTTTCTTCAATAATCTTTTGGGCACGAATTTTCGCTATTTGAGACTCAACAAAATTGTTCAAAGTCTCACAAGCCTTTTTATAAATTACTTCTACTTCTTCCGGTTTAACACCTACTTCTTGAGCAACTTCTTCTACGGTTCTATTTTTTGAACGTATGTTTACGTATTCTAGGTATATCTCTTGTTGTACTGGAGTAAGGCATTTTCCCAAAAAAGATCTTAATAGTTCTGCAGTAGTATCTAATCTTCCAGAAAGTTTTTGAATCATTTCTTTAGGAAGTTTAGGAAGTTCTTGAATTTCTTCTTTTCCCACTGTTTCCTCCTTATAAAATTTAACTATTATGAGAATAACATACTAGTAAGTAGAAATCAAACCCTTGTGGACTTGAAATGGACTTGAAAAACACTTTTGTTGGCGCTATTTGCTGTGTTCCCCGGTCTTGAACCGAGATTTTAAGGGGTAATTCGGGACTTTTGGGCTGTCTTATTTCCCCCGCCTTGGTCGGAGTGTTTTTAAGCCAAAATGAGACATCAGTCTCGCACAGGTAGAGGTTCTTTTAACTGCCCATTATCTTTATATAATTCAGGGTCAATGATTCTGGTAAAACAAGTTCTCTCCGCTTCATGTTTCCAGTGCTGTTGAGATGAATCATAAGGATAAAAATATTTTGAACCCTGAGAAGCGGAACCGAAATCCTCAGTTGAAGTTTTGAATGTGGCACACAATTCAAAAGAAAGCGTATCAATAACAATATACTCATACGCTAAATCAGATTCCGGATCTACCGGAACAATAAATCCGGAAATGCTGTCTTCTAATTCGCTGAGATTTTGAGGAATCACTTCTTTTCGCACCCAGTAGTTAATAATTCGGTCCTGCAACATCTGGAGGTTATTTATTCTTTGTTCGTCAAACCTTCTCTGTCGCTGTTCTGCTGGCGTACCGATAATGAAAAAACCTGCAATAATGCTGCCTAAGACCACAAAAGAAAGAATCCAGGCAAGTTTTTTGGGAGTTTTAGACTTCATCTTTTTCCGTCTTAAATCCCAAATATAATAGCCGAAAACAGCTCCAGCTACTAAAAGCACAACAAGAACTTTCAAAAAGAACTGAATGGTTAACTCCCCACTCAGGAAACTAAAAACGAATATTATCAAATCTACAATAATGGTAACTGCTGATATAAAAAGAGTGAAATAAGTCAACCATTTTCTTAATTTCAGTTCTCGTTTTTCCTGGTTGCTGGCTAAATCTTTTCCCAAGAGCCATGAAGTAAGAATATATACTGGGATTGCTATGACAAGTATTGATGTTGACAAGCGAACCGAATTGGCCATACCCGTATAATAAAAGTTGAGAGGGTCTGGAAAAAGAGCACTGACATATTGAATATAAAGCGTAATAAAACTAATAACGCCGAGATAAAAGGTAAAAATATTCAAAAGATACAAAAAGACATCTTTTGGCGTGCTTTTTACGGTAGTATTGTTGTTCATGGTTTTATTTTACCACACAAGGTAAAAGAAATACAGAATATAGTATAGTGCTGGCATCCTTGGTCCAGAACCAAGATTTTAGGGGGGGTTCGAGGTCTTTGGGTGTGTTCTATTGACGCGTCTCGGTTTGGAGCGTTTTGCTCAAGAGTTGAAAAATTATCACTTAAAATCTTTCCCGTAAATTTTTTCCAACAACTTCAATGTTGCCTGAACCGAAGGGTTCTCGGTATTTTTCAACACCAATCGCTCGCCAAATCTACTAAACAAGGATCCTAAAAATTCATCGCCCCAAGAAGGCGTAAATGTTATAACGCCTTCAAAATCTACTATAATTTTTTCGTCATCCTTTACATTCCTTAGAGAGGACTCAAAAGCGGCAAAGGATTCTCTGCCAAACTGCCGGCCATTCAAGGTTGTGCCAAATTTTTTTAAGAAAATAGTCATAATGTTTATTTTAGAACTTAATTACAGCTAAGCAACCACGGAAATTAACGGCTGATTTCTGAATGTCCATATTGGAATCATTTTTTTGAATCTTAAGCCAAGCGTCGCCCGTCTGGAAGAATAAGATTATCTTATTGGCAACTACAACATCTTTTACAAACTTCAACCCGTTTCCCCTATATTCAGGTGCGCGCCCGGAAATTACCTTAGTAAAAGCGGTCAATAAAGCGTCTTGATGATTTTTTAATTCCGGCTCAGCCCTTTTTAAGGTAGTCAGGATTCCCTGCCCTCTGTCAGCTAGAACAATCTTTCCTTTATTTAAATCCCAGGAAAAAAATATGCCCATAACATCCGGCCAATTACCTAAATTGTGATCAAATGAGTTATTGCCGATTTCGCCGGTAATAGCCGAAATTAAAGGAAATATTTTATTCAATCTTTTTATCCTACCTAATTCGTTTTCTAATTTCGTTAATCGTGCTTGAAACACAGAAACATCTGGACAATAAAAATCAGAAAATGGCTCGGTTCCTAAATTATTCGCAACCCAATTCCGCGCAATTTTATACAGATCCAGTCTTTCTATGTTGTTCTTAATATAATTTTCGATATCGCTTTCTGAGTAATGCCTGTGCCCAACCGCTTTTCTGCTGACCGAAGATAACTTTCCCGAATCATCCCAACGGCGCAAGGTTTGGATAGAGACTCCCAGTATTTCAGATGTTTGGCTAATTGTTAATAATTTTGAATTCATGCTTTTTTATATAAAGCTATACATTTTTATTATATCACTCACATAAAACCTTGTCAAATCTATACATTTCTATAAATCACCTTTTTGGCGACAAAAAGTTCTAACCGTCCACGACGGGTAGCTGATTTTGAGTTCAAAAATGAGTGCTGCGGGCACTGGATGATGTTAGAACCCGTTTGATAGAATAAAAAAGGGGCATCGATTGAACGGTACCCCTATCAAGACAATGAAGAAGTTTGCTATCGTTGGTAAATAAACCGGATGCGAATATGAG
>CAYXOH010000019.1:2068-6973 GCA_964467045.1 uncultured Candidatus Saccharibacteria bacterium | reverse complement strand
CCGATAACAAAAACAGTGGAGGATTGCCAGATTGTTTTTGACGCTATCAAAGGAAAAGATCCTCTTGATTCAACTTCTGTTGAACCAGCAATTAGAAATTCGAAATTAGAAATTCGAAATTTAAAGATTGGTATTCCTAAAGAATACTTTATTGAAGGAATTGATCCTGAGGTAGAAAAAGTAGTCAGAGAGGCAATAAAGAAATATGAAGAAATAGGTGTTAAAATAGAAGAAGTAAGCTTACCCCAGACAGCATATGCTTTACCGGCTTACTACATTATTAATCCTTCGGAAGCCTCGGCTAACTTAGCTCGCTATGATGGAATTAAATATGGATATAGTGAAAGCTCAAAAGTGCAAAGCTTAAAGCTCTTAGATGTTTATTTAAAAAGCAGGGGAGAAGGTTTTGGACCAGAAGTCAGAAGAAGAATTATGTTGGGGACTTACGCTTTATCGGCTGGTTATTACGAAGCTTATTATTTGAGGGCTCAAAAAGTCAGAACCCTGGTTAAGAAAGATTTTGAAAAAGTTTTTGAAAAAGTTGATGCCCTTTTAACTCCCGTCTCGCCAATTCTACCTTTCAAAATAGGCGAAAAAATTGAAAGTCCCTTATCGATGTACTTAGTTGATGTTTATACTGTTTCCGTTAACTTAGCCGGTCTTCCCGCTCTTACTTTTCCAGCAGGTAAAGCAGGAAACCTGCCAGTAGGAATTCAGATTATTGGTAAACCCTTTGAAGAATATAAAATTCTGGAAATAGGAAAATATTTTAAAGAAAAAATTAGTTAATTTCTATGGAAAACTTATCTAATGATTTTTTAACAATGATTTCCACGTTTAATTTTGAGGGATGGCTTGGTGTTTTAAGAATAGTTCTTATTGGTTTTTCCCTTTTTCTTTTAGTCAGCATTATTTTTTTCGCCCTTAAAAGTAGTTGGCTGAAATATTTAATTTTAGAAGATACGGCAGAATTTTTAAATTTCAAACCCTACGGAACAAGAAAGATAGTAAATGTTTGGAATAAAATTATGCGGCGACTGGAAACGGGTATAGAATCAGAATATAAATTAGCCATTTTGGAGGCAGATGCGGTTCTTGATAATACCCTAAAAAGAATGGGGTTTGGAGGGGAAACATTGGGAGAGAGACTTGGTAATTTGACTTCAGCTACTCTTCCCAATATTGAAGAGGTTGAAAAAGCTCATAAAATCCGCAACAACATTGTTCATGATCCCAGTTATAAACTTTCTTTAGACGAAACAAAAGAAATTTTAGCGATTTATGAACAAGCTTTGAGAGACCTAGACGTCTTCTGATTGACATTGAGTAATAAATTAAATAGAATACAATTTGTTATACATCGCGGGGTGGAGAAGTAGTATCTTGCGAGGCCCATAACCTCGAGACGCTGGTGCAATTCCAGCCCCCGCAACCAGCCGGCGTAGCTCAGTGGTTAGAGCAGCGTCTTCATAAGGCGAGGGTCAGAGGTTCAAATCCTCTCGTCGGCACAAGCTTTTAAGAA
Organism: uncultured Candidatus Saccharibacteria bacterium; assembly: GCA_964467045.1. Taxonomy (GTDB): domain Bacteria; phylum Patescibacteriota; class Minisyncoccia; order Minisyncoccales; family RBG-13-42-11; genus CAYXOH01. Next base: position 5,451 of record CAYXOH010000019.1, on the reverse strand, counting down.
ATATTTGCGGGCGTAGCTCAATTGGCCAGAGCACATGCTTGTCGAGCATGGGGTTGCGAGTTCGAGTCTCGTCGCCCGCGCAAGTGAACGCAGTGAACATCGCGCAGAAGATAAAGGCAAACCCCGAAGGGGGCAAACTTTATCGCCCGCGCAAGCGATAGCGCAGCGCGGAAGAAGAAATTTATCTCTTCGCCCGCGCAAAATATTGACATTTTTGAAATAAATTATTAAATAAAATTAAAGGAGGGTTAGCCTCTGTTTTTATTATCTGAAAGGAGGTGAGTTATTATACAGAAGCTTAAAAATTGAATATGGCTTAGAAAAAACAAAAAAACCGAAAGGAGGAGAACGAGAAATGGAAGTAAAAGGAAAACTATGGGTAGCGTTGGACACTGATAAGGCAAAGTCGCTGGAGATTGTGCGCAAGATCGGCCCGGCCAAGCTTCCAGTGGTGAAGGGAGTCAAACTTAACCGTTCACTAGATCAGGAGGTTTTTCGCCGCGATGGCGAACCGCGATTACTCGAAGAGATTGCTGATGCAGGAATGACAATTTGGGCTGACGTCAAGCTTCACGATGTCCCGCGAACCGTCGCGGGTCGGATTGAGCCCTATGTTCAGTCTGGAATCGTCCAGTATCTCACCATTATGGCTAAGGGCGGAGTTGACATGATGATGGAAGCAGTGAGAGCTGGTGGCGGACAACTCAATATAATTGCGGTTACCGAACTGACTTCCCTCTCCGAAGAGGAGGTGCATCTAGGTTCGGGGCAACCAGCCAAAGCATCGGTGATTAATTTGGCAAGGTTGACAGTACTGGCCGGAGTCCAATATCTCGTTTGTTCTGGCCAGGAGCTACCAGTAATCCGGAAGCGCCCAGAACTGAAGGACTTAAAGCCGTTCGTGCCGGGTGTCAATCCGACTTTTGCCGCAGCTGGGTCGGATCAAGCCAGAACGATGACTATTGTTGATGCTCTTAAACAGGGTGCTGATGCTGTGGTAGTAGGTGGTGCAATTGTGAAAGCCCCAGACCCGGTTGACGTCATTAAGCGGATAGCCCAGGAGATAGAAGAGGCAGTGGAGAAATAAAGCGTAAGTTAAACCGCAAGAGGATGCGCTCGCCTGTGACGAGCGCATCACCACAAAAAAACCAAGGAGGTGAGAATGTTTAAGATAATCGGAATGAGTCTTAAGGAGCTCCTAAAGATTACCCCTGACAGCATTAACTGGAAGTTGACGAAAGAAGAGTTTATCTACATCGCTAAAGCCCTAGGCGCCTTCTGGCAGTATAGTTATGAAGTTGCCAAGAAAGGAAAGGCTGGCTTTCATGCCTTACTCAAATCAGGACTTCACAGTGACGGCTTCTTTTATTCTAAACTTCTTCTTGAGCCTGCCAATATTAGACAAATAATGGCTCGTCAGCTGGTCATACTCTTTAACAAATTGGGTATAGCTAAACCTGACTGGATAGTCGGTATTCCAGATGGTGCTACCGAACTTGGAAAAGAGGTGGCTGCCCTCTTGGGTATTAGGCATGCTGAGATGAAGAAGATTGATGGCCGGATTGTTTTGGAAAGTTCTATCGCTGCCGATGAAACCATTCTATTGATTGAGGATTTCTGTACTAGAGGTACTGGTTTAACTGAAGCTGTGATAGAGATCTTATTGAAACAGCCGAGGGCGAAAATTATACCTTATGCCCTGTATATCCTTAATCGTGGCGGTTTGAGTGAGATTGAGATTCCGGCCGAAAAGACTGACGGGAAGAAGATAGTGATAAAGGTTGTTCCAGTGGTTGACCACAAGATTAATGATTGGGAGGCGACCGTCTGTCCACTTTGCAAAGACTTCGGCTCAGAAGTAATCAAGCCTAAAGCGACCGACGAGAACTGGCGTCTGATTACTACTTCTCAACAATAGCGGGGGGTAAAAAGCATAACACTGTGGCGGTCTGAACAAGCTAAGCTTGGCGGACCGCTTTTTTATTTGAGTTATCCCCAGTTTTCAACCTTGATTTTAGCCTTATTTTAAGGTAAAATGAATTAAAGATTATGGTAAAAATTAACCTAAAATTACTAAAAAAACAGGCTCAAAAAGAAATTAGGGCAGCCGGAGATTTGAAGCAGTTAAATGAGGTTTTTAAGAAGTATTTAGGTAAAAAAGGAGAGTTGACTTTGGTTTTGAGGTCTTTGGAAAAGCTGTCCAAGCAAAAAAGAGTAAAAGTTGGCAGCGAAGCAAACGAAATTAAAAATTTTTTAAAATTAAGACTTGATGAAAGAATTGAAGAATTAAAAGAAAAAACGAAGAAAGAAGCTGAAGAAAAAGAATGGATTGATATTACTGCCCCTGGCAAGAAGCCTTTCTTGGGTCATCTGCATCCTTTAACCTTAGCTAAAAGAAAAACAGAAGAGATTTTTCAATCTATGGGTTTTTCAGTTGTTGAAGGTCCGGATATAGAAAATGAATGGTATAACTTTGATGCTTTAAATATTCCTAAAGATCATCCAGCCAGAGACCTTTGGGATACTTTTTATCTGAAAAATGGATTATTGCTTCGTACTCATACCAGTCCGGTTCAGATACGTTATATGGAAAAAAATAATCCACCCCTAAGGATAATAGTCCCAGGAAATGTTTTTCGACACGAAGCAACTGATTCTTCCCATGAGTTTCAGCTTTATCAAATTGAAGGATTAATGGTTGATAAAGAGGTCTCGGTTGCAAATTTAAAGGCAATAGTTGGTGAATTTTTCCGGAGATTTTTTGAGAAAGAGGTAGGTTTTAGATTGAGGCCGGATTTTTTCCCTTTTACCGAGCCATCTTTTGATATTAGTATTAGTTGTTTAGTTTGTGGGGGCAGAGGGTGCAGACTTTGTAAAAAAAGTGGTTGGGTGGAAGTAGCCGGAGCTGGAATGGTTCATCCTAATGTTTTTAAAGCAGCCGGATTTAATCCAAAGAATTGGCAGGGTTGGGCATTTGGTTTTGGATTGGAGAGATTGGTAATGATGAAATATAAAATTAATGATATTAGATTATTTCGTTCGGGAGATTTACGATTTCTACAGCAATTCTAAAATTTGTATATTAATCGAATTATGATTTTTTCTTATAACTGGATAAAAGATTATATAAAAACAAAGACACCGCCGCCAAAAAAACTTGCTGAATTATTAACTGAGCACTTCGCTGAAGTAGAAGAAATAAAGAAATTGGGCGGAGATTTTACTTTGGATATTGATGTTAAGCCAAACAGGGCTTCAGATTGTTTTTCTCACTTAGGTATTGCCCGTGAGTGCTGTGCAATCTTAAATTCCAAATTCCAAATTCCAAACTCTGAATCCAAGGAGGATAAAAATTTAAGAGCGAAGGATTTTATTAGCTTAGA
>CAYXOH010000019.1:0-1968 GCA_964467045.1 uncultured Candidatus Saccharibacteria bacterium | reverse complement strand
GTTAAGAGACTGTTGGGTATTGATATTTCTAAAAAAGAAATTAACAATATTCTAAAAAGATTGGATTTCAAAATAAAAGAAATTAAAAAAAATACTTTTCAAGTTTTAATTCCCGCCAGAAGACTGGATATTGCGCTCCCGGAAGACTTAATTGAAGAAATAGGAAGAATTAAAGGATATGAAAAAATTGAAGCTGTTTTTCCGCTTTCTTCCCTAGTCCCTTATAAAAGAAATTTAGATGTATTTTGGGAGAATTTGATAAAGAACATTTTAAAAGAGGCAGGTTTTACCGAAGTGTATAATTATTCTTTCTTTGGTTTGTCGGAAGCTAAAATGTTCGGATACAAAAATATTGAATTAATTGAAGTGGAAAACCCAGTTAGTCAGGAATTTAAATATTTAAGACCGAGTTTAATTCCCAATCTATTAAAAAATGTAGAAAAAAACCTTAGACATGCTGACAAAATTAGAATTTTTGAATTGGGAAAGATTTTTAAAAATGCCAAGCTGACATTAGAAAAAAAACAACTTACGGGTTTGATTACCGGAGAAGTATTTTATCAATTAAAAGGAGTAATTGATTCACTTTTAAATCAATTAGGAATAAGTGAGATTTATTATGATGAACATCAGGCCACGCCGGAAGAAAGTAAAATTACTATCTGGCATCCTCAAAAATACGCTGAAATTAAAATTAATAATGAGGAAATCGGTTTTTTAGGAGAAATTTCTCCTCGAATTATTGATAGTTTAGGAATTAAAAGAAAAATTGTCTTATTTGATATTGATTTTGAAAAATTATCTAAGCTTTCTTCAGAGGAACATGAATACAGGCCAATTTCAAGATTTCCGGCTGCCGTCAGGGATATTGCAGTATTGATACCAAGAAGGGTAAAAGTATCTGAAGTTTTAAACAAAATTAATACTGCGGGGGGAAAGTTAATCCGCGACATAGACTTGTTTGATATGTATGAGGGAGCTGAGCTTCCTAAGGGGAAAAAGAATTTAGCGTTTCATATCATTTATCAGGCAGAAAATAAAACCCTTTCAGCTGAAGAGATTGATAAATTACAAAAGAAAATAATAAAGGCCTTAGAAAAAAATTACGAATGGCAAGTCAGGCAATAATATGCCCAAAAAAGTCAAAACCCCGAAGCGTCCCGAGAAGTCGGGGGCTACAGGGCAAGTAAAAAAAGGAAAGAAGCCAGTTAAAGATACAACTTACGAGGCTAAGGATATTTATGTTTTGGAAGGATTGGAACCTGTTAGAAGAAGACCGGGAATGTATATCGGTTCTACAGGACCAGATGGTCTGCACCACTTAATTTGGGAAGTTGTTGATAATGGATTAGATGAATGTATGGGTGGTTTTGCAGACTATATTGAAGTTGTTTTATCAGCCGGGAACAAAGTTAAGGTTACCGATAACGGAAGAGGTATTCCTGTTGAGAAACATCCCCAAACAAAAAAATCAGCTTTGGAGACTGTAATGACGACCCTGCATGCCGGAGCGAAATTTGGCGGCAAAGCTTATCAGGTAGCAGGAGGTTTGCACGGTGTCGGGGTATCGGTGGTTTGCGCTCTTTCTAAATATCTCAGAACTGAAGTTTGTCGGGACGGAGAAAGATATTACCAGGAATATTCAAAAGGTAAGGCAAAAACAGCTGTTAAGAAAGAAGGGAAATGTAAGCAAACAGGGACCACCGTTATTTTTGAGCCCGACCCGGAGATTTTTAGCGAGATTGAGTTCGACTTAAAGAAAATTTTGAAACATCTTCGCCAGCAAGCTTATTTAACCAAAAAAGTAAAAATTGCCATTAAGGATTCAAGGGAAAAACCGGAAAAAGCCTATAGTTTTTATTTTGAGGGCGGTCTATCCTCCTACGTAAAATATCTAACCCGAGGAGTAACTTCTCGTCACCAAAATATTTTTTATGGCCTGGGAGAAAAAAATGGAATTTTAGTTGA
>CAYXOH010000018.1:2176-7289 GCA_964467045.1 uncultured Candidatus Saccharibacteria bacterium | reverse complement strand
ATGAATATACAAAATATACCAAACAGAATTATAACTTTCTTAAAAGAAGTGAGATTGGAAATGAAAAAGGTTAATTGGCCTACCAGAGAGCAGACCATTAGATATACCTTAATTGTCATTGGTGTTATGGTGGCCGTAGCCATTTATTTAGGTGGCCTTGATTTTATATTCAGAAAATTGCTAATAAGATAAAAAATAGTCAGCGACTAATTTTGCGTTACCACTATGCCCAAACAACAAATTACTCAAGAAAGAAACTGGTACGTTATTCATACTTACTCGGGCTATGAAGATGCCGTTGCTAAAAACCTTAAACAAAGGATTGATTCTTTAGGCATGGAAGACAAAATTTTCAATATTATTGTTCCCAAAGAAAAAAAGATTAAAATTAAAGGAGGTAAAAGAAAGGTAGTGGAGGAAAAAATTTATCCTGGTTATGTTTTGGTTGAAATGATTGTGACAGATGACAGCTGGTATGTGGTCAGAAATACGCCAAATGTTACGGGGTTTGTAGGAGCGGGCACCACTCCGGTTCCGGTTTCTCTTCCGGAAATTGAGAATTTAAAGAAAAGAATAACAGAAGAGGAGCCGCAATATAAAATTGAAGTAGGGCCGGGAGAGTTGGTAAAAATTATTGATGGTCCATTTAAAGATTTTGAAGGGAAGGTTTCGGAAATTGATGAAGAAAGGGGAAAGGTCAAAGTTTTAGTTAATATGTTCGGCAGAGATACGCCGGTTGAATTAGACTCCCTTCAAATTAAAAAGTTGTAAATATGAGAAAACCAAAAGCAATTATTAAGCTTCATGTTCCGGCAGGTCAGGCAACTCCGGCTCCTCCGGTCGGACCGGCTTTGGCTCAGCACGGAGTTAATATTGGTGAGTTTTGCCAGAGGTTTAATGATGCCACAAAAAACAATCAAGGTTTTAAAATTCCTGTTGAAATTTACGTTTATGGAGACAGAAGTTATGATTTTAAATTAAAACAGCCTCCAGCTTCCGAGTTGTTGAAAAAAGCTGCCGGAATTGAAAAAGGTTCCGGTGAACCCAATAAAACCAAAGTTGCTAAAATTAGTAAAGTCCAGCTTCGGGAAATTGCCGAGAAGAAAATGGCTGATTTAAACGCTGATGACATTGAAGCAGCAATGAAAATAATTGAAGGCACCGCCCGTAACATGGGAATAACCATTAAATAGTAGTATAATATAAGAAGTCGATGAAGCTGAAGCTTCATCTTCACTTTCGATTTTATAAATAAAATCTCGGCCTATGATTCTTTCAGATAAAGACATTAAAAAATATATTAAAGAGAGAAAAATTCTGATTTTTCCCGAACCAAATTTTGAAGAACAATTAGGACCCTGTTCTTTAGATTTACGTTTAGGGAATACCTTTAAAGCCTTTAAACCTACCCAATATCCATATTTAGACTTAAAGAAGAAAACCAGTTTTGAGGAGGCGATGGAAGAAATTATAATAGAGGACAACAGTCCTTTTATTTTACAACCTAAAGAGTTTGTGGTTGCTGTGACAAAAGAAGAAATTATTCTACCGGATAATATTATGGCTAGACTTGATGGTAGAAGTTCTTTAGGTCGGTTGGGATTAGTGGTTCATTCAACAGCTGCCAGATTTGATCCGGGCTGGAAAGGAAAAGCAGTAATGGAAATGGGTAATCTGGGAATTATGCCTATTATTTTGTATTCCGGGATGAGAATTTGTGCGATGACTTTTGAGACACTCTCTTCACCAGCTGAGTTCCCTTATACTAAACAAAAAGATCACAAATACGCTAATCAGGATGAATCTACTGCCAGCAAGTTGAATGAAGAAAATAATCAACAATAAGGCAGATACTTTCGATGAAACCGCTTTCAACTTCTAATTTAAAAGTTAAATTTTTAGGTATTACTCCTGTTTTGAAAGATAAGACAGGAGTTTTAAATCCCCAGGAAATCGTTGCTCTTTCTGCTTTGTTGACTTTTAAAGGAAAATCAATTAAAAAACTGTTTGAGGAGATTGAAGAAAAGGAAGGCGGGGTTTCAGATAAAATTAAAAAGATTCTCCAAAAATCTTCACTCCGGGGTCATGCCTCTATTGCCACCACTCCCTCTCTTTGTTTAACTTATGAGGGGAGTAAGTTTTTAGATTCTACCTTAACCGGTATTTATTTTTCTTCTTCTTTAGTTTCTTCCGGCAGAAGAACTGGTACCACGGAAAATGATATTGTCTTTCCTGATAAAATTTTTTCCAACAAAAAAGCAAAGAAAATTTATCAAGAAACTTCAGAAAAGATTATCCGCTTTTTTAATTACCTTTTGGACCAAAAAATTCAGAAAGATGAAGCCAGTAAGATTTTACAATACGGTATTTATGGAACAGGAATTATTCAATTACCAGTAGAGACAATTGTTGGTTTAAAAAGAGAATATCAGAGAGAAAAAGAGTGGCTGCCGGAAGAATTGAGAATTTTATTGAAAAAAATTGAAAAAGCAGCTAAGGAATTAGGAATAAACTGGCTTTATTCCACAAGGGTTGCCGCTCCGAGAAATGTTTATCCCTATCCAAATATTTTTAAAAATCCAAAGGAGTCAAATTTTACCAGGGAATTAAGAAAGAAAATACGGTTAGAAGAAAACTCAAAGTTAATCTCAACTGATATTTTAATTACCCCAGACTTAAAGAAAAAACTTTTAGATTTAGATAAGGAAACAAAAAACACTTTCTCTTCTTTGGCAAAAATTAAAAAGAACTGGCAGAGACTGCTTGATTTGCGCCAGACCGTCTTAAGGGATTACAATTCAGCTTTGAGAATTAAAGTTCTGTCATCAATACCCTGGCGAATCTGGGGGGAGAAAAAAAGACATCGTACCTGTCCTCAAATTATTGAATCAATTTATTATTGTATAGACAGAACATCTGCAAGGTTTAAAAAATTCAAAAAACAAATCAAACAGCAAAAATTTAACAAAAGATTTATCAAAGAAATTGAAGAAGTATTTTCTATTCCTCCTGCTATAAAACAAGACAAAGAACTCCTTTCTCAATATTTATTGATTGGTTTGGAAGGTTTGGAAACTTATCAAAAATTAATCAAATTGGGCATTAAACCGAGAGATGCTGTTTTTGTTGTTCCCCGGGCAGTTAAGATTGACATCCTTCAGGAATACGATTTATACAATCTTCTAACCGGTTATTATCCTTTGCGGCTTTGCCAGACCGCAGAAGAAGAAATGAGAAGAAACACCATCAGAGAGGTTGCTCAAATAAAGAACGCATTAAACAGAAAAGGATACGGTTGGTTAGGTAAGTTAATTGTTCCGAAATGCGGTATTGTTGGTTTTTGTCCGGAAGAAAAAAATTGTAGTATGATATTACCTCTGGTGAAAAAGTATAATGATAAGTTTCACCAGGAGATGAAAAAAGAATTAAAGAAAAATTTTGAGAAAAATTTAAAAAACTTAGGCAGATGGTCTTAGGTGCAGCAGAGCTTTTAAAATTAGTAAAAAACGAAAAATTGGTGGAGAATCTTTCAGAAAGAGAACTTAAAAATCCTGAGGGGGCAGGTTTTGATTTAAGAATAGGAGAGCTGTATAGGGTGGAGGGGAGAGGTTTTTTAGGGACAGAAGAAAGAGAAACACCAAAAATTGAATTGATAACAGAATTTAAGGAAGGCGAGCAAAATAAAGTGTTATTGGAGCCGAAAACTTATTATTTGATGAAGACTGTTGAAAAGATCAATTTACCAGAAAACCTTCTGGCTTTATTTACTCCCCGTTCTACTCTTTACCGTTCGGGAGTTTATATCTTTGGTGGCCAGAGTGCTCCAGGTTATAAGGGTGAATTAACAATGGGAATTTACAATTTTAGAGATGAAGAATATGAGCTGGAGATGGGTTCCCGGGTTTTGCACATTATGTTTTTTGAAGTTAAAGGAAAATCAAGCTTATATCGGGGTCAGTGGCAGGGAGGAAGAGTGGCCACCGAGAAAAAAGAAAAACAAATTTAAATATATGAAGCTGTCTAAAAATGATCCTAAAATTTATAATCTGATTAAAAAAGAAATCCAGCGCCAGAAAGATGGATTGGTTTTAATTGCTTCGGAAAACTATGCGAGTCAGGCGGTGTTATCTGCCATGGCGACACCCTTAAGCAATAAGTATTCTGAAGGGTATCCTAAAAAAAGATATTATAGCGGTAATGAGTTTATTGATCAAATTGAACAAATAGCCATTGACAGAGCTAAAAAATTATTCAGGGCGGAGCATGCTAACGTTCAGCCTCATTCCGGCTCTCAGGCAAATGCCGCAGTTTATCTGGCTTTGTTAAACTATGGCGACAAAGTTTTAGGTATTGATTTGTCAGCAGGCGGGCACTTAACCCATGGTTCACCGGTTAATTTTTCCGGTAAATTGTATAATTTTTCTTACTATAAAGTAAATCCCAAAACAGAGAAAATTGATTTAAAAGAAGTAGAAAGGATAGCTTTGAAATTTAAACCAAAATTAATCATTACCAGCACCACTTCTTATTCGGGGACCCTTGAATTTAAGAAATTCAAAAAGATTTCAGATAAAGTTGGGGCTTATTTAATGGCCGACGTTGCTCATATTGCAGGTTTGGTAGTTGCCGGACTTCATCCTCACCCCTTTCCTTATTGTGATGTTGTGACAACCACCACTCATAAAACTCTAAGAGGGCCTCGGGGCGGCTTAATTTTATGCAAAAAATTCATAGCAGAAAAGATTGATAAAGCTGTTTTCCCGGGAATGCAGGGAGGGCCTTTAGAACACGTTATTGCCGCTAAAGCCGTTTGTTTTCTGGAAGCGATGAAACCATCTTTTAAAAAATATCAAAAACAGATCATTTTAAATGCTAAAGCCATGGCGGATGAATTTCAAAAACAGGGAATCAGGATAATTAGCGGAGGAACAGATAATCATTTAATGGTTATAGATATTTCTTCCTATGGTACAGATTCCAGGAGAATTCAGGATGAGTTGGATAAAGTTGGTATTTATGTTAACCGTAATGCTATCCCTTTTGACAAAAGGCCGCCTTATAATCCTTCGGGAATTAGAATTGGAACTCCGGCGATTACCACCAGGGGCCTGAA
>CAYXOH010000018.1:0-2076 GCA_964467045.1 uncultured Candidatus Saccharibacteria bacterium | reverse complement strand
TTTAATGGTAAAAAAGAGGCTGGAAGAATACTGTCAGATCTAAAAAAAAAGATTAAAGGGTTAGAATTTAAACCGGGTTTAGCGGTAATTTCTGTCGGCGGAAATAAAGAATCCAAACTATTTATCAGAAATAAGAAAAGAGCTGCTAAAAAAGTTGGTATAAATGTTTTACATTCAAAATTCAGGGGTGGAGTTCGGGAGGAAGTCATTCTCCAAAAAATAAGAGAATTGAACAGGAATTCTTCGGTGAGTGGCATTATTATCCAGTTGCCCCTGCCCGGGAGATTTAATGTAGATAAAATTATCAATAAGGTTACTTCCAGGAAAGATGTCGATGGTTTTAAAAATGATACCCGTTTTGCTTCGCCATTAATCTCTGCTATTTTAATTGCTCTTAAAAATTCAGCTAAAAACCTTAAAAATAAAAGAATCTTAGCTTTGGTCAATTCTGATATTTTTGGGAAGAGTTTGAAAAAATCTTTAGCAAAAGCAAGAATTAAGATTAGTTATTCAAAGAAGAAAAGCCCAAAAATTAAATCAGCTGACATTATTATTACCGCTTTAGGTTCGGCAAACTTTATAAAGAGAAAAATGATAAAGGATGGAGTTATTTTGATTGATGCTGGGATTAAGGTTTTAGGCCAAAATAAAGTAGTTGGCGATATAGACAGAAAAAGTGTGGTAAAAAAAGCTTCTTTTTTAACCCCGGTACCGGGTGGCATCGGACCTCTGACCGTAGCTCTGCTTTTAAAAAACGTCTATTTAGCAGCCAGGGTTAATAAATAATAAATTTATGTATAAACCTACAATTGGTTTGGAAATTCACATTGAATTGAAGACAAGAATAAAGATGTTTTGTTCTTGTTTGAACGACTCCAATGAGAAAAGGCCAAACGTTAATGTTTGTCCTATATGTCTGGGACATCCCGGTACCTTGCCCGTGATAAACCAGGAAGCTGTTAGAAAAGTAATAAAAACGGGATTAGCTTTAAATTGTCAAATTCCTGAACATTCCAAGTTTGACAGAAAAAATTATTTTTATCCCGACTTACCCAAGGGTTATCAGATTTCTCAATTATATATGCCTTTTTGTAAAGACGGATTTTTGGAAATTAATAAGAGAAAAATAAAAATAAGAGAGGTTCATTTAGAGGAAGATACCGGAAAACTTTTACATCCTGCAGGTGCTGATTACTCTTTGGTTGATTTCAATAGGGCAGGGGTTCCTTTAATGGAGTTAGTTACGGAGCCCGAGATTGGTTCAGCCAAGGAAGCCAAGGACTTTGCTGTAGAACTTCAGTTGATTTTAAAATATCTTGGGGTATCTAATGCCGATATGGAAAAAGGTCAAATGCGGGTGGAAGCAAACGTTTCAGTTAGTAAAGATAGTAAATTAGGGACTAAAGTAGAGATCAAAAATCTTAATTCCTTTCGGGCAGTAGAGCGGGGAATTGAATATGAAATTGAAAGGCAAACTGAAATTTTAAAGTCCGGTAAAAAGGTAATTCAGGAAACGCGCGGCTGGGACAATATAAAGAATAAGACTTTTTCCCAAAGAGAAAAAGAAGAGGCGCACGATTATAGGTATTTTCCTGAGCCTGATTTACCTCCTCTTCATAATTCAAAAGAGTTTATTGACGAAATTAAAGCAGAAATTCCGGAATTACCCCAACAAAGAAAAGAAAGATTTGAAAAGGAATATGGGTTAGAAAATAAAGAAATTCAAATTTTTGTTCAGAATAAAGAACTGGGCGAATATTTTGAGAAAGTAGCTTCGGAACTTAAAAATTGGGTAAAAGAAATTGAACAAAAGGGAAAGTTATCAGATACTGAAAAGCAGAGATTAAATAAATTAGCTTCAAATTACATTTTAACCGACCTTCAGGGATTACTGAGGGGAAGTTCTGTTGAGAGTGAAAAATTCCTAATTACTCCAGAAAACTTTGCTGAATTTATTACTTTAATATATAAAGATAAAATTTCTTCAAAAATTGCCAAGCAGGTATTATCTGAAATGTTCAAAACTGGAGCCGACCCCACTCATATTATTGAGGAAAAAGGATTAGTTCAGATTAC
>CAYXOH010000017.1:5461-7514 GCA_964467045.1 uncultured Candidatus Saccharibacteria bacterium | reverse complement strand
AAAAAAGTATCTTCTAAGGCCTCCCTGGTATAATCAAAAGCATGATTATTGGCTAAAGATAAAACATCAAAACCAGCATAAGTTAAACCTTCAATAGCTGCAGTTTTTCCTCTGAAAGAATAAATACTTCCTACCTCGTGTCCTTTATCTGAAATCGGTCCTTCCAGATTCCCAAAAAGGAGGTCGGCCTCTTTTAAATAATCAGCAATTTTCAAAAAAGGAAATTTAAAATCACCCTCGGCCTGTTTTTCTATCATATATTCTACACCTCTGTTGAGCATAACATCACCAACCAGAAAGACAGCAATTTCATTATCTTCCTCTTGAAGTTCAGGATCAGTAGTTATTTTAGGTTCAACTTCAAAAATTGTTGGTTTAATCAAAAACGAAGCAGCCACAAACAAAACCACTCCCAAGGAAATCAACAAAAATAGCCAGAAGAGTTTTTGATTTGAGATACTCATTTCTTTCTTTATTCTATGTCTTTATTGAACTTTTTGAAAATATAGAGTATAATAGATTACTTGTATGGAGCAGGATTTTATTAAAGTTAGAGGGGCCAGAGTCCACAACCTGAAAAATATTGACGTTGATATTCCCAAGAATAAACTGGTGGTCATTACCGGTATTTCGGGCTCGGGTAAATCATCTCTGGCTTTTGATACTTTGTATGCTGAGGGTCAAAGAAGATATGTTGAAAGTTTGTCGGCTTATGCCAGACAATTTTTGGGAGTAATGGATAAACCCGATGTAGATACAGTTGAGGGAATTTCGCCCGCCATTTCCATTGACCAAAGGAAAGCTGCTCACAATCCCCGTTCCACAGTAGGGACGATTACGGAGATATATGACTATCTTCGTCTTTTGTTTGCCAGAATTGGCGTTCCCCATTGTCCTCAATGCGGTAAAATCGTTTCCCGTCAGACAATTGATCAAATCATTGACCAGATTTTAAATTTACCTAAAAAAATAGAGATTATAATTTTAGGGCCGGTAATCAGGGGTAAAAAAGGAGAACATCAAGGAGTTTTAGAAGAAATTCAAAGGGGAGGATTTGTCAGAGTAAGAATTGATGGGATAATTTACCGGGTCGATGAGGTTCTACCTCATCTTCCACCTCGCCCCGCTTTGCGGGGCTCGGCAATAGAAGAAGCGCTTGAAAAGACCCTAGACCGCAAGAAAAAACACAATATTGAAGTGGTCATAGACAGGCTGGTTTTAGATAAAGATTTGGACAAGTCAAGATTAGTTGATTCGGTGGAAACTGCTTTAAAATTAGGCAAAGGAACGGTGATGGTTAACACAAAGAAGAATGACTTAATGTTCAGTGAGCATTTTGCTTGTGAAGAATGCGGTATTTCTTTACCGGAAATTGAACCCCGAATTTTTTCTTTTAATTCTCCTTTCGGCGCCTGTCCCAGCTGCCAGGGTTTGGGAGAAAAATTGGAAGTTGACCCCAAATTAGTTATCCCTAATCCTAATTTAACACTCGCTGAAGGCGCTATCTTTCCCTGGGCTCACGCTTCTCACAAGGTTGGCAGACAGGGATATTTTTGGTGGCAGCTTCAAGATTTAGCTGAAAAATACAAGTTTTCTTTAGACGAACCAGTCAAAGATTTGCCAAAGAAGATCGTTAATTTCATTTTATATGGTTCAGACCAGTCGAAGAAAATTCTTTCTTCTTTAGCTTCGCCAGCTAAGGCTGGCTCGCTTCACGAAGGAGTAATACCCAATTTAGAGAGGAGATACCATGAAACCGATTCAGAATATACCCGCCGGGAGATTGAACAATATATGATAGAGAGAGTATGTGAGGTTTGTAAAGGAAAACGGTTAAAACCAGAAGTTTTGGCCATTACTGTTGCCGGACAGTCGATTGATGACGTAGTTACAATGAACGTTGATAAATTACAACAATTTTTTCAAAAAATTCTAAACCATAACGAATTAAAGATCGCCAGGCCGAGCGAAGCGAAGGGTAAAGATGAACGAATGTTCATCGCCAGGCCGAGCGAAGCGAAGGGTAAAGATGAACGAATGTTCATCGCCAGGC
>CAYXOH010000017.1:0-5361 GCA_964467045.1 uncultured Candidatus Saccharibacteria bacterium | reverse complement strand
CGATTATTAAAGAAATCATTAACCGCCTCCAATTTTTAATAGATGTCGGTCTGGACTATCTGACTTTGGATAGAAAAGCCGATAGCTTAGCCGGGGGAGAAGAACAAAGAATCAGATTAGCTACTCAAATTGGCTCAAAATTAACCGGAGTCCTCTATATATTAGATGAACCATCTATTGGGCTTCATGCCAGAGATCAGGGAAGATTGATCGAAACCTTAAAAAAGCTTAGAGATTTGGGGAATACCGTTATTGTTGTTGAACACGATCCCCAAACCATCAGGACAGCAGATTGGGTAATTGATGTGGGACCAAAAGCCGGGAAACACGGGGGCAAAATTACCTTTAAAGGAACGCCAAAAGAATTAATGAGAAGCCATACCCTGACGGGAGATTATTTGGCTGGAAGGAAAAAAGTGGAAATCTCCCGTCAAATCCCAAATCCCAAACCCCAAATCCCCAACTACTTGATAATTAAAGGGGCTAAAGAACATAATTTGAAAAATATAGATGTTAGAGTTCCTTTAGGAAATTTTGTTTGTATTACCGGAGTTTCAGGTTCAGGTAAAAGTAGTTTAATGAACGATATTTTAGCCCGGGCTTTAATGAAAGAATTTTATCGTGCTAAAGAAGGGCCGGGGGAATATAAAGAGATATTGGGCAGAGAGCACTTAAACAAGGTGGTTTTAGTAGACCAATCACCAATTGGCCGGACGCCGAGAAGTAATCCGGCTACTTATACTGGTGCCTTTTCATATATAAGAGATTTGTTTGCTAAAACCAAAGAAGCCAGGATAAGGGGCTATCAACCAGGCCGTTTTTCTTTTAACGTCAAAGGAGGAAGATGTGAGGCCTGTGAGGGTCAGGGAGTGAAAAAGATAGAAATGTACTTTTTGCCCGATGTCTATGTTCAATGTTCAGAATGTAAGGGCAAAAGATTTAACAAAGAAACTCTGTCAATTGAATATAAGGGGAAAAACATTTCCGAAGTTTTAGAGATGACAGTTGAAGAAGCTTTGGAATTTTTTAAGAATATTCCCGGCCTTTACGAAAAATTAAAAACTTTAAATGAAGTAGGTTTAGGATATATTCAATTGGGTCAGCCAGCTCCTTCGCTTTCCGGCGGAGAAGCCCAAAGAGTGAAACTGGCAACGGAATTATCTCGCAAAGCCACTGGTAAGAGTTTATATATATTAGATGAGCCAACGACCGGACTCCATTTTGACGACATTAAAAAATTAATTTCTGTTTTAAAAGGACTGGTGGAAAAAGGCAACACAGTTTTAATTATTGAACATAATTTAGATGTCATAAAAAATGCAGACTGGATTATAGATTTGGGTCCCGAAGGAGGAGAGAAAGGAGGATATATTGTAGCTGAAGGACCACCAAAAGAAATTACCAAAAACAAGAAGAGTTATACTGGACAATATTTGAAACCAGCACTTAGACCTTGACAAAAAGCTTCTCCTTCGCTATATTTTAAAATTAGCAGTCAAAACTTATAAGTGCTAAATTATCAAAACCATGCAGATAAAACCAATTTCAGACCATATTTTAATTGAACCAATTAAAGAAGAAGAAAAAACCAAGACTGGCATTTTGCTGCCGGACACAGCAGACAAAGAGAGGCCTGAACAAGGTAAGGTTATTGCTGTGGGAGCCGGTAAAAAAGACAAAAAGGGCAATCGAATTCCCCTGGAAGTGAAACCCGGAGATAAAGTTTTGTTTACCAAATACGGTCCAACCGAAATAAAAATTGATAATAAAGAATACTTAATCGCCAAGGAAGAAGATATTCTTGCGATTTTAGAATAAACTTTATGGCTAAACAAATTTTATATCAAGAAGTTGCCCGCAAAAAAATAAAAGCGGGAGCAGATAAATTAGCTAATGCTGTAAAAGTCACCTTAGGTCCCAAAGGAAGAAATGTTGTTTTAGATAAAGGTTTTGGTTCACCCACCATTACTAACGATGGTGTAACCATTGCCAAAGAAATTGAATTAGAAGATAAAGTAGAGAATTTAGGAGCTGAAATAGTTAAGGAAGTAGCCGAGAAAACCAATGATGTGGCCGGAGATGGGACGACCACTGCTGTTATCTTGGCTCAGGCAATAATTTCTGAAGGAATTAAAAATGTCACAGCCGGAGCCAATCCTTTAGCTTTGAGGAGAGGAATAGAAAAGGGGGTTAATAAAATTGTTGAAGCATTAAAGAAACTTTCTAAGAAGATTTCTACCAAAGAAGAAATGGCTCAGGTAGCTACTATTTCTGCTGAAAACGAAGAAATTGGTAATTTAATTGCTGAAGTAATGCAGGAAGTTGGCAAGGATGGAGTAATTACGGTTGAGGAATCAAAGACTTTTGGTATCCAAAAAGAAATTGTCAAAGGTCTTCAGTTTGATAGGGGATATGTTTCTCCCTATATGATTACTGATACTGAAAGAATGGAGGCAGTGTTTGAAGATCCGCACATTTTAATTACCGATAAAAAAATATCCTCCCTGCAGGAAATTCTGCCCGTTCTGGAAGCAGTAGCTAAAACAGGGAAAAAAGAACTGGTTATTATTGCTGATGAAGTTGAAGGTGAAGCCCTAGCCACCCTGCTGGTTAATAAACTCAGAGGAATATTCAACACTTTAGCGGTTAAGGCTCCGGGCTTTGGTGACAGAAGAAAAGAAATGCTTCAAGATATCGCGGTGGTTGCGGGAGCTGAAGTTATTTCTGAAGAAGTAGGATTGAAATTGGAAAATGTTGATTTAAAGCAGTTGGGTCAGGCCAGGAGAGTGGTTTCTACCAAAGAAAACACCATCATTATTGAGGGTAAAGGTGAAAAGGAAAAAATTGATGCTCAAATTAAACAAATTAGAAACGAATTAAAAACAATTGAGTCAGAATTTGATAAAGAAAAATTAGAAGAGAGATTAGCAAAATTAGTTGGGGGAGTAGCCGTTATTAAAGTTGGAGCAGCCACTGAAGTTGAGCAAAAAGCCAAGCAGCACAAAACCGAAGACGCCCTAAACGCTACTCGGGCAGCAGTCGAAGAAGGTATTGTTCCTGGTGGTGGAGTTGCTCTTTTGAGAACAATTGAATCCCTAGATGAACTTAAATTAGAAGGAGACGAATTAACTGGGGTTAATATTTTAAGAAGCGTTCTTGAATCACCAATCCGCCTCATCGCTCAGAACGCGGGAGTTGATGGAGCAGTAGTTGCCCAAAAAGTCAAAGAAGGAAAAGAAAGTTTTGGGTTTAATGCCCAAACAATGGAATATCACGATTTAATGCAATCAGGTATTGTTGATCCGACAAAAGTAGTCAGAAGTGCTTTAGAAAATGCTGCTTCGGCCGCTTCAATGTTTCTGACCACCGAAGTAGTAGTGGCAGAAAAACCCGAAGAAAAGAATGAAAAGACCGGAGGGATGCCTCCGATGCCAGAAGATTACTAAAAAAACAAGAAATTCATTAATTCTAAATTAGAAACTCTCCTGATTTGCCTCCGGGGGAGTTTTTAGTTATACTGGGAATAGGTCGAACTTATCAAAAACCTAACTTTTAATTTATGGATTTAATTACCATTATCATAATAATAATAGCTGTAATAGCTTTTTGGTTGATATTGACTTACAACCGACTGATTACTCTGCGCAATCGGGCAAAAGAGGCCTGGTCAGATATAGATGTCCAACTTAAGAGAAGGTACAATCTAATTCCTAATTTAGTTGAAGCCGTTAAAGGATACGCTACTCATGAAAGAGAGCTTTTTGAAAAAGTGACCAAAGCCAGGACACTGGCAATGCAAGCCCAAACAATAGAAGAAAAAGGAAAAGCCGAAAATGCCCTGAGTTCCACCCTGAAATCTCTTTTTGCCGTGGCTGAAAATTATCCTGATTTAAAAGCTTCAACTAATTTCCTGGAATTGCAAAGAGAACTCCGTGATACCGAGGATAAAATTCAGGCAGCCAGAAGGTTTTACAACACTAATGTCAGAGATTTGAACATCAAGATTGAGAGTTTCCCCGTAAATCTTATTGTCGGCGTTTTCAATTTCAAGAAAATGGATTTTTTTGAAGTAGAAGAAGCAGGCAGAGAAGTTCCTAAAGTCAATTTTTAAAAGTTCAAAATGACTTTATATACTCAGGCTGAATCAAATATTCGGAAGACTTGGCTTTATTTATTTTTATTTTTAATTTTGATTATTGCTGTTGGCTGGGTGATTTCTTGGTATTTAGAGAGTTCCTTTATTCTTTATGTGGCGGTTATTTTAGCTGTCTCAATTAATTTTTCTGCCTACTGGTTTTCAGATAAAATAATTTTAAAGATGAGTAGGGCAAAACCGATTGAAAAGAGAGACAACCCCGAGCTCTACCGTTTGGTAGAAAATCTCTGCATTACAGCAGGACTGCCTCTTCCCAAGATTTATATTATTGAAGAGAGCCAGCCGAATGCTTTTGCCACCGGCCGGAATGCAGATCATGCGGTAGTGGCCGTTACCCGGGGCCTGTTAGCAAAACTAGAAAGAGCAGAACTGGAAGGAGTAATCGCTCATGAATTGTCTCACATCGGGAATAAAGATATGTTTTTGCAAACAATTATAGTTGTCATGGTTGGCCTGATAGTGATAATGACTGACTTTTTCTTCAGAATAAGTTTTTGGGGCGGGGGTAGAAGAAGCAGTAGTAAGGGAGGAAGTCAATATCTTGTTTTTGTAGCCATAGCTCTGGCAATATTGGCTCCGATTTTTGCCCAATTAATTAAGCTGGCTATTTCCAGAAAAAGAGAATTTTTAGCTGATGCTTCAGGAGCTCTTTTGACCAGATATCCTGAAGGTTTAGCCAGGGCTTTGGAAAAAATATCTGCCGACCCAAATCCTTTGCGGGGGGCTAATAACGCCACTTCTCATTTGTATATTGCCAGTCCCTTTCGGGGAAAAGAAAGTAAATCCTGGCTTCATAAATTATTTGCTACCCATCCGCCGGTAGAAGAAAGAATGAGAGCTTTGCGGGGCATGTCCGTCCAAGACGGATCCGCCTTGGGTGGAAAAATTAGGTAATATGTATTATGTTTATATTTTGTTTAGTCAAAAGTTAAACAAACGATATATTGGTAGTACATCAGATATTCGTAAAAGAATCGATGATCATAATTCTGGGAAATCAAATTTCAGTTCGAGAGGTATTCCATGGAAATTAATATATTATGAGGCTTTTATAAATAAACAAGATGCCTTAAAGGAAGAAACATTTTTAAAAACTGGAAAAGGGAGAGAAAGGATAAAATATTTATTTGGAGAGGTCGCATAGAGGCCTAGTGCGTCTGCTTGGAGAGCAGATATACCTGAAAGGGTATCGTGGGTTCGAATCC
>CAYXOH010000016.1:0-8389 GCA_964467045.1 uncultured Candidatus Saccharibacteria bacterium | reverse complement strand
TACGAAGTAAAAATGAGGTGAGAGAGAAAGTTATTTAACTTCCTCGATTGCTCCGTAGGGACAGAGATTTTCTCCGCCGCATTTTTCAACCTTTTCAGAATCAATTAGTTTTGCTTTACCATCTTTCTCTATCTCCGTGCCTCCCGGACACTCAGCAACGCAGAGACCACAACCAATACATTTTTCTTTGTTTATTTTATAATTCATAAATAATTTTAGCTGCCAATAATTTGGATTTGGACCTTTCTTTTTCTGGCCCGGTCTAATTCTACCAGAAAAATTCTTTGCCATTGACCAAGTTGTAATTTTCCATCAATTAAGTTCAGAGTCGCTGAGACTAATAAATGAATTGCCTGACAATGAGAATGAGCATTGATACATTCATCGGGACAGATATTAACTGTTCTTTTGGTCAGGTCATTGTGTTGGTAAGCTAAATTTTTCGGGGCGGTTTTTTTTAGATTATCTTTAAAATCCTCCCAGAGAAGCGGTTCATTTTCATTAACAATAATGGCGGCGGAAGTATGAAGAATCTGGATATTAACTAAACCATTTTTTATCTGACTCTCTTTTATAAATTCTTCTATTCTATCCGTAAAATCGATGAACTCCAATGATTCTTTGGTCTGAAATTCAATTGTTTTATGGGTAATTTCCATTATATTTTTCTATTTTAAAACTTTGAAATCTTTTTTCAAGGTTTCTTTCATATTGACATTGTAAGTGACAACTGCCGGATGATAAAGGGGGACAATTTTCATTGTTTCAAATAAACTTTTTGATTCAAAAATCTTTCCGTGAATCTTACTTATCCCTTCTATTTTTTCTTTTAGTCCATACTTTTCCATAATATAAGCTGTTGAAAAATTTCCCAAGGTACAAATTATTTTAGGTTTAACAGCTGCAATCTGTCTATCTAAATAAGAAGTACAGGCTAAAATCTCTTCTTTTTGAGGATTACGATTTTCTGGAGGCCTGTCTTTTAAAATATTGGTAATATAAACATCTTCTCTTTTAATTCCCGCCGACTCCAATAATTCATCTAAAATTTTACCAGCCGCCCCGCAAAAGGGACGACCGGTTTTGGCTTCGTTAAGACCGGGCGCCTCTCCGATAAACATTATCTGAGCTTGATGATTTCCTTCGCCAATAACCGGATAAAACCCATTTTTAACCCTTTCTTTGCAGAGATTACATCGCTGACAATTTAAAACTTCTTTTTTGATATCCTCGAATTCTTTTTCCATACTTTTTTATTATATCGAAGAAAATAAAAAGAGGGAAAACTTAACATCAAGCAACCCCCTAATTAGAACTAGATTAATTTTATTTCAAAAATTAGCATTGAGAATCTCCTCATAGGAACTTTCTAAAAAATCGTTCAGTTTCCCTTCAAACAAATCCATTTCTCTGCCACCTTCAATATTTATTGCTTTGACAACTGCCTGGCTGCCATTTTTAAAATAAAGAATAAACTTGTCATTGACCCGGCTGAATCTTTCCAGAAGGCAATGTTCTGGTTTAAAATTTTCATAGCCTTCATCACTCAAAATCCAAGGCGTTTTATCATACTTGATGTTTTTACTATCTCTAATCGTCATATTTTAGTAGTGTTTTATTCCATTAATTTTTCAAGTCCTCCTTTAATAAATAACGGCCTTTCCTTTTTTATTTTAACAAAAAATTGCCCATTTGCCCACCTAAATTTCAGGAATATTTGGGCGGGTTTAGCGACTTCATTTGTTCAAAAAGGGGTTAGAAAATTTTAATTTGAGCCTGATATATTTCCATCATTCTATCGGTAGTAAAAAATCCAAAAATAGCTACCAAAATCATCATCCAAATAATTACAACGGTTAAAATAGTCATGTTTTTATCTCTTTTCTTTCTGATATTCAAAATAAGAGTAAACAATTACGTAGAAAGAAAATGAAAGAACGGGAATCATTATAAGGAAAAAAGTATATTCGGAAATAAATATTCCCAACAAGGCAATTATGCCTGCTGCCTTAAATAATTTTCCGCCAATTTTATGAGTTTTTTCCCAAACAACATCGCTGCTCAGAGTCCAGGGTGTTCTGATGCCGATAAACCAGTTTCTTTTAGCATTTTCCACTAAAATTCCTACATAATAAAAAAGTATTCCGAGGCCAGGTATTAAAAAACGATTCATATCAAACTTTACGCCAAGATTCCAAAGGAGAGTTAAAATGTAAATATAAAAAAGGAAAAAAGTTATAGCTGCTATAAAAGTTTCGTAATAATTTCTAAATTTTTCAATATTATCTTTTAAAGGATCTATTTTAGGAATAACAACAAAAAGTAAAAACATTCCGAGAAGAATAAACGGCATCAAAAATACTCCCCAGAACTTTGACATATAACCATTTACTTGACCCTGAATGCTCCAATGCGAAGCCATGACCTCTGGAAGCAAAGGATATAAGTAAATCCCGACAGCAAAAGATATTAATATAATTAATAAAACTATTACTCTGCTTTTCCTCATATGAGATATTGAATTCCCGCTCCGATGAAACAAATTAAAGCAAATATCAGAGCAAATGTAAAGAAATTAATTTTCTTGGAAATGTTCAGAAGAAACCTTAAACTAAAGAAGCCGACTAAAAAACTAAAAGCCAAAGCCGGCCAGAAATCAAGAATTATCAAAGGACTGTTCAAATAAAGATAAATGCTGGAAGCTAAAACTACCGGAGCTGACATCATATAAGAAATCTTGAGGATTTCCTGAGGGGATTTTTTACCTAAAGATAAACTAAATATAGTAGAGGCCGACCTTGATAAACCAGGAATAACAGCTAATCCTTGCAAGAAGCCGGAAATGACTGCCAGATTATTAAATCCAAGGTTGATTGTTTTCTTTTGTTTATGAAAGTAAGCGGTAAGCAGAAGCCCGCTGCCCATAATTACCAATAAACTACTTCCGATGACCATATTTTTGATGAGATTGTAAAGAAAAAATCCAACAATTAAAGAGGTAATAGTAGCTATAGTTAAAAACCGAAGTAAATTTTTGTTTTTTAAACTTAAAACTTCTATCCAGTCTTTTCTAAAATAAACCAAAACGGCAAAAAAAGTTCCTAAATGTAAAAATAAAGCTACATCAATCGGATTAACTTTTGTAATTAAAAATTGGCTGGCCAAAGCCACCATTCCTTCGCTGGAAATTGGAATCCACTCAAATATCCCCTGAATTATACCCAAGACAGCGTAACTTAACATAGTTCTTGCCTACTTAATAATCGCCTTTCTGCTCTTGTAAATCAATAATATACTGCCCACAATGCCGACCAGGAATCCTATTGGAGAAATGGGAACAGCCACAAAAAAGAAAAATACGTGAAGCCCCTGGAAAATATAATTCAAAGCAGTAATCCCTGCAGACAATTCAGCTAAAGCATAAAAGAAATTATGCAAAAATGCTCCAGCAAAAAATCCTAAAGCTGAAGCCCCGGTCAACAACAAAAACTTTCTCAGTGGCCCCTCTACTTTTTCTTTCAAAACAGAAAGAACCAATGCCAGTCCTAATATAAAAAGGACAAAAAGCGGCAACAAAAAGAGTATAGAGCCCTCAAATAATTCTGTTACTGCCGAAACCATTATCTCGCTTACTACTAAGATAAAAACTGCCAGCAAGAACCAAAATATAATTTTCGTTAATTGGGTTTTCATATTAAGTTATTTTTACAGACAAAATGTTCCGTCTCGACCGTTCTTTCATTTTACCAAAAAACCGCCTGATTGGCGATAAAATAAAAACTGCCCAGCGATATGGGCTTTTTGTTTGGTTTTGTGGCTCGTTAAAGCTAAAGAGCGTTATACAGAAGCGAGATGTCGTCTGTGCGCCTTGAGGTATAAAACTTGGCTACCTCGTTCCGCAGTCCCAGCAACATTAAAAGATTGTTTCTCCACTTCTCATCAGAAAGAGTAAGGTCAATTAGTTTAAAAGCCCGCTCAAGAGCTGAAAGGAATTTCTCCCGGTCTTTATTCTGCCAATGCTTGGCCCTCATAAACTCAGAACTAATTGTAAGCAATTGCTGTTGTTTAGTAAATTTTTTCCAGCGATTTAATTCCATTAAAAAACAAGTGCTTTAATAATATCTTCAATTTTTTTTCTAATAGCTCTATCTTCAATGTCCATTGAGCGATTGTTATCTGCCGGCCGAACATTCATCAATGAGATAAAGTCAATTTTCTTGTCTTTTGGATAAACATTAGCTCCCCATAAATTAGTATACAAGGAGCCCTCTTTCGTAAGCTCTTCTGCACAATCAACATGAAGTTCACAATTAGCGGAAAGAATCTCTCGTTCAATATCAACGACCACCTTGACAAAAGAGCCAAGAGAATCTAAGGATGTTTTCTCTTTAATAATCATGGCTCCGCGGGTAGGATTCGAACCTACAACCTAGTGCTTAACAGGCACCCGCGCTACCATTGCGCCACCGCGGAATGTCTCTTGTATTTTACAGATTTTTAATGAAAAATCAATAGCCTTTTAATTTTTTCAAAGACCTGTGTTCTCTAATTTTTTCTAAAGCTTTGGCTTCAATCTGACGGATTCTCTCCCGAGTTACTCCAAATTCCTTTCCTACTTCTTCCAAAGTATGTGTTACCCCATCTGCTAAGCCAAATCTCATTGATAAAATTTTTCTTTCCCGAGGAGTCAAATCAATCAAAATCTCTGTTAACCTCTCACGCAGCAACCTCCTGGCAGCCTCTAAGGAAGGAGGAGCTGATTTTTCATCTTCAATAAACTCTGCCAAAACTGAATCTTCTTCATTGTCTCCCACCGGCGTTTCCAAGGAAACAATTTCCTGAGAAATTCTCATTATATGATAAACCTTATCTACTTCAATTCCCATTTCGGCAGCAATTTCTTCTGCCAATGGTTCCCTGCCCAAATCCTGCAAAAGCCGTCTCCTGGCCTGAGTATACTTAGAAATGGTTTCTACCATATGAACAGGAATTCTGATGGTTCTTGCCTGGTCAGCCAAGGCCCGGGTAACTGCCTGACGTATCCACCAGGTAGCATAGGTAGAAAATTTATAACCTCGTCGCCAATCAAACTTTTCTACCGCTCTTCTTAAGCCAATGTTCCCTTCCTGAATTAAATCAAGTAAAGTTAAATTTGGAGAACGACCAACATATCTTTTAGCTATAGAAACTACCAGTCTTAAATTAGCATTCATTAATTTATTTTTTGCTTCATCGTCTCCTTTTTCAATTTTTTTAGCTAATTGTTTTTCTTCAGCAGCAGTAACAAAAGAAATCTTGCCAATTTCCTTTAAATACATTTGAATAGGATCTATTACTGCCTCAGCTTCTCTTGACAGTTTTTTAGGTTTCTCAGCAAAAGACAGAAACTCCACCGTTTCTTTAACTTCAATTCCTTTATGTTCTAAATCTTCATAAAGTTTTTCCAGCCCTTTGATGTCATTTTCTATCGTAGGAAAGAAATAGAGAATTTCAGAATAAGTAACGAAGCCTCGTTTTTTTCCTTTTTCAAATAATTGCTGAAGTTTTTCCGGTATAAAAACTTTCTTTGGCCTACCCCGAAGAATAACTTTTTTCTTTCGTCTTCTTTTCTTTTTTTTAATCTTAATCTTTCTTTTCTTTTTAACAGTTTTTTTAACTTTCTTCCTGAGTTTTTTCTGGGTCTTTCTGAATCTTTTTTTAATTTTTTTTCTAATTTTCTTTTTCGGTTTTCGCTTTTTCATTTTGAATTAGTAAATTAAACTGTTTAGTTAAATCTCCTATTTTTTTGGAATCTTTCTCTTCTTCTGCTTGTTTAATGTCCCGGGAAAGATTGTTGAGTTTATCTTTAAATTCTAAAGAATTAATCTCTCTTAAACAACACTCAACCTCAGAAACAATTTCTTTTTCCTCTATCTCCTCTATTTCTGACTGCAAACAAAGGCGATTATAAAAATCTATTAATTCAGAGGGTGCTTTTTTAGAATCAGGCTCTCTGCTGTTTTTTATATTATTAAAAATCTCTTTGATTTGGGGGAAGCAGTAAGTTATTTCTTTTTCCTGAATAATTTCTTTTGCCTGGGAAGATTTTAAGGCCAGCATCACTAATCTTTCTTCTAATAATTCTCTTCTGGTTTTTAGCGGAAGTTCCTTTATTTCTTCCGGCTCTAAACCATAAATTTCAGCATGACTATCTAACTTAATTTTTTTTAATTCTTCTGCAACATCTTCATCTTTCACCCCTATTTTTTTAGCCAATTGCCCGATCCAGTGAGACTGGACTATCTTATTGGAAATCCTTTTTATAACCGGCAATAAAACCTTTGAAATTTCCTGTTTTCCTTCGGGATTCTCCTTATCAAACTTGAAGAAGGTACTTTCAAAATAGAAATCCATAATTGATTTAGCCTGCCCTAAAAAATTTGCCCATCCTTTTGGGTCTTTTAAAACCATGTCTGCCGGATCCATACCCTGAGGCAGAGTAATTACTTTTACATTAAACCCGTGAATTTGAGCTAAATCAATTCCTCTTTTGGTAGCGGTATCGCCGGCAACATCCATATCAAAAGCAGTAAGTAAATTCTCGGTATAACGTTTAAGAATCTTTAGTTGGAATGGGGTTAAAGCAGTTCCTGAAGTCGCTACAACATTTTCAAACCCGGCCTGGGAAACCATAATTAAATCAATGTATCCCTCAACCAAAATACAAAAATCTTTTTTTCTTATTTCTACCTTAGCTTTATTTAATCCATATAAAATTCTACTTTTATCATAAAGCAAAGTCTGGGGAGTATTGACATATTTGGCAATTTCCTTTTTATCTTTTTCCCTAAAAACCCTCCCCCCAAATCCGATTACTTGATAATTTAAATCAAAAATAGGGAAAACAATTCTTCCTCTGAATCTGTCGTAAAAAGAACCTTTTTCTGATTTTAATATCAGGCCAGCTTTTTCAGTTTCTTCTTTCTGATAACCCCGGGAAGTTAGAAAATCAGACAAACCCTCCCAGGTATCCGGCGCATAACCTACCCGCCATCTTTTTAGGCTTTCTTCAGTAATACCCCGACTCAATAAATATTTTTTAGCTTCATTCCCCACCTTACTCTCTTCTAATTGCTTCTCAAAAAACTTTGCTGCCAGCTCACAAATTTCGTAAAGACGCTGCCTCTCGGTTTTCAATTCGGGAGGTTGCCTTTTTAATTCCACTCCTGCTTTCTGGGCTAAAATTCGCAAAGCGTCACCAAATTCCACTCCTTCAATTTTCATTACAAACTTAAAAATATCTCCTCCTTCGCTACATCCTCCAAAACAATGCCAGATTTGGCGACTGGGTGAAACAAAAAAAGACGGTCTTTTTTCTGAATGAAAAGGACAAATAGCCCTATAGTTGACTCCGGCTTTCTGAAGTTTAATGTAACCGCCTATTACTTCAATGATATCCAGCCGGTTTTTAATTTCTTCGATAGGCGAACTAATCATAGTGAAGATTGAAAAGAGTGTTTACGCTCTTTGAGTGGAGAAGAAATCATAAATTATTTCCTTGGCTTATTTTTTTGCCAAACAGACACTTGGGGAAATGGAATCTCAATTCTTTCCTTATCAAAAGCAATTTTTAATCTTTTTCTTAATTCACCCGTCACATCCCACTGCTTCAAGGGTTTGGTTTCTCCTAAAATCTTAATAATAATGGCTGAATCAGCAAAGTCATCCACCCTTAAAAACTGAGGGGCTTTCTTAATAACTGGCTTCCATTCTGGGTCTTTGGCTAACTCCTGACCCACCTTGTTGACCACCTTTATTACTTTCTCAAGATTCGAACTATAAGCTATGCCAACATTAAGATTAACTCTGGCAAATTCCTTGGATAGGTTGGAAGCTTTCTTAATCTCGCCGTTTGGCACATGATGGACCACCCCATCTAAATCTCTTAAAATTGTTTTTCTCAGGGTAATATCTTCCACTAAGCCGCAGGTCCCGTCCACACAGGCTACATCCCCCACCCGGTATTGGTTCTCCAGAATAATAAAGAGACCAGCCAGAAAATCACGCACCATATACTGAGCACCAAAACCAAGAGCTACTCCCAAGACTCCGGCTCCAGCTAACACCGGACCGATATCAATACCAAATTCCGGCAGAATCATCATCAGAGCCACCAGCCAGACAATCAAATTTAACCCGCCGCCAAAAATCCTGATCAAAGTATCCTCTCTCTTTTTTTCAGCTTCAGGATCTTTACCCCTAACTGCTTTTCTGATTGTTTTCTCAATGAATTTCCTGGCAATTTTATTAATAATCCCGGCTGCAATCAAAACAGCGATTATCTTAATACCACTGGACAGAAGCCAGTCAATTAAATTTTGAAGAATATTTTGAAAATCCATAGTTTTAA
>CAYXOH010000015.1:8188-9811 GCA_964467045.1 uncultured Candidatus Saccharibacteria bacterium | reverse complement strand
CAATTAGGGTATAACTGGCAGGGAAATATAAGCGATCTTAAAATGGGGATTGAAGTATATCAAGCTCTGGGGGCTGGTACCAACGCTTTAATTCCCCTTTATGAAAAAGGGCTGGAGTTAACTCCCAATGATGTCCAGTTTTTGGGGAATATCGCTGATGCTTATGCCAGTGTGGGAGAAAGAGAAAAAGCAAGGGCAGCTGCCGAAAAACTTTTGGAATTAAGGCCGGATCTTAAAGAACAAATTGAAGAATTTTTAAAAGAATTGGGTTATTAAAAATTTCTAAACGGGATTGACAAAATTATTTTAATTTGTTAATATCTGATTAGTGAGTGCCAAACACTCCACTAAGTCGCGGACCCCACTCGAGCGGGGTCCGTTTTTTTTATTAGGTTGAATTCTTGATTTTCTCTGATAGAATAAAAAGTGAGCCGGGAGGTAAGCACTCACTAAAGACTTAGTTTTGGAGTTCACTCTCCCGGCTCTCCGGAAATGAAATTTAAGAAGAATATTTCACTTAAAAAATATACCAGTTTTCAGATTGGCGGTCAGGCAAAATATTTCTATATCGTCAAAAACAAAGAAGATTTAGTTGCGGCAATTAAATTCGCAAAAGAAAACAGATTGCCGTTTTTTATTTTTGGTCAAGGCAGCAACTTA
The DNA here is from genome assembly GCA_964467045.1 of uncultured Candidatus Saccharibacteria bacterium. Taxonomy (GTDB): domain Bacteria; phylum Patescibacteriota; class Minisyncoccia; order Minisyncoccales; family RBG-13-42-11; genus CAYXOH01. Next base: position 9,151 of record CAYXOH010000015.1, on the reverse strand, counting down.
CTGGTTTCCGATAAAGGATTTAAAGGAATAGTTGTAAAAATCCAAATTACAAATTATAAATTCCAAACAAAACCAAAATCACAAATTACAAATATCTCTGCGGAGGCAGGTGTGTCATTAAGCAGGTTGGTCAACAGTTCGGCAGAAAGAGGGCTAACAGGCTTGGAATGGGCAGCGGGTATTCCCGGGACTATAGGGGGGGCGGTTTACGGTAATGCTGGTGCTTTTGGAAAATCAATAAAAGACATCGTTGAGCAAGTTGAGGTTTTAAATGTCAAAGATTTCAGATTTAAGATTTATGATTTAAGGAAGTGTAAACTTGGTTATAAGGACAGTCTTTTTAAAAAGAAGAAAAATTTAATTATTGTTTCAGTTGAATTAAAACTTAACAAAGGAAAGCAAAAAGAAATTAAAAGAAGAATAAAAGAAAATTTAAATTATAAAAAGACAACTCAACCTTTAAGTTTTCCTTCAGCCGGTTCTATTTTTAAGAATTATAAGAAATTTTTTGCCGGAGAATTAATTGAAAAGTGTAATTTAAAAGGAAAAAAAATTGGCCAAGCAAGAATTTCAGAAAAACATGCTAACTTTATTGTTAATTTAGGCGGTGCTTATGCGAAAGATGTCAAAAAATTAATCAAATTGATGAAAAAAGAGGTGAAAAATAAGTTTAAAGTTGTTTTGGAAGAAGAAATTTGTTTTTTGGAATGAAATTTTAAAATTTTTTGTTTTCCACACTTGACAAGACCTTTGTAAAATGAAAAAATAAAGTAAGAAGAAAAAATTTTAAAATTTTTTCTGCAAGTAGTGGTCGACTATTTGTCCGACTTTTCAAAAATGTTTTAAAATTTATGGTTAAGAAGAAAAAGAAGAAGAAGAAGAAATAGAGTCTTCTTGTCAATCCCCCCACCACTTTTGAAATTATTGCGAAATCTAAAAATTCGATTTAAAAGTGATGGGGGG
>CAYXOH010000015.1:0-8088 GCA_964467045.1 uncultured Candidatus Saccharibacteria bacterium | reverse complement strand
ACCTTTACAAAAAAGTTTTTTAATGCTAAAAAAATAAGAAAGAGAGTTTTAATTCGTTAATCGCTTTTTGTTTTACTCTTTGTTTTTGCCCGGAAAATATTTCGGGATTAGCTGGGGGGAAGTTTAAAACTTCCCTGCGGTAGGCGAAGAGAACGTCGTTCTTTTCTTCACCTTCGCTTTCGCTGTGCGAAAGCTCGGTAAGCGATTAATTTAATATTATGAAAATAAAAACAAAGAGATCCATTAAATGGGTCGCAAAAAATAAAAGAAAAAAATACGCCGGTGTTCATCTGATTGCCGAATTTTGGAATGGAAAAATTATTGAAGACCCCAAAAAAATTAGGAAGATTTTAATTAAAGCAGCCAAAGAAGCCAAAAATACTCCCTTAGACGTCTCGATTTGTAAATTTAAACCCCGAGGGTTAACCGGGGTTATTTTATTGGCTGAATCTCATATTGCCCTTCATAGTTGGCCGGAATTGAATTTTAATGCTATTGATATTTTTACCTGTGGTGATAAAGCTATGCCCAATAAAGCTTTAGATTATTTTAAAAAAGAATTCCAACCCAAAAGAATAGAAATAAGATTAATAAAAAGAGGAAGGATAAAATGAAAAAAAATAATTGGTTTTTTGAAAGTACCGTTCCCGGAACTTTAAATACAATAAGAATTGGTATAAAGGTAAAGAAAAAAATATTTTTGGGAAAAAGTCCGTACCAAAAAATAGAAATTATAGATACTTTTTCTTTTGGACGGATTTTAGTCTTAGATGGAATTATTCAGTTATCTCAATTAGACGATTTTATTTACCACGAAATACTGACACATTCAGCCCTTTTTTCTCATCCTTATCCTAAAAACATTTTGATTATTGGCGGAGGAGATGGTGGATGTTTGAGGGAAGTATTAAAACATCCGATTAAAGAAGCTTACTTAGTAGATATTGATAAAAAAGTTATTGAAGTATCTAAAAAATATTTACCCTTTGTTTCCCGGAAGAGTTTTCAAAACAGGAGAGTTAGGGTCTTGATTGAAGATGGGATAAAATTTGTAAAAAAATATAGAAACTTCTTTGATGTAGTAATTATTGATTCAACTGATCCTATTGGACCCTCTCTTGGGCTCTTCTCTTCAAAATTTTATCAGGATATTTTTAAAGCTCTTACCTCTAAAGGAGTTTTAATCGTCCAAAGCGGTTGTGTTTTTGAACAATTTCGTCATTTAAGAAAAATCTATGATAAATTAAATAAAATTTTCCCTTCGGTGAAAATCCATAAGGCCTGTATTCCCTGTTTTCAATGTATGAATGAATACAGTTTTACCATGGCAGCAAAATTCAATTTAGACAGAATAAAACAAAAACAAATTGAAGCTAAATTTAAAAAATTAAAATTAAAACTTAAATATTATGGACCCGATATTCACTTTGCTTCAAAAATATTACCAAGATATCTTAAAAATAAATTAAATATTAAAAATTGTTAAAATAGAAAATACCGGGGCGGAAGAAAGAAGGGAATTAATCTCCCTTTATTTTTTGGGCAAAAAGTTATAAAATAACAGGGTATGTCAATCCTCAATAAAATTTTTGGCGACGCTAATGAAAAATATCTCAATAGCCTTAAACCAATTATTGAGAAGATAAACTTACTCGAGCCAGAGCTGGAGTCTTTTTCTAATGAAAAATTGAAAGAAAAAACTCAAGAATTAAAAGAGAAAATTAAAAAAGGAGAATCTTTAGATGATTTTCTTCCCGAAGCCTTTGCTTTGGTCAGAGAATCAGCCAAAAGAACCTTAGGGCAGAGACATTTTGATGTCCAGTTGATTGGCGGAGTTGTTTTACATCAAGGGAAAATTGCTGAAATGAAAACTGGTGAGGGAAAAACTTTAGCTGCTACTCTGTCTATATATTTAAATGCTTTAGAGGGAAGGGGAGTACATGTTGTTACGGTCAACGATTATTTAGCCAAAAGAGATGCTGTCTGGATGGGACAGATATATCACTTGCTTGGTTTGTCTACGGGTTGCCTTGTTCATGATACAGCTTTTTTATACGATCCCAATTATCAAAAACCAAGCGAGGAATTGGATAAAGAACGTGATATTGTTGGTGGGTTTAAGGTTATTGAGAGTTATTTAAGGCCTGTTTCCAGAAAAGAGGCTTATTTGGCAGATGTCACTTATGGTACCAATAATGAGTTTGGTTTTGATTATTTAAAAGATAATATGGTTTACGATTTATCCCAGAAAGCTCAGAGAGAACATCACTATGCTATTGTTGATGAGGTTGATTCAATTTTAATTGATGAAGCCAGGACTCCTTTAATAATTTCTGCTCCCGACACCGAAAGTTCCAAATACTATCAAGAGTTTGCCAGACTTATTCCTAAATTAGATTCCCAAACAGATTACGAAACAGATGAAAAAATGAAAGCTGTAACATTAACCGAAGGGGGAATTAATAAAATTGAGAAAATTTTGGGTATGGGAAACATATATGAAGAAAGGGGAACAAAATATTTACATTATTTGGAACAATCCTTAAGGGCCGAAGTTCTTTTTAAAGAAGACAGGGATTATGTGGTCAAAGACGGTGAGGTTATTATTGTTGATGAGTTTACCGGCAGATTGATGCCGGGCAGAAGATGGTCGGGCGGTCTCCACCAAGCAATTGAAGCCAAAGAGGGAGTTTTAATTAAGCCTGAATCTTTAACTTTGGCTTCCATCACTTTCCAAAATTATTTCAGGATGTATAAAAAATTAGCCGGGATGACGGGAACCGCCGCTACTTCAGCTGAAGAATTTGATAAAGTTTATGGCTTGGAAGCAATAATTATTCCTACCAACAAGCCAATGATTAGAAAAGCTTTGCCCGATGTAGTTTATAAAACAAAAGAAGGAAAATTTGCTGCCGTCGTCAAAGAAATAAAAGAAAGAAATCAGAAAGGGCAGCCAGTATTGGTTGGCACCACCTCAATTGAAAAGAATGAGTACTTGGGGAAACTATTGGACAGGGAAGGAGTTTCCCATCAGATTTTAAATGCTAAACATGATGAAAAAGAAGGAGAAATTATTGCCCAGGCAGGAAAATTTGGAGCAGTAACCATAGCTACCAATATGGCAGGTAGGGGAGTAGATATAATTTTAGGGGGTAACCCTCCGGATAAAGAAAAGGCAGAAAAAGTCAAAGCATTGGGAGGACTCCATGTTTTGGGTACGGAAAGACATGAAGCCAGGAGAATTGATAATCAGTTACGAGGGAGATCGGGAAGACAAGGGGATGATGGTTCTTCTCAATTCTTCCTCTCTTTGGAAGATGATTTACTAAGAATTTTTGGTTCAGACAGAATTAAAACCTTAATGGGAATGATGAAAGTTCCGGAAGACCAGCCGATAGAGGCAAAATTAATTTCCGGAGCTATTGAATCTGCTCAGGCGAAAATTGAAGGGATGAACTTCGATTTAAGAAAACATGTCTTAGAGTACGATGATGTGATGAATAAACACCGGGAAGTAATTTATAAAAAAAGGAAAGAAATCCTGGAAAAATCAAAGGAGGATTTAAGAAAATATATTTTGGAAATAGTTCAGAAAGCAGGTTTTAAAGAAGAAGATCTTCAGAGGAAAGAAAAGGAAATCGGCGAAGAAAGAATGCAACAGGTTGAGAAGATTGTGACGCTTAGAATTTTAGATATGCTTTGGCTGGAACATTTAGAAAATATGAGTTATCTGAGAGATTCGGTGAGATTAAGAGCTTATGGCCAGAGAGATCCTTTGGTGGAATATAAATCAGAAGGTCATAAGATGTTCCAAAGATTATTAAGCACTCTTGAAAACAGCATTGCCCAAACCGTTTTCCGACTTAAAGTAGAGGGAGAACCTACTCAACCAGTTGTGAGTCAACCCCAACAAGTCCAAAAAAGTAAAAATAAAATAGGCAGGAATGACCCCTGTCCTTGCGGTTCGGGTAAAAAATACAAGAAATGCTGTTATCCTAAATTTGGCTGATTCGTATATTCATGAAAATTCGTAATTCATAGAATTCATGTTCTTTCTTCCCATTGGTTGCTTAATATTTCTGCTTTTTATTTTATTTTTGCCCGTTCTGTTTGTTCTGGGCTATTTTCATATCGTAACTATAGGTTTTGAAAATTTAGGAGTATCTCCCGAAACTACCATATTTTTACTCCTGTCTATTTTAATTGGCTCAGCTGTCAATATCCCCCTGGGCAGAAAGAAATTAATATATGTAAGAGAAAAGCGCTTTTTTGGTCTTTGGCAGACACCTAAATTAGAAGTTCAGGGAGTAGCTATTAATCTCGGGGGAGCAGTCATACCTGTTTTACTTTCTTTTTATTTTTTATATTTGACCTGGCGAGCTGGTTTTGCCCTTCAGCCAATATTCATGGCCACGCTTTTAATGATTGCTGTTTCAAAATTTTTGGCCAGAGTTATTCCCGGTAGAGGTATTTCCCTGCCTGCTTTAATCCCTCCCATATTTGCAGCGATTTTTGCGGTAATCTTGGCGTCCCAATTCGCCGCCCCTTGTGCTTTTATTTCGGGAGTTTTGGGAACTTTAATTGGTGCTGACCTTTTAAATTTAAGAAAGGTCCAAAAACAGGGAGGTTTTGTTTCAATTGGAGGGGCCGGAGTGTTTGACGGAATATTTTTAATCGGGATTATTTCTGCTCTTTTAACAGGATTTTAAATGTGTTAAGATAAAAAACTATGCCAAAGAAGAAAACTTATATAATTGTTGCTCTTATTTTTGTCTTGGCTTTTTTGGCCGGGAATTTAATTTATCCTCAGGCTTTAAATATCCCTGGCTTTCCTAATATTCCTTTTAAATTAGGTCTGGACTTGCAGGGGGGAACTCACTTAATTTATGAGGCAGACTTATCGAAGGTGGAATCGGAAAATTATGGAATATCAATGCAGGGTTTAAGAGATGTTATTGAAAGGAGGGTTAATCTTTTTGGTGTCCAGGAACCGGTAGTTCAAACCCAAGAAACAGCCGACCAATACAGATTAATTGTGGAGTTAGCTGGTATTACAGATCCAGACGAAGCTATTAAAATGATAGGGCAAACTCCTTACTTGGAATTTCAGGAAGAAAAAGAGAATTATAATGAGGTTATAACCCAAAATCAAAAGGTGATTGAAACCGAAACAGGAGAATTTCAAGACCCCTTTCAACCAACTTCTTTAACTGGTAAATATTTAGAAAAAGCTGAAGTTAATTTTGATCAGACAACCATGAAACCCTTGGTTTTACTTCAATTTAACAGTGAAGGAGCAAAGATTTTTGAAGAATTAACCTCAAAAAATATCGGGAAACTTCTGCCAATTTCTATTGATGGAATTATAATCTCAGCCCCGGTAGTTCAAGAAGTAATTTCCGGAGGAAAAGCACAAATTTCCGGCAATTTTACGGTTGAAGAGGCAAAAAGCTTAGCTAGAAATTTGAATGCCGGAGCTTTGCCCGTTCCAATAAAATTAATCTCACAGCAAACTGTGGGACCTACTTTAGGGAAAATCTCTTTAGAAGAATCATTAAAAGCTGGAGCCCTTGGATTTTTAGCAGTAATTTTATTTATGATTATTTTCTACAGATTACCCGGATTTTTAGCATCAATAGCTTTAATAATTTATTTAGCTTTAGTTTTATCTGTTTTTAAACCCGTCACTTTGACCTTAGCCGGTATTGCTGGACTTATCCTTTCTATAGGTATGGCTGTTGACGCCAATATCTTAATCTTTGCTCGAATGCGGGAAGAGTTAAGGAGTGGTAAGAGTTTGTCCCAATCTATAGAAGAGGGTTTTAACCGAGCCTGGCCCTCAATCCGTGATGGTAATTTAACCACTCTGATTGTCGCAGCTATATTATTTGGTTTTGGCACAAGTTTTATTAAGGGCTTTGCCCTAACCTTAAGTTTAGGGATTTTAATTAGTATGTTCTCAGCAATTATTATTACTAAGAATTTTCTCAGGTGTTTTGTTAATACAAAACTTGAGAGAGTCAAATCACTATGGCACTAAATAAAAATTTCATTACATCAGAATCTGTCACTCCCGGTCATCCGGACAAAGTGGCTGATGCTCTGGCCGATGCTATTTTAGATGAAATAATAAAAAAGGATAGATATGCAAAAGTAGCCTGTGAGGTTTTAGTTGGTATGGGTTACGTTATCATCGGAGGGGAAGTTACCACTAAAGCCTGGGTTGATGTAAATAATTTAGTCAGAGAAGTTATCAAGGAAATCGGTTACGATAAAGTAGAATATGGTTTTGATTTTGACAATGTGGCCGTTTTTAACACCATTCACGGACAGTCTCCAGATATTGCTCGGGGAATTAGACAATCAGGCACCAAAGAGCAGGGAGCTGGTGATCAAGGAATTAGTATAGGTTTTGCTTGTAATGAAACTCCCGGGTTTATGCCTCTGCCAGCCGCTTTAGCCCATAAATTAACAATGAGATTGGTTGAAGTTAGAAAAAAGAAGATTTTGCCTTATTTGAGACCGGATGGGAAATCGCAGGTAACCATTGAATATCAAAACGGTACACCGAAAAGATTGGATTCCGTCGTTATTGCTGCCCAACACGCTCCGAACGTTTCTTTGAAAAAGATCAGAAAAGACATTATTGGAAAAGTAATTAAACCGGTTTGTCAGAAGTTTTTGGATAAGAAAACCAAATACTATATTAACAATACTGGTCGTTTTGTAATCGGCGGGCCGGTTTCAGACACAGGTATGTCTGGCAGAAAGAACGTAGTTGATGCTTACGGTCCCCAGGTTCCTATTGGCGGGGGTTCTTTTTCCGGTAAAGACCCAACTAAAGTTGATAGGTCGGGGGCTTATATGGCTCGTTATATTGCCAAAAACATTGTGGCTTCGGGTCTGGCAAAAAAATGCTTAGTAGAATTAGCTTACGTAATTGGCGGTAAAAAACCCTTAGGAATAAATATAGATACTTTTGGAACCGGTAAAGTTCCCGATGAAAAATTAGCCAGGATTATTCCTAAAATATTTGATCTTTCTCCCGGAGAGATAATCAAACAGCTCAATTTATTAAGGCCCCTTTACCGTAAAACCACTAACTTTGGTCACTTTGGCAGAAAGGAACCTGAATTCAACTGGGAGAAGACTGACAAAATCAAACAAATTCTGAAATATGCATTTTAATTTTATTAAACATCGAAAAATTTATTTTCTATTCTCAGGAATTATAATTATAGCCAGCCTGGCTTCTCTTTTTGTTTTTGGTTTAAAACCCGGAATTGATTTTACCGGTGGAAGTATTTTAGAAATGGAATATAAAGATGCCAGACCCTCAAACCAGGAAATAAGAGCAAGTTTATTGGGGTTTGATTTGGGAGAGGTTTATGTTCAACCCACTGATGAGAAGGGGGTAATTATAAGAATGAAAGATATTTCAGAAGAAACCCATCAGGAAATTACTCAGAAATTATCTGAGAACAATGAATTAGAAGAACTCCGTTTCGAGTCAATTGGTCCAGTAATCGGTCAAGAACTAAGAGAAAAAACAAAAATTGTTGTTGTTTTATCACTCTTGGCAATTGTTCTCTATATTGCCTTTGCTTTTAGAAGGCTTAGTTTTCCAGCTAAATCCTGGCAATACGGGGTTACCTCTTTAATTGCTCTTATTTATAATATTTTAATTCTCTTGGGAATATTTGCTTACCTGGGAGAATTTTATGGAGTTCAGATTACCATACCGGTAATCGTGGCTTTTTTGACTGTTCTCGGATATTCTATTAATGACACAGTAGTGGTCTTTGACAGGATTAGAGAAAATTTATTAAAAGGCATCGGCAAAGATTACGAAGAAACGGTAGATCTATCTTTAAATCAGACTTTAACTCGTTCTATAAATACATCCTTAACCACTCTTTTCGTTCTCTTAGCCATTTTCTTTTTAGGGGGAGAAACTTTAAAGTACTTCGCCTTGGCCTTAATTTTAGGAATTGCTTTCGGAACTTATTCTTCTATTTTCTTAGCAACACCCACTTTAATCAGTTGGTTAAAATTGAAAAAGAGAATTTAAAGGAAATCTTCAAGCAG
>CAYXOH010000014.1:8945-11838 GCA_964467045.1 uncultured Candidatus Saccharibacteria bacterium | reverse complement strand
GTGGACCCGAGGGGATTTGAACCCCTAACCTCCTCAATGCCATTGAGGCGCTACCACCATTGAGCTACGGGCCCGGGCGAGTGCCCCTGACAGGAATTGAACCTATATCTAGGGCTTAGGAGTCCCTTGTTCTATCCGTTGAACTACAGGGGCAGTAATCAATTATTGATATTAGCAATTTTTTCCTTTGTTGACAAGATTTTTCATGATAGAATGAAAAAATATGGAACAATCTCCAATTATTGAAATAGCCAAAAAGGTCTGCCCGGCAGTAATAACTATTGTTATTTCCCGAGACCTGCCTAAAGTAGAAGGTTTTTATTTTTTTCCCTTCGGTGACCAAAAATATGTATTGCCTAAAATTGATAAGGGGAAAAAAGAAAAAACGAAAATTGGTGGTGGTTCAGGATTTATTATTTCACCGGACGGCTACATCATTACCTGCTGTCATGTGGTCGGAGATAAAGGGGCAGATTACACAATTATTTTTGAACCAGACAAGAAATATCCAGCTAAAGTAATTTGCCGAGATCCGATTAATGACATGGCTATATTAAAAATTAACGTTAAAAAACTACCTTATTTAGAGCTGGGAGATTCAGATAAAATAGAGCTGGGTCAAAGCGTTATTGCTGTGGGTAATGCTCTGGGAGAGTTCCACGACACAGTCAGCACCGGAGTAGTTTCTGGCTTAAGCAGGTTTATCACTGCTTTCAGTGGCATAACCCACCAGGCAGAGAGGTTGCGGGGATTAATTCAGACCGATGCTGCTATTAACCCCGGTAACAGCGGCGGACCCTTGGTAGATATTGAAGGAAAAGTAATCGGGGTAAATACTGCCGTAGTAATGGGAGCTCAAAATATTGGTTTTGCCATACCCATTAACTATGCTAAAAAAGATTTTGAAGAAGTTAAAAAATACGGAAAAATCAAAAGACCTTTTTTAGGAGTAAAATATGTACTCCTGAATAAAGAAATATCTAAGAAGAACAAGTTGCCGGTAAATTATGGGGCTTTAATTGTCAGAGAAAGCCTGGGAGAATCGCCCATAATTCCCGGAGGAGCAGCTGAAAAAGCAGGTTTGAAAGAGTTTGATATAATTTTAGAATGTAACAAAGAGAAAATTACCGAAGATAATCCTCTGGCTCATATTCTCCAGAAATTAAAAATCGGAGATGAAATTAATTTAAAAGTCCTCCGAAATAAAAAAGAAATAACCTTAAAAGTAAAACTGGAAGAAAAAAAATAAAAACAGCTCCGTCAAATGCAGGGCTGTTTTTGTTTATCAGGGCCTGTCCTGAATCGCACCGAAGGGTGCCCGACGCGATTCGAACGCGCGACCTTCTCGGCCACAGCGAGACGCTCTAACCAGTTGAGCTACGGGCACCAAATATTTTTGTGCCCTCGAGAGGAATCGAACCTCTATTTCAAGTTTAGAAAACTCGTGTTCTATCCGTTGAACTACGAGGGCGAATAACCCTGATATTATATCTTAAAAAACTCATTTGGTCAATTATTCGTTGGAAGCGGAGGTTGAAGTAGCGGGGTGAAATAAATCAGGATATTCTCTGAAGTCAGCTTGAAGAAATCTTTCGTTTCTCTTGGTCCATTCATCAAGAATTTTTTGATAGGTTTTTTCTTGAGTTGCTAAGGGTTTTACTTTAATGGTCGCCAATGAACTCTGAATTAAAATAACATACTGATAGTAAACAAGACCAGCCAAAACCAGAACGATGATTAAAAAACCAAGAAAGGTTGAAGAAAAATTCTCGGCTAATCTTCTGGATAATTTTTCCAGATTAATTATATTTTTCTCAAATTTTATTTTTTTAAATTTCATATTATTTAGCGTAGACGCTAATTGAAAGACTAGCTCCTATGTTTTCATCGTTTCGATTTAGAGTTAATTTTTGAACATTAATTAAATAAGGACTATTTTCTAATTTTTCCAGGAACTTTAAAAAATTAGAAGAAGAGCCCTTAACGGTTATTTGAAAATTAACAGGGGTCCAAAAAGATTTTTCTGATTTTCCAGCTCCTCCCAGCGAGATTCCACTATCTACTGAACATTCTCCGGAAGTCTTTTCTAAAAAGCCAATGAACTCCACCGGTACTTCCTGATTAATAAGTAAACCATCAATTTTATCTAAAATTTCGTCCAAATCCTGGTGAAGAATTCTAAATTCTTCTAAGTTTGAAACGGTGGCCTCCAGAAGAATTAACTTTTCTTTTTGGGAAAGCAATTCTTGGGATGTGGCTTTTATGTTTTTAAATAAGGGGTAAACAATAAAAACAACCAATAAAATAAACAGAATAATAAAGAAGAATATTAAAAAATGAATTTTATTAATAGATTTTCTTTCCATTATTTTTCCTTAATAATGTTGAAATTAATCGTGAAATTAATATCTTTTGACTGGACCCAGCAGGTTGGCGGAAAATAAATTTCAGTAAAAATTTCTTCTTTTTCTAAAATATCTTTGAATTTAACTAAAATCTCTCGATCGGGAGAAAGTCCAGACAAAATACACTTTACCGTTTTCTCTTCCAGGGATAAAGAGAAGGAAAGAAGAGAAATTTCCGGCGGAATGGTTACCGAAATTTTTTCTAACATTTCTGTCAGGGCGACTTGATTTTGATAAAAAGAGTCCAATTGAGAAACTTTTTGATTAAAATCAGCAAGATTGGCTTGAAAGGCCTGAATTTGGGGATTTTTTAACTCTTTTTCTCTTTGGCTATAAACAATCGTTTGACTTTCTGCTTCGCCGGAAAGAAAAATATTAATTGAATGTAAAATTAAGGAGAAATAGATCAGACAGATGAGAATAATCATCCCCAGTATCAATACTATCTTATACTGTTCTTCTTTTTTTAATTCTTCCTTTTGTTGAGG
>CAYXOH010000014.1:5280-8845 GCA_964467045.1 uncultured Candidatus Saccharibacteria bacterium | reverse complement strand
GGCAGAAGTATAACTAAGTGATTTTTCAAACGATATTTCCGGAACTTTTTTCCTTTTTTTAAACAGAATGTTTACCCAAGGATCCCCAAGTTCAACCGGGATTTTTAATTGCTCTGAAAGAAAACCGGTTAATCCTTTTAAATTTGCTCCTCCTCCACTGAGTAGAATTTTTTTTATTTCCCCCTCTTGAGATGGGGGGAAATGCTCGTGGGAAGTATGGGTACTGTAATAACTAATATATTTTTTAATTTGTTCAATTAAGTCAACCAAAGCAGGTATTAGAGCCTCAAAAATTTCTCCCCCTTCTTTTGTACCCCGGGTTTCAATGCCATATTTCAACTTTACTTTCTCTGCCTTATCTAAATCAACTTTTATTATTTTAGAGATTAATTCTGTAAAGTAATGAGAAGAAATAGGGATGGAAAAATTAAATCTTAGAGAATAACCCGAAAAAATAATTAAACTGGTTTTGGTCGCTCCTAAATCAATGATTAAAACAGGAAAATTGGAAACACCACCTATTATTAAGGCCCTGATAATAGAGAAGGATTCAATTTCTAAAGCTAATGGTTTTAAACCAGCTTTTTTAAGACAAGAAACGTAGGGATCAACCGTTGTTCTCGGCAAAGCGACTAATAAAATATCCTGATGGTCCAAATGATCATATAATGGTGGGATAACCTGGAAATCCAAATAAACTTTTTCAATCGGTAGGGGTATATGACTTTCCGCTTCGTAAACTATAGCAGATTTTAATTCTTCTTCCTGGAGATAAGGCATTTGAATTACTTTTAAAAAAGATTTTTCCTCCGGCAAAGAAGCTATCACATATTTTGTTTTTAATGGTTTCCCCTTAACTTCGGAGATTGCTTTTTTAAGAATTTTTATCAAATCCTCTTCTTTTTTAATTTCACCTTTTTTAATTATCCCCGGCGGGATTTTAGTCTCGCCAAAAGAACACAATTTAAATCCGCCTCTTTTTCTTTCGAGATTAACAATTTTTAAAGATAAATCGGAGATATCTAAACCAAAGGCTTTAGGTTTTAAAGATGAATAATCAAACATTAAAATAAATCAAGAATCTGTTAATTGTTTTACTACTTTTATTTTAGATTTTTATTCAATTTCTTGCCAGCTCGCAACCTCCCAACTACCTCCCGGCCCGCTAGAAAAGTGCATGTCTGACAAAGCGCTATCATACTCAAGCTCTGCATTATTCATCATTTGTATTTTATATCCCGTAATTTCCCGAGCACTCATATTATTTTTAAGATAAATTAAGCCAGCAGTAGTATAAAAAATTGATCCACCGGCATTATTTCTCACATCAATAGCTGGGTTTACGGGATCTAAAGAATTATTAGTAGAAAGAACCAAAGTATAACTGCCCGTCTGTCCTGAACCGCTAATTATTGCTCCATTTTCCACATATATCGTTCCGGAAGCAAGAATAATACCACTATTTGAACCGTATGAGTTATCCAGGCGCGTTGTGTCATTAAAAGTAATATTGCCTGTCACATAAATAGTTCCTGTAATGTTAAGGGTACCGTTAACTGTTAAATTTTTCGGTGCGCCTAATGTACCAATTTGAACCGGTCCCAAACTTTGCGTTCCGCTAATAGTAACATCTGTTGTAATAATTCCACCATTCGCCGCGTCAACCATCCATTCATCAATCTTGCTTTGAGGAATAGGTAAGGGAACGGGATCAATTTCATCGGCCTGTTGCTGGGTCCCGCCGTCAACATCACAGCTGTTTGAATTTACATAAGTTAATTCACCGGTAATATGGCCTGCCGTACAATTATAAACGAGCGCATTTCCCCCAATATCTCCTCCACTACTGATGTTTATTTGATGATGGCCAGAAACAACAACGTCATTATCAATGTAACCTTTATCACCGCTTATATCTCCGTTAGAAAAAACGCTGCCGTGTATTTTAGAATTATTAGCCATAATCAATCCGCCGTCGCCAGCTTGGGCTCCATAAAAAAAATTAATATTTGTAGTAGAAATTTGATAAACAGTTTGAACTTTTCTAATCCGGTTTTTAGCATCTCCTATAGCGGTAATGGTTCTTGAACCACCAATCTCGTCTGAAATTTCTACAGCAGCTGTATTATTATTAATACTTAAATTATAGGAACTTATCCAATTTTTGCTTTTTACCAAACGGAGCAGAGCATCTTCAATCCCGGCTTCGGCAGCATAATAGGCCTGGCTGGAGGCGACAATGTTTCTTGAAATTTTTTGTTCCCCTAAAGTTAAATTAACGATACTGACAACGATACCGAAAAATATTACCAAGACCAAAATAGTGATAAATAAAGCGGCAAATCCTTTATTTGGATTTATTCTGAAAGATAAATCGGGTATTATTTTTTGCTTTCTTGAAGTAAACATTTTAATATCCTCTGAGAGAAACGGTAGATATCAAATTAACCGAAGCTTGGTATTCCGGCCGACCGGTTGAATCTTTATAATCAACATTCAAACTGACCTGAACGGAAGGAATCTCGTTGGTGATAATCCTGCTAAAAACCAAATTGCTCACCTCGACCTTGTCTGAAGTTAAAGCAATGGGATCTTGAGATTCTTTTTTAAGACAGAGTTGGGTGCCGCAAAGATAAAAATCAATATAGGTAGTACTTTCTCCTACCGGTAAATATTTATTAGTTTCTAAAGAAAGCTGGCCGCCAGGATGAGAATCGAAAACGCTGGTTGGAGTATAAATACTTTTTGCTTCTTTTATTTCACGAGTCAGAGTTTCCATTGCTCTGGTACTATTATCCAAGGTTTCCCGCATTACTTTAGCTTTGGTGTTTGAACGAATCCCCCAAAGAAAAAAAGCAGAAACAGCAGTAATAATAATAACCAAAACCGCAATATAAATTAAAACTTCTATTAAGGTAAACCCCGCACCTTTTTTAAAAGGAATTAAATAAACGCTGCTTTTTCTTCCCCGCAAAAGGTGCGGGGTAAATCCTTTTTTCATCTCCAATTGGTAAAATAAGTAGCTAATTCTACTGTTTTATCTTTCCAAGAAATAGTTACAATTACTTTTTTTGTCTCATCGTCATTATATCCACCACTATCAACAATATCATCATCTACTAGGTCCCGATGAACATCTTCAAATGTAACCTTTCTGGTGAAACCATTAACTGTTTCGTCCCCTGAAATTAATTGCCATTTTGGCGGAACATCTCCAGATTTCTCCAAATGATAGGCAGCACCAGTAATTAAACTTCCACTTCCTAATCCATTTGCCCAGTTTGTTCCATCTCGAAAATTTCTAACTGCCTCCATTGTTTCCTGGGCCAGAAAATCAGCTTGGTTAGTTTCTTTTATAAGGGTAGAAGCTTTTAAAGAAAAAGCGGCCAGTCCTAAAAGACCAATCAAAGTAACGTTGATAATAGCGATAACTACTAAAATTTCTATTATTGAAACACCTTTATTATTGCTTTTGGAAATCAGATACATAAGAAGAAGTATATGTGATTGAACCATCAGCTGAATATTCAATAATGCTTCCTCCCGAAGGATCACCGCTAATGGT
>CAYXOH010000014.1:0-5180 GCA_964467045.1 uncultured Candidatus Saccharibacteria bacterium | reverse complement strand
CTCTTCGCCTAAGGTTATTTTGCCAGAAGATTCAATACCAACTGTTCTGGTTTTTGAAAAATCGCTTTTCAACCTCAAAGAAACCTTGCCAGACTGATTAGTTTCTCCTGTTAGACGTTCAAAAACCACCTCTGCTCCTCCGCCAGCCAGACTGATTTCGTAAATTTCAACATTTTTAGGCAGATTATGGGTTTCATTATTAGCAGCTGAAGGATTATAACTTGTTCCTTTAAATAAAACAAATTTTTCTGTTTCAAAATGAACTCCGTAATTTGATTCTTTTTCTGAAGCTAAAGTTTTATTTTGAGCCAATCTTAAAGTATTAATAATTTCTTGGGTACTATTATTTAAATCCGATTCCCTCTGAAAATAACGAAAGGCGGGAACAGAAATGGCAGTTAAAATAATAAAAATTCCAACTACGACTAGCAATTCAATAAGGGTAACCCCTTTTGGCTTTTGCTTTTTTGTCATAATAATAAAGGCGATATATCAAGCAGGATTCATTAAATTGCTCCCAGCATTGAATACATTGGCTGAACCATGGAAATAGCAAAAAAACCGATAACTGCTCCGATAATAAGCATCAATACCGGTTCAACTATTGAAGCTAAGTTTTTGGTAGCATTGCCGACTTCCTCCTCGAAAAAATCAGCCAATTTAGATAAGATCTGCGATGTTTCCCCGGTTTCCTCTCCAACCTGAATCATTTGAATAACGGTTGCAGGATAGATATGGCGATAAGGTCGAATGGCCTCGGATAATTTTGAACCTTTCCCAACTTTTTCTGCCACTTCAGAAATTGCCTCTTGATAATGGATATTACCTAAGGTTCCCGAAACGATTTTTAAGGATTTCACAATCGGTACGCCAGCAGCAATTAAAGAGCCCAGTGTCCTAACTGTATAGGCCGAATTAGTTTTTTTTACAAGCTGAGAAATAACAGGGATTTTTAAAAAGATTGTATCTACTACTTTTTTGCCTTTTTTGGTCTTTAAAATAAATTTCAAAATAATAAAAAACCCAATTAAAATTGGAAGAGCAAAAAACCATTTTTCGGCCAAAAAAGTGCCTATCCCGATCACTAATCTGGTAGTTAAGGGGAGTTCAATTTCTAATTCTTCAAAGGTTTCGGCTAATTGGGGAACAACCATAATTAACATCAAAGCGCCGATGCCTATCATCGCTGTAATAATTACGGCAGGATACATTAAGGCTCCCTTAATTTTCGTTCTCAGTTCGTTTTCTCTTTCCATTTGCCGAGACAGAATTTTTAAAACTTCATCTAAATTTCCCGCTTCTTCTGCTACTTTTATCATATTCTGAAAAAGTTCAGAGAAAATATTTGGATATTTTCCCAAACAATCAGAAAAATGCTTTCCTTTAGTTATTTCTTCGCTTATTTCTAAAAGTGTTTTTTTAAACTTCTGGCTTTTAGTTTGTTCAGCTAAGGTTGTCAAGGCCTTGGGTAGAGAAAGACCGGAAGCTACCATGACCTGAAGATTCCTGGTAAACATTAGTTTGTCCGTTAAGGAAACCTTGTCAAAAAACGGCAAAGAAAATTCTAATTTTTTTCTTACCACTTCCTCCCTTTCCAATTCGGCACTAATTAAAATAAAACCTTGAGCTTTCAAGGTTTGGGCTAATTGAAGCTTGCTTTTTGCTTCCATGGTGCCGGATTTCTCTTCTCCTTTTAAAGATTTAGCAATATAAAAATAATTCGGCATAGCTTGGGATTTTATTCAACAATAACCCTCAAGACTTCTTCGATTGAAGTAACCCCCTGAACGGCTTTGACAAGGCCGTCTTCCACCATCAATCTCATGCCCTCTTTTTGGGCTTGTTCCTGAACCTGGTCAGCCGAGGCCTCTTTGATAATTAATTCTTTGATGGTTTCGGTCACTAATAGAACTTCGTAAATTCCAATTCGACCCTTATAGCCATCGGGGGATTGTCTGGAGGGCTTAGCTCGATAAAAAATAACATCTTTTAAATTTTGTTTTGGCTTAACTAATTTTTCTTCTCGAAGTATTTGGAGAACTCTATTCAAATCGCAGTTTTTTCTTAAATTTTTTATTTCCGAATCTGTTAAAGTATATTTTTCTTTTTCCCTACATAATCGTCTAACTAATCTCTGAGCCAAAATAACGTTTAAGGTTGAAGAGATTAGAAATGGTTCTACTTGCATATCGATTAAACGGGGAAGAGAACCGGCAGCCGAAGTAGTATGTAGAGTAGAAAGAACCAAATGGCCGGTTAAGGCGGCATTAATAGCCAATCCCGCCGTTTCATTGTCTCGGATTTCTCCCACCATAATAATATCCGGGTCCTGACGAACCAAAGATCTTAAACCCGAAGCAAAAGTTAAACCAATCTTAGCATTAACTTGGGTTTGATTAATTCTAAGCATGCGGTATTCAACGGGATCTTCAACAGTAGAAATATTGACCCCGGGATTATTCAAAATTTCCATCATTGAATATAAGGTGGTGGTTTTCCCGCAACCGGTGGGTCCGGTAATTAAAATCATTCCTACCGGTTTTCTTAAATTGTCCTGAATTAATTCCAGGACCTCTCCTCTAAGACCCAATTGTTCCAAAGTGAGAGCTTTAGTTGTTTCTGGCAATAACCGTAAAACGATTTTCTCTCCATCAAAAACCGGTAAAATAGAAACCCTAATTGAATATTTATAGTCCTCTGCTTCTATTTTAAACCTGCCATCTTGAGGTAATCTATGCTCGTCAAGTTTTAAATTAGAAAGAACTTTAATTCTGGCAACAATTCCCGAACTGGTTTGCCCGGGAAGAGTCATGGCATCTCTTAAAATACCATCTATACGATATCTTACTAAGACATCTTTTTTTGTGGGCTCAATATGAATATCGGAAGCTCTGTCTAAAATCGCGTGTTTTAACAGGGTATCAACAATACGAACAACCGGTAGGTCTTCTGCTATTTTTTTCAATTCTTCTTTTTCTTCACCGGCAACGGCCACTTCTTTGACTACCTTAATGCCTTTAGATTCTTTTTTAATTATCTCCCCGAACTCGGCCTCTAGGGTTTTTTGATATTGACGAAGAACATTTTTAATACTTTCTTCGGTGGTTAACCGAGGTAAAATTTTTAAGTCAGAGGTTTTTTTTATAAATTCAATAGTTCTTAAATCTTCTGGATCCAGCATCGCTACTTCTAAATTCTTTTCTTTTTTTCTAAAAGCAACTATATTATTGGCTCGGGCAATGGGTTCGGGAATGATTCTCAAAACTTTTCCGTCAACCTTTTCTTTTTCTAAATTAACAAAAGGAACCCCTAAAATATAAGCTTTCATTTTAATCAGGTCTTCTTTGGAAATTAAACCCTGGAACAATAAAACATTTTCAACATCCTGTTTGTTTTTTTGAGCAATTTTTAAAGCTTCGCCAAACTGTTGGGCGGTGACTAGTTTAGCATCCAGCAGAAAAGCTTTTAATTGTTGGTTTTCTACTTTCATATCTCACGGAACATAAAACATGGAACATGAAACAATTTTTACTTCTTAATTTTTTGTTCCATGCTATGTACTTTACGTTTTATGGCTTCAGGACTTTTTTTATTTTATCTACTACTTCTTCTAATTTATACTGTGCTTTAACTAAATAAGTCGTAGCTCCCAATTCAATGGCTTTTTCTACATCTCCAATTCCTTCTAAATTAGTCAGAACGATGATGGGAATGTTTTTTGTCACCTCATTTTCTTTCAATTCTTTCAGAACTTCAAAACCGTGGATTTTCGGCAGTACCAAATCAAGCAAAATTAAATCTGGTTTTTCGGTTTTAGCTAAATTCAAACCGATCTCTCCGTTCAGGGCAGAAATCATTTCGTACCCCTCCTGACCAATGATCTCTCCGAATGTTTTTTGAAGCGCAGCTTCATCTTCAATAAACAGAATGCGTTTCATAATACCTACAAATTACGAATTTTATCGAATTACGAATATTCGTAATTAGTTTTGGTTGGTAATTCGTATGGTTACCTTACAGGTAACGTAAACCAGAAGGTCGACCCAATGCCTTCTTGGCTCTGGAAACCCATTTTTCCTCCTAATTTTTCAATAATAGATTTAGCGATGTATAAACCTAATCCCGAGCCTTCGGTCTGGTGTTTGATTACATTTTCTGAACGAAAAAATTTCTGAAAGATATATTTTTGATCTTCTTTTGGAATACCCACCCCACGATCCTTTATTCCAAGATAGACATTATTGTTTTTCTTTTTTAAATTTACCTCAATTTTTTCCTTGCCCCGATTATAACGAATGGCGTTATCCAAAAGATTGTCAATAACTAACTTTAACCGATCGAGGTCAGCTAAGATTGGAGGAAGAATTTTTTCTGACTTAAATTCTATCCTGACATTTGAGGCCTTAGCAAAAATTTCTATTTCTTTGATTATTCTTTCAACTAAATCCTTGATAGCTATTTTTTCTTTTCTTAAGGGAAGTTCTTGCTGCTCAATTTTGGAAACGATCAAGAGATCGGCAACTAATTCTACCATTCTATTGCTGTTTTCTTTTAATATTTTAAAGTATTCTAATTGCTTTTCAGATACCGAGGATAATCTACCCGACATTAAAAGATCGGTAACCCATTTTAAATTAGAAAGGGGTGAACGAAGCTGATGTGAAACAACGCTAACAAATTCTGATTTCATTCTGTTAGCTTCGGCCAACCTTTCAAAGCTTCTGGTAATAATGACCGCAATTATAAATAAAATAGCGGCAATTAAAAGGACAATTAAGACAACCGTATAAGGATCATCAATATAACGATTACCGAGAGCATAAGCCACTAAAGTAGAAGTAATAATAATTATCCCCATTATCAAAAAAAGAAATTGGGGACACTGCCAAAGAGACAGTCCGTATTGACGACACTGACCAACAATATTGAGTTGTGAAATTCTTTCTTTTTTAACCATTAATTAAGTATAGCACAGCAAATAATTGACTGAAAGAGGAAAATTAAGTAGAATAAGCCATAAACGGGGTATAGTGTAACGGTAGCACGAGTCCTTTGGGAGGATTTAGTTCCAGTTCAAATCTGGATACCCCGACCTTCATTTGCGGGTGTAACACAATGGCAGTGTGATAGCTTTCCAAGCTATTTATGTGGGTTCAATTCCCATCACCCGCTAAGTTTTT
>CAYXOH010000013.1:0-12344 GCA_964467045.1 uncultured Candidatus Saccharibacteria bacterium | reverse complement strand
TTAGAGCCGGCAACAGGATTTGAACCCGTGACCTACTGTTTACAAAACAGTTGCTCTACCACTGAGCTATGCCGGCTTATTTATTTCTTGTAGACTTTTTAATTTCTTGCCAGTAATTGTCATCTTCATCAAACTTATTTTTTTGAGATTTTTCTCTTAGTTTTTGAAGCAAATTAGAAGTTTTAGTGTCAGTTTTTAAGACTAAAATTCTAATCTTAGAAACTATCTTTTGTAAAAGTATATTAAAGGAGAAGTGTTTGGAGGATGTCAATTCTCCTATTTTCCTCAAATTAAAAACTTCCTTTAATTGAACTTGAGGATAAGTAGTTTCTGGAAGTTGAATCAAAATTGGCAATTTCCGGAAAACAATCACTCCTATGATAATAAAACTACAAATGAAAATAATAAAAGAGATTAATTCCGTCATATTTCGTACCTTGAAAATCTCTTAATTGTCATGTTTTCCCCTGTCTTGGCAATATACTCATCAATCAGATCTTTAATAGTTTTAGTTTGGTCTTTTATCCAGAGTTGCTCTAGAATCGGAGTTTCCTCATCCCTGACGGCGGCAATCTGTAAACATAATTCATGGGCTAATTCTTGGAAATCCGGAGATTTGGCTACAAAATCGGTTTCGCAATTTAATTCCAGAAGAACACCAATTTTTTTATTTGGGTGAATATAGCTTTCAATTATCCCCTGGTGGGTTTCTTTGTTGATTCTTTTTCCGGCTAAATCTTTCCCCATTTTTTTTAAAATTTCTTTAGCTTTTTTAGAATTGCCATCGGCTTTTTCCAAGGCTTTTTTACAGTCAGATATGGAAACGGCTGTTTCTTCCCTTAATTGTTTAATTTGATTAACAGTAATCATAGAATAAAAATGAAGTTATTCAGTTTCTGTTTGAGCTTTTAGTGTTATTTCCTTAATCTTCTCAAGTATGTATTTCACAGAAGAAACGGCATCGTCATTAGCCAGAATAGAATAATCTGCCAGGCCAGGATCGATATTGGTATCAGCAATAGCAATGACCTTAATGTCTTTCTTTTTAGCCTCTTTAATGGCTAAAAAATCTTTTTTCATATCAGCAACAAAAATTGCATCTGGAAGTTTTGACAACTCTTTAATGCCTCCGAAATTAATCTCAAGATTTTTTAGTTCTTGGTCAATTTTTGCCCTCTCTTTTTTGGTATATTTTTCCAGTTCTCCCGCTGATTTTTTCCTTTCTAAATCTTTAAAATATTCTACTCTTTTTTTTATTATTTCAAAATTAGTAAAAGTTCCTCCCAGCCATCTTTCATTAACATAGGGTAAATGACAATCTTTGGCAATATTCTTTGTTAAATCTTTTATCTGAATTTTGGTACCAACTAAAAGTAAGGTTTTATTTTCTTTCATTAATTCCTGAATAAACTTCAAAGCTTCCTCAAACTTTTCTTTGGTCTTTTCCAAATCAATAATATGAACTGAGTTTCTGATGCCGTAAATATAAGGTTTCATTTTGGGGTGAATTTTGGAAATTTTGTGACCAAAGTGAAGACCCGCCTGAGCCATTTCTTCAACGTTGAGATTAAAATCGGTTTTTTTAGTTTTGGTTTTAGCTTCTGTCATAAAATCAACCTTTAATATATCATGATAGGGAATTAATATCAAGACTCTTGATTTTTTACCCCAATTTTATTATTATAGAATATATGGCAAAAAAGATACACCCACAGGGTAAGTACCCAAAATAATTAAAACAGTAATATGAAAAAGAATATTCATCCTCAATACTATAATAATGCCAGAGCGCAGTGCGCCTGCGGGGCGATTTTTAACATTGGCTCAACCAAAGAGTTTATGGAGGTTGAAATTTGTTCTCAATGTCATCCTTTTTATACCGGCAAAGAAAAAATTGTTGATACTCTGGGAAGAGTAGAAAGATTTAGAAAAAGAGTGGCCAAAAAAGAAGAATTCAAAAAGAGGAAAAAGAAGTAAAAATGGCAGGGTTGAAAAAAATAAAACAAGAATATCAGGTTATTCTTCAACAACTCAGCGATCCTGAGTTGGTTTCAAATTGGGAAAAGGGAGAAGAGTTATTGAAAAGAAAAAATTATCTTGAAAAAATTATTGAAAAAGACAAAGAACTGCAAGATATTAAAAATAAAATAGAAGAAAATAAATCAATAATTTCAGCTGGCGAAGACAAAGAATTAGTGTCTTTGGCAGAAACTGAATTATCCCAATTAAAAGATAAAGAAAACACATTAGAGAAAGAACTGAGAGAGCTTTTGACCGAAGATGAAAATCCAGAACAACCCAAAGCCATCATGGTTGAGATTCGGGCCGGAACAGGAGGTGAGGAAGCTGCTTTATTTGTTACTGATCTCTTTA
This sequence comes from uncultured Candidatus Saccharibacteria bacterium, assembly GCA_964467045.1. Classification (GTDB taxonomy): domain Bacteria; phylum Patescibacteriota; class Minisyncoccia; order Minisyncoccales; family RBG-13-42-11; genus CAYXOH01. The sequence goes on along the minus strand of CAYXOH010000013.1, from coordinate 9,971 downwards.
AAATGTATTCAAAATACGCTCAAACTCAAGGCTGGAAACAAAAAGTTTTAGATTCTCGGACTACTGGCTTGGGAGGATTAAAAGAAATAACCTTTGAACTGGCGGGTTCTCAGGTTTTTTCAAAAATGAAGTATGAAGGCGGTGTCCACCGGGTCCAAAGAGTTCCGGAGACCGAGAAATCGGGAAGGATTCACACTTCTACGGCTTCTGTTGCTGTATTGGTTAAACCCAAGAAAGCCGAAATTCAAATTAAGTCCGATGATTTAAAGACTGACCTTTACCGGGCTTCAGGTCCCGGAGGCCAGTATGTCAATAAAAGAGAAACCGCGGTCAGAATTACTCATTTACCAACCGGAATTGTGGTTACTTCACAAACAGAACGGAATCAGCTACAAAATAAAGAAAATGCCATGAGTATTTTAGTCGTTAAACTTTTAGAAAAAAAAGAGGAAGAGGCAATTAGAAAAATTGGGGGAGAAAGAAAGGAACAAATTGGCAAGGCAAAAAGGGCAGAAAAAATCAGGACATATAATTTCCCTCAGGATAGAATTACTGACCACCGAATTAAAAAGAGCTTCCACGGTCTGGAAGCAATAATGAAAGGAGAAATTGGCCCGCTTATAGAATTTCTAAGAAAAAGCGGGAGCTAACCGCTTTCTTCAATTGTATCTATATCTTTCTGTAGTTGGGCAGTAATATTCATTACCGAATCACCATAAAAACCATAACCATTATAGGAAGTTCTTTTAGAAGTGCCGGAAAAATAAATCATTGCCGCTTTCCACTCAGAATTATAAGTTTGATTTGCTGCCCCATAATCTTTTAAATAGAGAGCGGCAGCCAGAAAGGCATCTTTGATATTCCAAGGATCAGCTGCTTTACCAGTAATTCCTGCAACCTTATCTCTATAAATCATCCAGGTAGAGGGTATAAATTGAGCCGGACCCATTGCTCCTCCCCAGCCATAACTCATCGGACAAGAAACCGGAGTATTGTAAGGATCTCTGCCTAATTCTGCAGTAATTGTCAGAAAATGAGGTACATCCCTGGATGGCTTCATTACCCCAGAAACTTCTTTGCTATTATAAGCAACAACCCCCCCACCGGTAGAGGGGTTTTTTAAGTAACATTGACCAACATTCTTTCCGATATCTGACTCTTGTTTTAAAACAGCCAATAGGAGGGCGGGACGAACACCGGTAAGATTCTCTACATATTTTGCAATATCCAAAGCTTCGCCGAAGGTCGGAGCTTCCGGCACTCCAATCAATTCAAAGATTCTTGCTCTAATTTCGGCTGCTTTTTTTTCAGCTGTTTCTCTTTTCTTAAGATGTTCCTGATATTCAGCTTCAGTTAATCTTAGAAAATAATCTTTCTGCTGCTGACTATATTCACTTTCCTGTTTTTGCAGGGTTTTAATTTTTACCGCGCTTTCCAAGTTTGTTTTCTCTTCATCTAAAGATTGTTTTTGATTTTCCAAAGCAACTTTCAAACCTTTAATCTCTTCTAAAAGCTCTTGATTTTTGTTGTTAAGAGTCTCCAAAGCTATTAAATTGTTAAAGAAATCAGACAGCTCGGCTTCGGAAAGCAAGACTTCCAGTAGAGATTTTTGATCTTCTTCATAAATTAACTGTAAAATATCGGCTAATTTATCTTTGGTCTCATAAATTTTATCGGAAGTTTTCGTTATTGATTCTCCCGTATCTACCACCTGGTAACTAAGGTCTTTGATGACTATATTGCTTTGGTAAATCTGAAGATCTAATTTTTCGATTTGTTTTCTTAAGATATAGATTTGATCCTGGAGGGTCCTTTTCTCTTGTTCTGTTTTGTTAATATCTTCTTGATATTGAGCGATTTGCTCCTCTAATTTTTTTAATTCTTCCTCCAGGGATTCCCTTTCCCCCTGGGGTGTTAAAGCTAATCCCTGAAAGTTGGGAAAAATAAAAGCAGCAATTAAAAGAAATAAGAGAATTTTTTTGAAAGTAAATTTATTCATTTTCCCCTCCTTTTTCTTTTTTAGTCTCCGGGGTCTCAGTAGCAGGTTCTTCTGTTTCCTTTTCCTCAGCTTTTTCTACCTCTTCAACCTTCTCTTCAACCGGTTTGGCCAGTTCCTCTTCAACTTTTTCAGGTTCGGCAACAAAAGCAACTGTTTCTTCGGGGTCTTTAAGAATTTTTACTTCCTTGGGAACCAGCAAATCCTTAACCAAGATACTATCTTCAAAAGTTTTTAATTTATCCACATTTATTTTTATTTCATGAGGAAGGTTTTGGGGTAAAGCTCTTACTTCTACCTCGTGGATATTTCTAACAAAAGTGCCCCCCAGTTCTTTTATAGCCGGAGCTTCACCTTCAAAAACTAAAGGTATATTAGCTGTAATTTCTTCATCAAGTTTTGGTTGGTAAAAATCAACATGAATCGCTTTCTGAGAAAGAGGGTCTAACTCGACAGCATAAATTAGAACTAAAAATTTCTTTTTTTCAACTTCTAAAGAAATTAAAGAGCTCTTTCCCGCTTCACGATAAGCTTTTTCAAAAGTCTTAAAATCAATTTCTAAAGGTGTATTTTCGATTTTCGGCCCATATAAAACTGCCGGAATAAATCCTTTTTCTCTCAAATTTCTTACTTTTTTCCCCGAGGTTTTTCTAATTTTAGCGTTTAGGGAAACCATAGTTATATTTTGTTTGCTGAGCCAAATAATTTAATTTTTTCTTCCACCGCCCTCTGAACCGCTGTTTCTCCTCCTTCTTTTTGGGCTAATTTCAGTTCAGTACTAATATTAATCTTGACTATACCCAGTTGAATAGCTGCTTTGATGTCTTTTTCACTTGTTCCTGAACCACCGTGCAAAACTAAAGGAAAATCAGCTAATTTTTCCTTAATTTCTGCCAGTCTTTGAATATTAAGAGGAGGATTCTGACCCGATTTTTCTATGCCATGAATGTTGCCAATAGCCACAGCCAGAGTGTCTACTTTAGTTTCGCTGATAAATCTTTGAGCCTCATCAGGGTCAGTTAAAGATCCGCCGATAGGATTAATTTCTCCTTCAACCAAAACATTCTTCTGGTGAGCATATGCTGTGATTTCTTGACTGGCTTTAAGATTCTCCTCAAAGGTTAAATAAGAGCCGTCAAAATGAATACTGCTGAAACCCAAATCAATCGCCTTTTTAATATAATCAAAATCTTTAGCATGGTCAAGGTTTAAAAAAAACGGCTTATCTGATGCTTTTATTTCTGAATTAAAAATGGCCGCTGCTTTCTCCAAGCCTAAATTTTTACTGCTTTTTTCAGAAATCCCCAGAATCACTGGGGAGTTAAGATTTTGGGCGGCTTTTGCTATAGCTTTGAACATCTCTTCTTGAGAAAAATTAAACTGACCAACAGCCCACTTTTCTTGCTGAGCTTTTTGAAAATATTTTTTTAAATCCATAATTTAAAATTTATCTTGACAAACCTTGGTTTCTTCATTGCACTTTACTTTCCCAACCTTAACTCTCGGGTATTTCTGATTTTTATTTAATAATCCTTCTTTTGCTCCCCATTTTTTCAAACAAGAAGCAGCATTAGCTACTCCCAGCTGGATAGCAAAAGGTATGCTTTTATTTTTAATGAAACCTGAAAGGAAGCCTGAACTGAAAGCATCTCCGGCTCCGGTTCTGTCTAAGATTTTTTCTTTGAGGGCCGGGGCAGTATACAAATATTCTCCGTCAGAAACCACTACTCCCTCCGGGCCTTTGGTCATAATGCAGATTCCGGGTACTAAATTGTCTAATTTCTTAAAAATCTCTTTCTCTTCTTTATAGGGAACCTTACTCAAAGCAGAAGCTTCTTCTTGGTTAAGGATTAAAATGTCAATTTTTTTCAAGATTCTTTTTAGTTTGGTTTTGGGCAAAGAAAGCTGGGTGTCCCCTGGATTAGCAGCTACTTTAATCTTATTTTTTCTGGCAAAATTAACTATCTCCTCAAACAAATTAGCAAGTTTACCTGACAGAGGAGCTAAATAAAACCATTTAGCCTTTAATTTTTGCCAAGGAATATCTTCTCTTCTCAACTCCCCGGAAGCTCCCCGGTAAACTAAAATTGTTCTTTCCCTGTTAGGAGCAGTTAAAATTATTGAATAATTCGTTAGTTTTTTGTCGGTCCGGGAAATAAAAGAGGTTTCCACTCCTGCTTTTTTTAATTCGTTGATAATCTTTTCACTGGCAAAATCTTTATCCACCATGCCGCACCAAGCTACCTTAAAACCTTGCTTTCTAAAGGTGTGGGCAGTATTGGTTCCGCCGCCCCCGATCTTGAATAAAATATCCTTAACCTCTATTTTGGAACCTAAACTTAAACACAAACCTTTTTTGGTCAGGAATTTTTTCTCTTCTACAACCATCAAATCTTCAGAAATGAAATAAACATCATTTGTTCCTGAGCCGAAAGTAATAATATCAAACATAGATTTTATTCCTTGGTCAAATGTAATATTGTTTTAATTACCGAATCTGGATTTAGGGAAATGGACTCAATCCCCCGTTGAATCAAAAACTTGGCAAACTCCGGAAAATAACTGGGAGCTTCCCCGCAAATTCCTACATACTTTCCTTTGCTTTTACATGCTAAAATCACTGTTCTGATCATATCTTTTACTGCTGTATTTCTTTCGTCGCCAATTTTGGCAATTTTAGCCGAATCTCTGTCTATACCCAGTACCAACTGGGTAAGATCGTTTGAGCCGATGGACATCCCATCAAAAATATTTAAAAAATAATCAACTAAAATTACATTAGACGGAATTTCGCACATTACGTAAACCCTCAAACCCTTCACTCCTTTTGCCAAACCAAACTTTTTCATTAGATCCAGAACTCTTTTTCCTTCAGCCAAAGTCCGACAGAAAGGAACCATAACCGTAACGTTTTTCAAGCCGAATTCTTCTCTCACCCTTTTTATTGCCTGGCATTCCATCTGAAAAGCAGGCTGAAATTTCTCATCATAATATCTGGAAGCTCCCCGATAACCCAGCATGGGGTTTTCCTCTTCTTCCTCAAAAAGATATCCGCCAATTAAATTCTTATATTCGTTTGTCTTGAAGTCAGAAAACCTGACAATTACCTCTTTGGGCCAGAAAGCAGCAGCAATTTGAGCTATGCCTTCGGCCAGCTTTTTAATAAAATATTCCTTTTTGTCTTTGTATTCAACGGTAATTTCTTTTATTCTCTTTTTCAGCTCTTTATCTTTTAATTTTTTATAATGATAAAGAGCTAAGGGGTGCACCTTAATTTTCTCGGCAATAATAAATTCTTCGCGGGCCAACCCCACTCCGTCATTCGGCAGGAAAGAGGTTTTAAAAGCGTTTTCAGGAACAGAAATATTAAGCATAATTTTTGTATCTAATTTGGGAATTTTGGTTAAATCATACCTGTTTATCTTAAAAGGAACAATTCCCCTGAATATTCTGCCATTCAAGCCTGAAGTGCAGTCAATCGTCACCAATTCACCGCTCTTAAAGGTTCTGGTGGCCGTCCTTGTCCCTACAATACAGGGCAGTCCCAATTCCCTGCTGACAATAGCTGCATGAGCTGTTTTCCCTCCTTCGTCTGTCACAATGGCTGAAGCCATCCTCATGATCGGTAACCAGTCAGGATCAGTCATTTTTGTTACCAGCACTTCTCCTTTTTGAAATTCATTGCTTTTTGAAATATCAGAAATAACCCTCACTCTCCCCTGGCCGATTTTATCCCCAACGGCAATTCCAGTTAAAACAGGTTTCTTGTCCGGCTTAATTTCATATTCTTCATAAGTCTTCTTAGTTTTGGGAGTGTGAACCGTTTCTGGTCTGGACTGAACAATGAAAAGCTCTCCTGTTTTTCCGTCCTTGGCCCATTCTATGTCCTGAGCTTTTTTGTAATGTTTTTCAATAATAACAGCCCAGCGGGCTAACTTTAGCACCTCTTCATCTGCCAAAGCAAAAACCAACTGTTGTCTTTTTGGCACTTTTGTTTCCCTTAACCCGCCTCTTTTAGAAAAGATATATTTCTTAGCTTTTCTTCCCAGATTTTTAACAATTATTGGCCGGTATCTCTTTTCTAAAGTAGGCTTGAAAACATAAAAAGTATCTGGAGTAATTCTTCCCTTAACAATCATTTCCCCCACTCCCCAGATTGAATTAATCAGAACAACATTAGGAAAGCCGGTTTCTGTGTCCAGAGTAAACATAATTCCAGAAGAAGCTAAATCAGACCTAACCATTTTTTGGATACCCACCGAAAGAGCAATTTTCAAATGGGGAAAACCCTTCTCTTCTCGATAGGCAATAGCTCTGTCAGTAAATAAAGAAGCAATACAGTTCCTAACGGCTTTTAAGAGCTCTTTTTCTCCTTTAACATTCAAATAAGTTTCGTGCTGCCCGGCAAAGGAAGCTGTGGGCAGATCTTCAGCGGTGGCCGAAGACCTAGTCGCCACTTCTACGTTGCCCTCATTGTACTTTTTTGATAGCTCTTCATACCTTCCAAGAATTTCTTCTTTTAAATCAGCTGGGATTTTTCCTTCTAAAATAAGCCGGCGGGCTTCTCTACCTGTATTTTTTAAGCTTTCTAAATCATCTGGGTTGAAGCTTTTAAAAGCCTTGGCTATTTTTTCGTCTATCTTATTGGCTTTTAAATAGTACCAATAAGCTTCGGAGGTCAAAACAAAACCATCGGGAACATTAATTCCTTTTTTGGATAAATTGGAAATCATCTCCCCCAAGGAAGCGTTTTTCCCCCCAACTAAAGGAACATCATTTTTTGAGACTTCTTTAAACTGAAGGGTGTACTTTTGATTATTTTTCTTCATATTTTAATCATTTTTCTTATTTTTTGAACGCTTTCAGGATTGGCTAAAGTAGAAAGATCCCCCAAATCTTCACCGGTAGGCAAAGAAGATAAATCCTCTTTTTTACCCTTCGCTGCGGCTCGGGCAACTAGTTTTCTCAAAATACGGCGTATAATTTTTCCGGAACGGGTTTTGGGAAGGTCTTCTACCAGGTAAACCTCTTTTAGTGAGGCAATTGGCCCGATTTTTTTTCTGACCTGTTCTTTTACTTCTTTTTGAATTTCCTGAGAAGACTTCCTTCCCTTGTAGGCAACAAAGGCAACCGGCACCTCTCCTTTTATTTTATCAGCAATTCCCACAACTGCACATTCAGTAATCCCTGGATGTAAATTAATAGCTTCTTCTAGTTCTCCGGTGGTCACTCTGTGACCGGCTATTTTGATTACGTCATCTACCCGGCCGACAACCCTAATCAGCCCTGCTTTATCTTTATAAGCGCCGTCAGAAGTAAAATAAACTTTATTGCCGTATTGGCTCCAGTAGGTTTTCTTGTATTTCTGGGGATTCTTGTAAACTCCCCGCAGTAAACCGGGAGCAAAGGGAGGGAACAAAACCAAATTTCCTTCTTTTCCCGGCAGGCAGGATTTACCTTGATCATTCAAAATGTCAGCTTTAACACCGGGAAAAGGCAAACCGGTAAAAGCAGGTTTAATGGGACCAAGACCGGGCAAGGAGCTAATCAGAATACCACCAGTTTCAGTTTGCCACCAAGTATCAACAATCGGACACCTGCTTTTGCCAATTTCCCTGAAGTACCACAACCAAGCTGATTCATCAATCGGTTCCCCCACTGAACCTAATAATCTTAGGTTTTTAAACTTGTGTTTTCTGACCAAGTCGGTCCCTAATTTCTCAAACATTCTAATAGCTGTCGGGGCAGTATAAAAGATGGTAACTTTATGTTTTTCAATGATCTTGGCCCATCTGTCTGGGGTTGGCCAGTAAGGAACTCCCTCAAAAAGAAGAGTGGGAACTCCGTTCAGCAGGGGCGAATAAATGCCGTAGGTGTGTCCGGTAATCCAACCCACGTCAGCCGTACACCAGAAAATATCGTCCTGATGAAAATCAAATATCCATTTGCCGGTAAATTTAGCCTGAACAAGATAACCGCCAACAGTATGCATACAACCTTTGGGTTTGCCAGTAGAACCCGAAGTATAGAGAATGAAAAGCAAATCTTCAGCATCCATTTCAGCTGGCCGACAGGTGTCCTTTTTCCCTTTAATCAATTCCTGGTACCAAAGGTCTCTTTTTTTGTTCCAAAGAACCTTGTTGCCGGCTCTTTTGACGACAATCATCTTCCTGACCTTGGTCTCTTTCATTCCCTGGTCAGCATTCTCTTTCAGGTTAATAACTTTCCCTCCCCGGTAATAACCGTCAGCTGTAATTAAAACTTTCGCCTGAGTGTCCTGAAGCCTGATTTTCAAAGCCTGGGGAGAAAAAGCAGAAAAAACCACCGAGTGAACCGCTCCAATTCTGGCTGAAGCCAGCATGGCAACAGCAACTTCAGGAATCATTGGCAGATAAATACCGACCCGGTCTCCTTTTTTCACACCTAATTCTTTTAAAACATTGGCAAATCTATTAACCTCCTGAAAAAGCTCCTGGTAGGTCAGGATTCTGGCTTTTTCCTTAATTGGCTCCGGCTCCCAGATTATGGCTGGCTTGTTTTTCAATTTTTCAAAGTCCAGGCAATTCCCTTCAAAAATATTTGAAGTAATGTTTGTCTTGCCCCCAATAAACCATTGGAAATAAGGAGGTTTGTGCAAAAAAGTTTTCTTCCAGGACTTGAACCAAAAAACTTCTTTAGCTAAATTTTCCCAAAATTTAACGGGGTTTTTACTGGCTTTTTTGTAAATTAAATTATTCTTTATCAGAGCTCTTTTTTTAAAATCCTTGTTCGGAAAATACAATTCTCCTTTTTTAAACATAGCTGCTGTTAAAAAACATTTAATGGATATATTAAATAATTATACCTAATAATTCAAAATAAAAAAACATCCCTTGAAGGAATGGTTTAACTATCCGGGAATTTTACATTTTCTTCCCAATAAAGTCAGCAAATTCAGCCAACCGGCAGGCATAACCCCATTCATTATCGTACCAAGCAATCACTTTTACCAAATTACCCTGAACCATGGTTAAAGCGGAATCAACTACAGCTGAAAAGGAATTTCCTTTGTAGTCAGAAGAAACCAAAGGAGTATCTTCTATGCCTAAAATTCCCTTAAGTTCTGGTTTTTGAGCAGCTTTTTTGAAAGCATAATTTACTTCCTTGACATCGGTCTTTTCTTTAACTTCGCAGATTAAATCAAGAATAGAAACGGTGGGAGTGGGAACTCTCAGGGCTAGGCCGTCTAATTTCCCGTTCAACTCAGGAAGAACCCTGCCAATAGCCTGGGCAGCTCCAGTGGTTGTCGGGATTATGTTTAAAGCAGCTGCTCTGGTCCGCCTAAGATCTTTATGGGGCAAATCTAAGATCCTTTGGTCATTGGTATAGCTGTGAATAGTGGTCATAAACCCCTGAATAATCTTATAATTTTCGTTCAAAACCTTAGCTATGGGAGCTAGACAATTAGTAGTGCAAGATCCCATATCTACAACCTTATCTTTTTGGGGATTAAGCTTTTCCTCGTTCACCCCTAAAATATAAGAGGAAATCTTTTCTGGGCTTTTAGAGGGAGCAGAAATTATCACTCTTCCAGCTCCAGCTTTCAGATGCTGAGAAGCTCCCTCGTAATCAGCGAAGATACCCGTGCATTCCAAAGCAATATCAATTCCTAATTCCTTCCAGGGTAATTTAGAAGGGTCGCTCTCTTTGAAAATCCTGACCTTTTTTCCTTTTGTGGTTCCGTTAATCAACAATTCTTTTTCAGTAAACTTGACGGTTTTTTTAAAACTCCCGTATAGAGAATCGTACTTTAAAAGATGGACCAAGGTTTTAGTGTCAGTCAAATCATTCACCGCCACCACTTCCAAATCAGGGTGGTTGTCTAAAATTCTCCGAAAAGTAGGCCTCCCTATTCTGCCAAAACCATTGATAGCGACTTTAATCATGGAGATAAATTAAAAATTTATCGAACATCGAAATGAATCGTAGATTCATT
>CAYXOH010000012.1:0-12552 GCA_964467045.1 uncultured Candidatus Saccharibacteria bacterium | reverse complement strand
GTAGTAACAATATTTCTATGGCCAAGAAATTCTTGGATGGTTCTTAGATCAACACCTTGAGTTAAAAGATCAGTAGCCATTGAGTGGCGAAGGGTATGAGGAGTGGTAAATATAGGAACACCGGCCAGAATAGCATATTTTTTCACTAATCTTTCAATGGAACGAGGTGTTAAACGAGCTTCAGCGTCTCCTCGGGCCCTGTAATGGATAAACAGGGCTTTTTCTTTATCTTTACGAGTTTCAAGATATTTCTTGATCCAGGACAAAGCCCTTTCTGAAAAGTAGACGGTTCGAGGATGGCTACCTTTGCCAATGATGCCGATTTCCAAATCTTTCTTATCTTTGATATTAGCGAACTGTTCCTTATTCAGAGCCACCAATTCAGCTATTCTCAGGCCGGTTGAGAATAAAGTCTCTAATATAGCCTTATCTCTTAAGCCAATAGGGCTATTTGCTTTGGAAGCTGTTAAAAGCTTCTCGATTTGCTCTAGGTTGAGAAATTTCACTGTTTTTTCGTCTCTAGCGCCCTTGGGAAGGGCTATCTTATCTGCTGGGAGTGATTCCACGTCCTTGGCTGTAAAATAGCTTAAAAAGGCTCTCAGGGCGATTAAGTAGTAGTTTTGAGTGATCTTCTTAAGGGGTTTACCCTTATCACTCATAAAACGGCTTAAAAACAGCCTGTAAGCCCAAATGTCCTCATTAGTCAGCTGATGGGGTAAAAGAGACTCTTTTTTGGTCTTTTTTAGCCAAGAGACAAACTTAGTGAGGTAGCGCTGGTAATTCTTTTGAGTATTATTTGCTAATCCTTTTTCAACTTCACAATAATCTAAAAAGTCGGGGATAGATTGAATAATTGTTTTATTTGATTTTTTCATAAGCGATGAAATAAATTTCATCTTTACCCTTCACTGCGGTTCGGGTGTTTAATGATTGTTTGATTAGATTTTTTCATATATTTAGGGGAAGTGATTAAGCTTCCTATATTATACGTCGCTTTACCTACATTGTACGACTTTCTCTACCTCTATAATATATAAGGTAAAAACCTCTGTCAAGTGGAAAATCCTTCTCCCCTATAAGCTAAGACACAATAAAAAAAGAGGACGGTGACAGAGGTCACTCATCCATAAATATCGTCTGTTGCGCAACATACTGCGCTAGATCAATACCTGTTTTGTTAAGGAACTGGTATAAAGAACTATTTAAGGGGGAGAGCCCGGGTTAGCAATTTTTTAAAAAGGAAGGTGGTCGCCGTGTGTGCTCTAACCGTGACTCCCCCGCCGCGCCAGAGAAATGTCGATTCTAAGGCCCTCCTATCCAACAAGTGAACCCGACCATTCCTCTATTTTCAGTATAAAGCTTCTGTTTTTATTGTCAAGAAAAGAAATCCACAGAAAACAAAAACCGTTAGAGTTCCCTACCCTAACGGTTGGCTATCTGCTCAATGAATCGAAGATTCATTTCGACCTTCGATGAATTGAAAATTCATCTCGGTAATAAATGTCGTACAATATTATTATCTTTTTTCCAATTCTTCAAGAATTTTACAAACCGGACAATAACGATGAAAATTTTGTCTAATGTTTTGCTCTAACTCCTCACTAAAATTAGCCGTTGAAACCCAGAGTTCAAATTTAGTCTTACAGACGGCGCATTCTACAGAAATTTTTTTATAAGTTTCGTTGTTTGATTCTTCCATATTTTTATTTTGTTGTTTGTTATTTTATTATTATTTCTTTAAATTTTTCCCAGAGGGATTTTCCAATTTCTTTTCCTTCGGCTTTCATTTCTTCTTTTTCCTTCTCAAGTTCTTTTTCAACCTCAGGTTTTCTCTTTTCTATTTCTTCTTCTGCTCGGGGTTTAACTGTTGTCGTATACCAATTTTCAATTTTAGTCCAAAGATTATCTTTGAACCAGTCATACATTTTTTGCCAAACGGGCAGAACTTCTTCCTGCCAGATTCTTTCCAGGGTTCCCGGTAACTCCTTCTCCCCTACTTCAAGCGCCCTTTCACCCAATTCTTTTACTTCCTCAAAACTTTCAGGAGCTGTTATCAGATCTTCTTGGGCAAAAGCAAAATTTGGTAAGAGAAACCCCAGTAATAATAAAATTATAATTGTTTGCCTCATATACCAAGTTTCTATTTATGGAAACGACGGTTAAGAAGAGGACGAAGTTCTCTTCGCTAGTTGTTCTTTTGCCTCTTTTAATCTGTTCAATGTTTTATTTTTTCCCAGTATATCGGCCACTTCAAATGGACCTGCCGATGCTTCCTTGCCGGTTAAAGCTGCTCTGAGGGGCCATAAGAGCTTTCCTTTATCGCCTGTTTTTTCAGCTTCTGGAAGCAAGACATTCTCTAAGCTTTCTTTATTCCAATCTCCTTCTTTCATTTTAGATAAGATTTTTTCCAATTTATCAAGCGAACTTCCTATTTCTTTATCTGACATCTCATTCCATTTTAGCAGATTTTTATGATAATTCAACTTCTTTTTAAAGAAAAAGTCGGCTAATTCAGTAATTTCTGAAATTCTTTTTAATCTTTCCTGATAAACTGAAGCTATTTTACCTAATGTTTCAAATAAAATCCCCTCCCCTGTTTCTTTAATAATATATTCTGGTTTTTCTTCAAAAAGATCCATTTTTTCCGTTTCTTCTGAACCCCCGGGATTACCTGGGTTTTTTACTTTTTTTTCAATCAGTCCCGCCTCAACCAGATAAGGTATACACAATTCTGCTAATTTCTCTGGTGATTTTTGGCGAATATAAAAACCGTTCAAAAAATCTAATCTTTTGATATTGAATATTGCTCCTCCCCTTTGAACCCTTTCCAGGGTAAATTTCTTGACCAAAGAGGGTAAAGAGTAAATTTCTCTTTCTTCTCCCGGATTCCATCCCAAAAAAGCCATAAAATTAATTAAAGCTTCAGATAAATAACCAGCTTCCCGATATACCGAAATTGATACCGCTCCGTGTCTTTTGCTTATTTTTGTTCGATCCGGTCCTAAAATTAAAGGTAAATGAGCATATTGGGGACGGTTAAATCCTAAGGCCTCTTGAAGCAATATTTGTTTTGGAGTGTTGGATATGTGGTCTTCTCCTCTGATTATATGGCTGATTTCCATTTCAAAATCATCTACAACAACAGCAAAATTATATAAGGGGGTTTTAAGGTCTTTGGCGATAACCATATCCCCTATTAGACCTGTATCAAATTCTAAACGGCCGCGAATTAAGTCTTCAAACCATAGTTTTTTTGCCGATACCCTGAATCTTATCACCGAGGGTTTCTTTTCGGTTAAATATTTTTTAACCGTTTCTTCCGGCAGATTAGCACATTTACTTGAATATCGCGGGGCTTCCCCAATTGACATCCGATACTGCCTTTCGGCTTCCAGGTCTTGTTCGGAACAGAAACAATAATAGGCTTTATTTTCTGCCAGAAGTTTTTCTAGGTATTTAGTATAAATATCCAATCTTTGACTTTGTCTGTATGGTCCGTAATTACCTCCTATATCGGGACCTTCTGACCATTCTATTCTTAACCATCTCAGACTTTCAATGATGTCCTTTTCAAACTCAGGAGAAGATCTTTCTAAATCAGTGTCTTCAATCCTTAAAATAAAAATACCAGCGTTCTTTTGAGCAAAAAGATAATTGAAAAGAGCTGTTCTGGCAAGTCCGATATGTAAAAATCCGGTTGGAGAAGGAGCTATCCTTACTCTGACAGATCCGGGTTTAATAAATTTAAAAGGGGCCCGTTCTTCTTGGGTGGAGGATGTGGCGGGTGGGTTGTAATCTTTTTTAAACATAATTAGACACTATTTCAACTTTTAAAATATTCTACAAGATAGCTAGCAATAATTTTAGCCGCTTCAGGTTTAGCAAAATTTCTGGCCGATTGAGTCATTTTTCTCAGTTCTTTAGGTTGAGAAAAAAGACCCCTTAACCTCTCAGCAAAAAAATGGGAAGTAAAATTACCTTCTTCAATAACCAAACAGGCGCCGGCTTCCTGATAAGCATAGGCATTTTTTACCTGATGATTTTGAGCGGCTTCAGGAAGCGGAATTAAAATACTGGGTTTACCAGTTGCTGCGATTTCAAAAATACTACCGGAACCGGCTCGGCTAACAATAAAATCACATAAAGCATAAGCCTGACGAAGCTCGGGTTCTTTAAGAAAGGCAGAAAGATGATAAAATACCTTCTGACCTTCTTTCATCATAACGCTGGCGTGAGCTTTGACTTCTGTATAATTTTTATTTCCACACTGATGGATTAATTCAAAATTTTTCAAAAGGCCCGGGAGAACCTCTAAGATTTTATCATTAATTCTTTGGGCACCCTGAGAACCGCCTAAAATTAAAACCACAGGTTTATCTGAAGTTATTCTGAATAAATTTTTAGCTTCTTCTCTTGAACCTGCTAATACCTCTTTTCTCATTGGGTTACCAATTAAAATCATTTTCTTCAGGGGGAAATATTCGGTTTTTGGAAAAGAAACAAAAATTTCCAAAGCAAACTGGCTCAAAAATCTATTAGCTATGCCGGGTACGATATCTGACTCGTGCAGGAATACTGGTACAAAAAGCATTTTTCCTGCTATGACGCCGGGGATTGAACCAAATCCCCCCTTGGACAGGATTAAATCCGGCGTCCGAAAAAAGATATAAAAGAATGACTGTAAAATGCCAATTGGAATCTTAAAACAAATGTCTGCAAAATTTTGCAAGGCACTTTTCCAGCCCATATACCTTCTTATTTTTCCTGTCATAACTTCTTTTACTTTAATTCCTTCCTGAGAAAGCAGAACCCTGCCAAATTCATCCTTTGAACCTAAATAAAAGAACTGAAGATCTTTTTTGGGCCAAATTCTTCTTAATTCCCGAGCGATGGCGATTATCGGTATAATGTGACCACCGGTACCGCCACCGGTAAATAATATCTTCATGTAGCAAAATTTAATTTATTAAAATTGAAGCTCGAAATGAAGCTTTAACTTCATTGAGTTTTTTTACTTGAGATATTCAATAATAATCCCATAGCGACAAGTTCAACAACCAGGGCTGAACCGCCGTAACTAATTAAGGGTAAAGGAATGCCGGTTAAGGGCAATATTCCTATCATTGCTCCAATATTAACAAAAGTTTGAATTATAATCCAGCTGGTAATTCCCATTGCCAGAAGCTGAGAAAATTTATTTTTAGCTTCTTTAGCAATTTTAAAACCTCTCCATAAAAAAATTAGAAATAAAAGAATTAAAATAATTCCTCCAACGAAGCCGGTCTCTTCAGAAAAAACAGCAAAAACTGAATCAGAAATTGATTGAGGTAAAAAACCTAATTTTTGGATACTCATTCCCAATCCCGCCCCGCCAATACCACCCGAACCAATAGCGATTAAAGATTGCTTGGCTTGATAGCCAATTCCCATTGGGTCAACTTCCGGATTGAAAAAAACCAAAAAACGATTAGCTCGGTACGATGCCATCTTCACAAAAGCAAACAGAGTACCGCCGCCCAAAAGAATCATTAAAACAGTATGCCAGACAGGGGTGTTTGAAGAAAAATAGATTACGAGAGCCGTTAAAAGAATTACTCCCAAGGTACTGACATCCGGTTGAAGAAACAATAAAATAGTTATTATTCCGGCAACCATTAAAAAAGCAGCAAGTGTTTGGCTGGACCACCTTTTGTTTTTAAGGGAATCTATTTTCTCAGTTTTACTGGCGAACCAGGCAGCTAAGTAAAGAATAAAAGTTAATTTTAAAAACTCTGAAGGCTGGAAGGTAAATTTACCAAAACCAATCCATCGGTAAGCTCCTTCGTTTTGGGAACCAATTATGGGAAGAAAAACCATTCCCAAAAGAATTAAATTAATTAGAAGTACGGCCGGAGCTATCTTTTTTAAAAAAGATAGATTAATCCTGAAAGCCAAAAACCCCAAAATAAGACCCGGAATTAATCCCCAAAGTAATTGATGTCTTAAAAAATAGTAAGTATCACCGAACTTTTCCAGGGCATAAGGAGCAGATACGCTGGCCAAAATTATTATTCCTAAAGCCAAAATAATACCGACAACCGATAACAAAATATAATCTGGTTTTTTAAAGTTTTTTTCTATGACCGAATTTCTTAACATATTTTTTAAAAAGATTACCCTTTTCTTTATAATCTTTAAAAATACTGAAGCTGGGTGAAGCAGTAGAAAGAAGACAAATTTTCCCTTTTTTTGTCTGTTGATAAGCTAATTTTACTGCCTCTGGCATATTATCGGCAGAAAAATATTTAGGCAATCCCCTATTCTGGGCTTGCCGGAGAATTTCCTGCCAGATTCTTTTTCCGGTGGTTGGAAATAAAATTACATTTTTAATTTTACTTTCTAAAACCCTTTTGGCTAAATTTTTAAAATCAATGTTTCTCTCAAAACCGCCCAAGATAATGGTTTCTACCCTGTCGCCCAGGGCATCCATAGCTTCCATTGTGGCTTCGGGAATGGTCGCCAGGGCATCATTATAAAAAGTAATTCCCCTAAAGGTTCCCACCGGTTCCAATCTGTGGCTAAGATATTTAAATTCAGAAATAGCCTTGGCAATAGTTTTGGCGGGGATTTTAAATATCTTTCCCACTGCCTTAGCTGCCTCTTTGTTCAAGGCGTAATATTTTCCCTGGATTGGAATTTTTTGTGCTTTTGATTTTCTGGCAATTTCTTTGATTAATTTATCCTTTGAATTAAAAACCAAATAATCGTTTTTTGTTTGGTAAAGAGTGATGTTGGCTTTTGTCCTGGCATACTCTTTAAAATTTCTGTAATAATCCAGGTGTTCAGGATAGATGTTCAGAAAAACGGCAACCGGCGGTGATTTTTTAAGATTATATAACTGGTGGCTTGATAATTCATAAATAAAAATCCTGTTCTTTTTAACTTTGAATAAAGATGATAAGACCGGCTTTCCGATATTTCCTATTAAATGAGCTTTTATTCCGCCTCTTTTTAGAATTTTATATACCATAGAGGCGGTGGTACTTTTTCCCTTGGTTCCTGTGATACCAACAATTTTTCCCGGGCAATTATTAAAAAAAATATCTGTCTGCGAAGTAATTTTTCCTTCTTTAAATGCCTTTTCTACCTCTGGTAAATGAATTGGAATACCCGGCGATTTAATGATTACATCGTAATCTTTCAGTGCTTTGAGGTAATTTTTGCCAAAATGCCATCTAATCCTTTTCAGTTTTGATTTTTGAAATTTGAGCCTTGAGTTTTTATCTGCTATTCCCAAAACTTTTTTAGGAAAAATCTTCCTCAAAAACCCAAAAGTATCCTGCCCCTCTCGGCCAAATCCCAAAATCAGTATTTTCTTGTTTTTTAGTTCATTTAACTTCATTTAAGTAAACGAAGTGAAGATTAAAGAAGAGAATGGGATTCTCTTCGCCTATTCTTAAAAATAACATAATTTTAGCTTTTTTTGAAATAAAAAAACCTCTTATTCAGACATTTAAAAGGTCATATAGAAGTTATATGGTATTTTGATATTTCAACAAAAGATAAGGAATCTTTCCTGATTTTTTGGCTTTTTTAAGACACAAAGAAAGAGCTAATCTGCTCTCTTTTTTGGTGCCGACGCATTCAAAAGGTTTCGGCTTCCCCTGCCCTATCAGTTGTTTCATTAGTGGCAGCAGTTTTTTATCCTCAAAAAGATTTTTTCCGAAGATTTTGATTAGTTTATTTTCTTCCAAAAAAGGATAGAGAATGGTAAAAACAAAAAGGCATTTCGGGCAGCTTCCGCACCATTTTTTTGTAGGTTTTTTTCTGCCCGAGTTAGTTTTATAAGCCTCATTACAACTTAAAAAAACCGGGAAATATTTTAGATACTGACTGAACATTTTTGCGATTTCCAATTCGGTGTAATCTCTCAGAAAACTAAAATAATGTATATTTTTTGCCAAATATTTTTTAGAATAGAACCTGAATTTTTTTTCAAAATCAGAACTTTTTGACCACTGGTGATTTATTGTTTCCCCTAAATATTTTACGTTGCCTTCATCAGCGCTTTTTTCGTTGGAAAAAGCGATGTGTTTATAATCGAACAAAACAGCGCCAATAATACTCAAAAAAGATAAAACAGCGGTAAAGGGCGTATGGCCGTTCAGGAATCCTTTTCTGTTTAACTTTAATAAAGCAGGATCAATCCTTCTTTGGACTATTATCGGTTTTTTAATTCCGGCAATTTTCAAAACATTTATTGCTGCTTTTGTAGGGTTAACAATAAAAGCATTGATTTCTTTTTTTTGTGCCTTTAGTTTTTCTAAAGTAACTATTGAATCTTTGCCCTCGCGTATGGGCACCAAAAATCTCTCTTTTCGTCGTGGTGAAAATCTCACGATCGTGAGATTTTCACCACGGGGATTTACAGAGGAAATTCTGAGAAAATTCGGCTTTTTAAAGTTAATTTTGTTTTCGTAGAAAAACTGCCCCATTCCCTTGATTATTAAATCTTGCCACCATTTTGTTTGTTCTTTATTCAGAGAGCCGGCCTGGATTTCAATTTCCGGCGCAGAAGTGGCTTTCCAGTAACTGGGAATTTCTATCAAGCCGAGATGAAAGATTAAATTTCTTAATGTCCTCTCCCCTACCCTGTCTAAAATTTTTTTATTGACATTTCTTATTATTATTTTTGGCTTGAAAGAAATGTCAGGTTTGGCAACAAAATCAAAAAGAATTTCTAAATTCTTGCCCCGTACTGAACTTGTTCTGGTGCGGGGATTTTTAGAAATTCTATAAGAATATCCCCGATAAATGAATTTCGGATACTTTTTTCTTAAAGTTTGAAACTTCATCCTAATAATCTTATAGCTAAACCTACAATTGCCATTACTGCTCCGATTACCCAGAATCTCATAGTGACCTTATAATGGGGCCAGCCCTTAGCTTCAAAATGGTGATGAATAGGAGAAGCTAAAAATATTTTTTTATGACGAAATCTCTTTGAAAGAAGTTGTGAAATAACAGAACCGGATTCTATCACCAGCAGGAATCCGATAACAGGCAGAACTAAAACCGAATCAGTTAAAAAAGCAACAACAGTTAAAGTAGTACAGAGACCCATCATTCCGGTTTCTGTCATATAAAATCTGGCCGGCGGAATATTAAACCATAAAAATGCCAGAAGTGCTCCTAAAATTACAGCACAGAAAGCAGCCAGATCAATTTGACCTAAAAATAAGGCAATTCCGGCATAAGCACCGAAAATAGAAGCAAAGGCGCCTCCGGCTAAACCATCTAAACCATCAATTACTCCCCCGCTGTAAGTTGCCATCATGACCAAAATAAATAAGGGAATATACCATCCGTCAATTTGTAAATCTCCCCAACCGGGAATATGAATTGTGCTCCAGTCCAGTTTAAAGTAAAACCACAAAGCCCCGATCAGACCAATAAGTGCTACAATAATGAGCCTTTTTTTTAAGCTTAATCCCCCGCCGATATATTTTCCTTTACCTACAACCTGAAGAAAATCATCAGTCAAGCCGAGTAAAGAAGCGGCAATCAGAGTGAACAGCGGAAGCCAGGTTTGACTTCTGCTTAAGAAGTTTAATTTTTCCAACCACCAGATATCAGTAAATTTTGAGATTGCAAAAAATAAAAGAATAATGATTAAGGTGGTTACCCAAATTAAAAGACCGCCGCATCTCGGGGTATGGGTTTCTCCTTCCTTGTGAAACTTCTGAAAAACCGGGACATCTTTACCATCCAGTGATTTATTTCTGACTTCTTTTCGCCAGAGCCTATGTTTATATAAAAAGTGAGTTAAAACCGGAGTTAAAAGAAAAGCCAGAATAAAACTAACTGCTCCGAGAAAAAATATTTTAATAACATCAATTGCTGCTTCGGGTAAATACATATTTTCACCATTTATAAGCTTCTTCTAACCAATTGACTGATTTTTTCATTTCTTCAAATCTGTCATTGCTTCCCAGAACAACATTAACTATAAACCCCTGATTTTTTGGTGCTCTGATAACCAAAAGCATGCATTGTCCCGCCTTTTCAGTATAGCCGGTTTTCCCGCCAACTATTCTGTCCTGCCAGCCAAAAGATTCATCAGACAAAAGTTCATTGGTATTAATAAGTTCGGGTCCATAGAGATTGTATTTTAGAGTAGAGAGAATTCCCCAGATTAAAGGTTCTTTTAACAGATTTTTTGTAAGCGACACCAGATCAATCGCAGTTGAATAATTTATTTCATCTTCCAATTCCTTTTCGTCCGGTTCAAGTCCGCTGGAATTGAAAAAATAAGTATTTCGCAGGTTCATTTTTTCTGCCTCCCAGTTCATTAATTCAGCAAAACCAGCTTCAGTCATTCCGTTATAGTCTGTAGCCAAAGCAAAAGCTGCATCGTTGCTTGATTCCATTAATAAGGGATAAAGAAGATATCTTGTTGGAAAGACCCGGCCCGGAGTCAATTTCCCGAAATTTTCTTCCTGGGCAACCGATTTATTAGAAATTTTAATTTCTTTTGCAAGGTCATAGTATTTCAGAGTCACCCAGGCTGTCATTAATTTGGTTAAACTGGCAATTGGCAGTTTCTGGTCAGCATCTTTTTCAAAAAGAATTTTATTTCTGCCATTATCATCTATAAAAAAAGAGATGGCTGATTTCGCTTCAATTTTTAAATCTTCTACTTCTGTATCCCGAATGGGTTTGATGTCCTGGAGTTTTTCTTCTAAAGCTATCTGGGCTGTAAAAATTTGAGGGTTTTGGCTGATTTCATGCCAAAACAAAAAATCATTTAGATCTGCTTCTAAAAGATTGATTCCCCACCAAAAGGGCAGACTGATTATAAAAGCTGACAATAAAATCTTTAGGTTCATTTCCGGCGAGACTTTTTAGTTATTTTAATTTTCAGTTCTTTTAATTGTTTCTCAGTTACTTCTGAAGGAACATCCATCATTAAGTCCCTGTTGTCTCCGGTTTTGGGAAAAGCAATAACTTCCCGGATGTTGGGTTCATTTAACATTATAGCCAGAAATCTGTCAATTCCTGGAGCAATGCCGCCGTGAGGCGGAACTCCGTAGCTAAAGGCCTCAAAATAATGAGCAAATTGTTTTTTTTGTTTTTCGCTAAAGCCAATTAAATTAAAAATTTTACTCTGTATTTTAGAATCGTGAATTCTGATGCTGCCGCCGCCAATTTCATGACCGTTTAAAACAAAATCATGCTGGTATGACTTCACCTTTAAAGGGTCAGAGTCAAGCAAAGAAATATCTTCTTTTTTGGGAGCGGTAAACATGTGGTGAGAAGGAGCAAATTTAGCCGAACCCGAACCATAAAAATAATCTTCTTTGGTTTGGGGAACAAAAAGCGGAAAATCAACAATAAAAGCAAAAGCTAATTCATCGGGATTATTTTTGTCTTTTCTTAAATCGGGCTTGTCGGTTTTATATTTTTCCATTGCTTCCTGATAAGAAATTCTGGGAAAAGGAATTTTTGTGATTTTCTTTTCTGGAAATATTTTTTTAATCAGTTCTGTATAAAGCTTTTCTACTAAATCTAAAATATCTTCCTGGTCGACAAACGACATTTCAATATCTAATTGAGTATGCTCAGCTTGTCTGTTGGCCCGGGGATCTTCATCCCTGAAACATTTGGCAATCTGAAAGTATTTTTCTAAGCCGGCAACCATTAAAAGTTGTTTATATTGCTGGGGGCTTTGGGGAAGGGCGTAAAATTTGCTTGGTTGTAATCTGGCTGGCACTAAAAAATCCCTGGCTCCCTCCGGAGTAGATTTGGTCAAAATCGGCGTTTCAACTTCAATAAACCCCTCTTTTGTTAAAAATTCTCTCATAAACTGAATGACTTTCTGGCGAATTTCTAAATTTCTTATCACTCTTTCTCTTCTTAAATCTAAATAGCGATATTTTAACCTTGCTTCCTCGCCTATTTCATAGCCAGGACTGTCAATAGGAAAAGGCAGGGTATCTGCCTGAGAGAAAACTTCTAACTTTACTGGGTGAAGTTCAATTTGGCCGGTTTTAATTTTGGGATTGGCCATTTTTGTCGGTCTTTTTTCTATAATTCCTTTAATCCCAATCACCCATTCCGGTCTTATTTTTTGAATCTCTTTATAGAGAGCTTTATCTTTGGGAATAAAAACTAATTGCAAAATCCCTGACCTGTCTCTGAGGTCAACAAAGAGGATCTTTCCATGAGATCTTATCGTCTGAACCCATCCGCAGACCCTTACCGTTTTCCCGGTTTGGTTTACTGTTTCAATTATTGATATCCGTTTCATATTTCGCCCAGTAGTTGCTTTACTCTCGCAACTACTTCGTTCGGCGTATAGTTAGTTTTTATTAAATAGTCTTTTGCTCCCAATTGGTGAGCCTCAATCTTTGTATCCGGATCATCGTAGTTTGAGAAGGCAACAACCGGAATTGAAGCTAATTTTTTATCCTTTTTTATTTTTTTCAGAAAACTAATCCCATTTGCCCTGGGTAAGAGAATGTCAAGCAGTATTAAATCCGGTTTTTCTTTACTTACCGCTTTAATTCCCTC
>CAYXOH010000011.1:8247-15418 GCA_964467045.1 uncultured Candidatus Saccharibacteria bacterium | reverse complement strand
CGTAAATAATAATGTGTCCCAAACCACTGTTCGCTGAGACTTCGTCTCATCTCACACTGAGCTTCGCATCAGCGAGGTGAAGGACGAGAAGAGAAAAAATTTCTCATCTCACGCTTCGCTCCGTTATTACGGAGCTCAGCAGCCGATGGGGCCAGTGATAGCAATACCTAAATCTATCATAAAATTTTAGCTGTGTCTATAAAAAATAAGCCGTCCTCTTTGGGCCGGCCTGAAGCGAAAAAGATTGCCATAAACTAATTTTTTTTTGACGTCATTTGCAATATGTTAACGCCTTCAGCTAAAAGTACTTTTCTTAAACGATTGGCTTGTTCTCCTACATGACAGATTGACTTTTTTATCCTTCCATTCCTACTCTTTATTTTTAGATGAATTAGAGTACCGCATGAACATAAAACCCAAGAAGAGTTAGTTGGGATTTCGGCACCACATTGTTTACAGATTTTATCAGGATTATTCGTTTTTGGCAATTTCTCCCCCTTATTCTTTATTTTAATAAAAGTGCTATTAAGATTCCAAGATAATCAGAAAATCAATCTTGGAGATTGGCTATAATTTATCTTATTAACGTATTTTAACTTATTTTATTACAGAGGTCAACCCGTTCTCCGCCTCCTGAGAACTTGGGAAATTTCTACTAAATTTAAGCCAAATATCAATCCAACGCTGGCAGCAGCTAAAGTGGCATAGATTTGTTCTTTAGCAGCGATTTCCCCCAACCAAAAGGGTACAATATTCCCCTTATAGATTATTTTAAAGTTTGTTCCTCCATTAACCTTGATGTCGCTTGCCTGAATATCGGCTTTTTCAGAGAGACCAAAGGTCAAAGAATTATTTATTTTTAAATCCTTGACCGTTTCGTCATCACTATTTAAAGCCAAATAACCCTGGGGTGATAAAGAAATCACTAATTCTCTGATTTTAATTGTCTTGTCTGTGTTGCCGGCAAACAATATCTTGTCTTGAGGGATTTCTGCCGTATGGGTAGCGACTAAAACGGGTAAAGAAGAATGCTTGACTAAAAATTTAAATTTGTCAAAATCTAAAGGATTTATTAAGTCAGAATCGAAAACCAAGAAATCTTTATCCTTCTTAAAATACTTTTCTAAAACCTGATAAATTACTGCCTTGGTAACTTCCTGACCGTTATTGGTGACAATAATAATTTTAGGTCTTCTCAATAAAAAATTAATTTTTTCAAGGGGATTCATTGTAATCGGGCGGAATTTGATAATAATCTATAATATATTTTGCTAAGTCATGGAAAATTGGCACAGCAGAATATTCTGCGGTCTTAGTTTTTGGATTATTTAACTTTACCAAAATTAAAAATTCAGGATTAAAAGCTGGAGCAAAGCCTGCAAAACTTTGCCAAGTTTTATCAGAGTAACCTTTTTTATCTACATTAAGAGCTGACCAGGCAATTTGAGCGGTGCCCGTCTTGCCAGCAATGTAATATCCGGGAACCTGAGCTGATTTGGCAAACCCATTTTCTACCACGCTCACCAGCATGGCCGTTAATTGAGAAGCAGTTTTTTGAGAAATAACTTTTTCCTCTTCTTGAAAGTTAGATGATTGTTCCACTACATATGGCTTAATCAATTTTCCGCCATTGGCAATAACAGAATAAGCTTTAATAAGTTGAATCGGGGTCAATTCTATTCCCTGTCCAAAACTTGCTGTAGCAAAATTTATTTCATATCCCTTTTTGAGTTCTTTATTTTCTGAGTATATTTCTCGCAGGTCAATTCCACTGGGCTTAAAAAAACCAAATTTACTGATATATTCTAAGAAAATATGATGAGGAATTTGCTGTTCCACAAATACTGCGCCGGTATTAATTGATTTTTCCAAAACTTCAGTCATGGTTTGCTCTCCGTGTATTCTTTCACCATAATTATAGATGGACCACCCGCCTACCCTGACAATTCCTTCATCAACATAAGTAGTGTGGGGAGTAATTTTTTCCTCTTCAAGAGCTATAGCCATAGTAAATGGTTTAAAGACTGAACCGGGTTCAAAAATCTTTTGAGTAGCTCCATTTTGGAATACATTGAAGTCCGTAACCTGTGAATACAGATTAGGATCAAAGCTGGGTAGATTAGCCATAGCCAGTATCTTCCCGGAATCCGGCTCCATAACTATAATCTCTCCGCCCTCAATTTCCAATTTTTCTTTGGCTTCTTGAAGTAATTTTTCAGCCATAAATTGGATAGGATAATCAATCGTCAAATTAAGCTCCTGGCCAGCGGAATCTATTTTCCCCTGGAGAATCTGATTATAAAAACCCTCTACTCCATACTGACCCTGCTGGTTAGCATCTAAAAATCCAACTAATTGAGCGGCTAAGGTTTCCTGGGGATAATATCTACCAACTTCTTTTCCCAAATGAATTCCTGTTAAATTTATTTCTTTTAATTTTTCAACTTCTTCATCGGTCAGTCTCTTCTTAATAATTGCATATAAACTATCTTTTTTAAGTTGTTCCAAAACTATGGACTCATCTAAATTAAGAATATCAGCCAAAGTTTGAGCTGTTTTCTGTTTTTCCTTTACCTCTTCCGGAGAAGAATAAATTAAAGGCCACTCCATATTAATAGCCAGAGGTTCCCCTTTTTGAAAAAAAATTTCTCCCCTTTCGTTCTGAATTTCTTCATCTAAACCGTACATCCCCCGGGCCCAGGCTTTATAAAGATCACCCTGCAGAACTTGAATAAAAAAAAGCCGGCCAATTATACCAGCACTAAATATAACAAGAGCGCAAAAAAGTAAATTAATTCTCCAGTTAACCATATTATTTGGCTACTACCGTACTTTCCAAAACTTTAATATATTCTACCCTCGTTGCTTTTTCAAAATTTTGTACATAATTGTTGATATTATTCAAAGAATTATCTTTTGAGAAGCTAACCTCTAAGATTTTATTCTCCTGGTTCAATTGCTCTATTTTTTTCTCATAATCCTGAGATAAATAAGTTTCCCCAAAATAAGCATTGAGTTGGACAATAGAAATAATTATTAAAGAAAACGCTGAGAATAAGGATAAAAACAGTAAGATTTTTGAAAACAATCTTCCTTTAAGATTAAAGGGTTGAGCTATGGAGACTGGCAGGTTAAGAATAGAAATTTTATTCATATTTTTTCCGCCGCCCTCAGTTTACCGGACCGGGAGCGGGGGTTAATTCTGATTTCTTTTTCGGAAGCTTCGACTGGTTTTTTTGTTAAGATTTTTAAAAAGTTTTGATTTTCTTTAAAGAAATACTTTATTATTCTGTCTTCTAAAGAATGGAAGGAAATTACTACCAATCGGCCGTTGGAATTAAGAATTTCTAAGGCTTGAGGTAAAACTTTTTTTATATTGTTTAATTCGTCATTCACGGCAATCCTTAAGGCCTGAAAGGTTCTGGTGGCAAAGTGAATGCGGGAATACTGATATTTTTTAGGAACTGCTTTTTGAATAATTCTGACTAACTGTAAAGTATTTTCAATTGGTTTTATTTTCCTTTCTTTGACGATTTCTTCAGCGATGTTTGAGGCAAATTTTTCTTCCCCCAATTCTCCCAGAATTCTCTCAATTTCTGATGCTGACCAGTAATTAACTATTTTTTCAGCGGTTAAGGGATTCTGGAGGTTGTATCTCATGTCCAGAGGTTCATTTTTCAAAAAACTGAATCCCCGACCCGATTCTTCCAGATGCTCACTGGACATTCCCAGGTCAAATAGTATACCGGCTGCTCGGGAAAAATTTTCTCTCTTGGTAATTTCCCTTAAATTAATGAAGTTATCATTCACCAGGATCAGTCTTTTTTTAAAAATTTTAGAAACTTCTTTCTTAAGATAATCAACATTATCTTTATCCCAATCTATTCCTAAAATTTTTCCTTCTGGACCATTTTTCTCTAAAATTGCCGAACTGTGACCTCCCTGCCCAATTGTACAGTCAATATAATTTTTGTTTGGTTCCGGTTCTAAATATTCAATAACTTCTTTTTGAAGAACTGGTATATGCATTATATTTTTAAACCCCTAATTCTTTTAATCTTTCTGCAATATCCCCTACTGCTGTTTCAGTTTTTTTCTTATATTCCTGCCACTTCTTTTCGTCCCAGATTTCAACCCGGTTAAAAACTCCGGCAATGACAACTTTCTTTTTTAAAAAGGCATAGTTTTTCAAATAGTCAGGAAGTAAAATTCTTCCTAAGTTGTCAATACTAACTTCCATGGCCCCGGTCAGCATCAGTCGGGAAAAACCCCGGGCATCAGCCTGAGATAACGGTAATTGGGCAAGTTTCTTTGCCAAATTCCCCCATTCTTTTGCGGGATAAAGGAATAAACACTGGTCCAATCCCCTGGTAATTACAGCTTTTTTTCCCAAAAGCTGTCTGAATTTGGCCGGGATTGCTAATCTTTTTTTATCATCAATTGAATAAATGTATTCACCAATGAACATAGGATTTATCCACAGAAATGGGTACTTATTAACATAGTTTTCCACTTTTCCCCACTTCACTTACTTTATAGCCCACATTCTCCCCCTGGTCAACCACAAGTCCCCATTTCAATTTACGATAAAACCCTTATATTTTTACACAGTTAATCCACAGGAGCAGTAAAACCATAATAGAAAATAAAAAAACAGCTATTCAGGCTGCTTTGCTTATTTTAACTATTATTTATTAACTTATTTTTTGATCTCAAAAGTCTCGGGGTTTATCTCTACTCTATCTCCTCTTTTTACTTCTTCAGCCAATAAGGCGGAGGCTAAGACATTTTCTACTTTATCCTGAATAACTCTTCTCATTTCTCTTGCCCCAAAAGTTGGATTATATCCAAGTTCAACAATTTTTTCTTTAAGAGCAGGGGTGATTATAAAATCAATATTTTTTTCTTTAAGATTTTCCTTTAATTTTTGAAGTAGTAATTCGGCAATACCTAAAAGATTTTCTTTGGTTAAAGGTTTAAAAACCACTACCGCATCAAACCTATTGATAAACTCCGGTCTAAAAACACCTTCTTCAAAAAGATAATCTAAAAGGGTTTGTTTAATCCCGCTCCATTCTGTTCTATCTTTGATAGCTTTTAGAATTACCTGATAACCGGCATTGGAAGTGGCGATAATTATAGAATTTTTAAAATCAACCTTTCTTCCTAACCCGTCTGTTAAATGGCCTTCATCTAAAACCTGTAAGAAAAGGTTTAAAATATTAGGATGAGCTTTTTCAATTTCATCCAAAAGGATTAAAGAAAAGGGATTTTCTCGGACCTGGGTAGTTAATAATCCCTCCTCGCTGCTTGAACCGATTAGACGAGCAATGTCGGAGGTTCCCTGGAATTCCGACATATCTAACCTAATCATCTTATCTTCCGAGCTAAAATAGGTTTCAGTTAAAGCTTTGGCGGTTTCGGTTTTTCCTACCCCGGTAGGACCCAAGAAAAGAAAAGTTCCCATTGGCCCTTTTCTGACGGTCACCTCAGCCCTGGCCCTTCTTAAAGCCGTTGAAACTTCCTTAACCGCTTCTTCCTGATTAATGATTCTTTGATGGATGAGTTTTTCTAAATTTAACAGAACTTTCTTTTCTTTTTTCTCAATGTTCCCTATTGGAATTTCAGTCTTCTCAGAAATAATTTTATTTACATGTTTCGGTAAAACTATTTTTTCTTTAGTAGAAGAAATATAAACCATTGTTTCATCCAGTAAATCCATGGCTGACTTCGGCCAGGGAACGGTTGAAATATATTTTTTACTTAGAGAAATTATTTCTCTTAAGGCAGGAAAGGCAATGAATTTCTTATATTTAGCTTCTAATTGTAAGGCTAATTTTTCTAAAATCATTAAAGTTTCTCTTTCGGAAACCTCTGAAACTTCTACTTTTTCAAAAAGAGACAAGACAGAAGGTTTTTGTTCTATGTATTTATGCAGTCCGGCGTAGGTTGTAATAGCAAGAATTTGGAGCTGAGGCAAATTTAGATAAGATCCCAGCACGCCTGAAATATCTATTATACCCGGTCTTTCTTTCCCCGATACATAATCATGAAATTCATCAATAACTAAAACAATATTTCCGGCGCTGACCACTTCCTGGAAGACTCTGTCTAAAACAACTTCTGCTTCTTCTATAGACTCAGTCCGGGTGGCCAATGAAGTTAAATCTAACTGGACGATTCTTTTATAATTTATCTCCGGCAAACTCTCCCCTAAGACGCTCTTCTGAGCTAAAGCTGAAATCATACTTTTCCTGCCAACACCGGGTTCACCAACTAAAAGACAATTATTAATTTCAGTACGAGCCAGGATTCTTTCTATTGCCTCCAATTCCTTTTGATGGCCGATTATTTCCGGAAAATCCTGTCTTTTTATTATTTCTGAATAATCAACCCCAAATTTATCCAAGGTTAAAGTGTAGCCTGCTGCCCAGGCCTTGCCAATAGAGCCCTTTTTGATTAAATTTTTCCACTCCCAAAATCTTTTACGGCTGGCAATCCGATCCTCCAGGTATTTTAACCACCAGGCTAAGTTCTCAAAATCTGCAACCTTCAAATTGTTGTCAATTAAAGTCTTTTTAAGGATTAAATCATTTTGGGTTAAGGCGGTTATCAGATCACTTATTTCAATTCTTTGATGATTTTTCTTTTGGGCAATTTTTAAAGAATCGAGGACGGCATCTTGAAAACTTTTCTGAAACTGAATTTCCCCCACTGTCTCTTCACCTGCAGGTATACTTTTTAAATAAGTTTTTAATACTGTTTTTAATTCTTTTAAACTGATTAAAACTCGGGAGAATATAAAATTCAGCTTTGGATTATTGAGAAGGATATTATAAAGCAGAACGGTAGAACTAACTTCAGAAATTTTCTTTTTTTGAGCAAAATTAATGGATTTTAGTACCGCTTTTGCTGCTTCAAAGCTTAAAAAATCGGCTAAATTATATTCCCCGGGTTTATTGATAGCTTCTTTAATATCAGCTTTCAGTTTTGGTTTTTTTAATTTTGTATTGAAAAATAACTCTTTTGTCCAAAAAGAAATGAATAATGTCAGAGAGATTACAGAAAGACCAAAAATAAGAGACAAAACAGACTGCCTAACCGTATCAGTTAAAAACCCAAAGAGAAATATCAAGATTAAAATAATAAATAAAACTAAAAATAGTTTCCT
>CAYXOH010000011.1:3494-8147 GCA_964467045.1 uncultured Candidatus Saccharibacteria bacterium | reverse complement strand
AATGATGTTGATGCCAAATATAAAGCCGACAATTAAAAGGGCTGGTAATATTAACCAGCTGATAAATATGGTAATTCCCGCCAGAATTATAAAAACCTCTGCTATTAAACCAATAACAATGATAAAGCTTCTTATGATAGCTCCCAGAATTCTGAGAATTAAATTAGAAAAAAGAGCTTCAAGATATTTTACCAAATCAAATCCTCGACCCTTAGAAAAGCTATATCTGCGCCAGGGAGCAAAAAAGGTTTTCAGGAGTAAGGGCAAGGAAAAATAGTTTAAGTTGAATTTAAGAAAATTCTTCCAGCCGATTAAAATATTTCTCGGCATCTCCAAAAAATGCCAAGAAACCCACTGAATAACAATATTTTGTTTTTGAGCTGCTTCCATTATTAGCTTTTGATTAGTTTGATGCCGATGCCGGCTATTTGGGTGCCGCCGAAAATTAAAATAAAAGCCAGTATTGACCAGACAGTCAGATTTAAGATTTTTGTAATGGAATCTACCGGCAACATCACCTTTAATTGTTCACCCATCATCTGTTGCAGCTGAGCTTCCATATCCTGGCTGCTTTCTGTCTGAGCCAAATTTTCTTCCGGTGACGCAAAAAATTCTGGCAGCTTGGCTTCTCCGGTAAAAATACTATAAGAATTCATCAAGGTCCAGCCAATTAATAAAAGACCGGCTCCTAATAATATCCAGCCAATGATTTTTGTTTTCATAATTATTTTAATACTTTAGTTTGTTTTTAACCTTTAATTATTTTTTCTATTTCTTCCAGGGTATCTTCTGGAATAATTGGTCTTTCGCCAACTGGAGTTATACCCGGATACCGCCAGGCACTGATAACTTTAATTCCTTTTGGTTTTTTGAGTACAACATACATCATCCAGGCCTCGGTGGGATGTTTTTGAGTTCCGGTTTTTTGCACGGCAGCAATGGTTCCCGGAGCTATACCGTATTCTTTTCTGTCCGGTTTTCTGAAAATATTTAAAACCCGCTTTTCAGAAAATCTATACTGCCGCATCTTCATCTTGGAGTGTACCGTCCAGAAAACCTTGCCCTCACCGAAGGATAATTTCAACAACATTTTTTATTTTATATCGTAAGTTATATATACTGTAACTTCTATTTTATTCTCACCAGATTCTACCTGAACCCCTTCTTCACCACCCCCTATACCAAGTGCCTCTGCCTTAAAATAGGAAGGAAAAACACTACTTTCACTAAAATTGCTAATCCTTATTAATTTAATTCCCAACTCAGAAGCTAATTCTTTAGCTTTTGTTTTGGCTTCGTTTATGGCCTCTTCTCTGGCTTGCTTTTTAAGTTCGTCCTGGTTGTCAATGGTAAACTGTAAATTACTAACTTCATTAGCACCGGCATTCGTAGCTTCCTGAATTATATCTCCTACTTTATTCAAATCTCTGATTTTTACCTCCAGAGACTGATTAACTTCGTAACCAACCAATATTCTTTCACCCTGAGGGTATATATAGCTTCTTTCATCATACCATTCATATCGGGGATAGATATTAAAGTTAGTGGTTTTCAGGTCTTTTGCTTCTACTCCCTGTTCTTTGACAGCCGCAATGACGGCGTTCATTTTTTTTGTATTGGCGTTTAAGGCTTCGCTGACTGTTTTGGCTTCGTTAACCGTAGAGAAAGTTACAATAGCCAAATCTGGCTTAGCGTAAACTTCACCCGTAGCGTTGACGGTAATTGTATTCTCGGTTTTCTTTAATTCATTACTAATATCCAATGCCGCAGAAACAACCAAAGCAATCAGAAAAATAATTAACACTCCTGAAATAAAAAGTAATAAACTAAGCAGTTTTGTCTTTAATTTTGATTCATCCATATTTTTATAAATTATTTATTATTAATTATTATTTATTCTGACCTTTTTCTATTTTATCATTTTTCAATAAAAATCTCCATTTTCTGTTTGCCCAGTAAGGACCGGCATAATCAATCCCTATTCTTTTGGTAGCTACAATTTGAGAAGATTTAACCCTTACTCCTCTATTTTCCAGCCAGATTCTTTTGCTTTTAGTTAAATCCTCTCCGTAGAATGACTTATCTAACTTCAAATGTCTGCAAAGCTTCCCGGGTCCTGAAGCTAATTTGTCTAAATCCAAAGCTCTAATCAATACGCATTCTGGTTTACCTGACTGATAGGTAGAAGCATTCAGTTGCCAGTATATTCCATAAACCAGATAGATGTAAATATAGCCGCCGACCAAATATTCAGCTTTATTCCTGGGAGTTATTTTACCACTGTAAGCATGAGAGGCCTTATCTTGCGGTCCGATGTAAGCTTCGGTTTCAATAATCATCCCTTCTAATCTTTTCTTCCCTATAGAGTGAACAATATACTTTCCTAAAAGTTCCTTGGCTACTTTTAATGTCGGCTGTGTATAAAATTGCCTGGTTAACCTTTTACGCATATTTTTTAATTTTATCTTTTTTCCAAATAAAAAGCACGGCCCGAGATTAAGACATTTTTTGACCGTGCTTAGGTTGGCGACGAAGCCACCTTTTCTTTTACATTGCTACAGACAGCGTAGGCCTGCCGCCAGGCATGCTTTCTAGCAGCCAAGCTGATTTCTCCAAGACCGGGAGCGGTATAAACTACTGTCCCTCTCCTAAGTGGCAATCCATCTTTACCTATTGGAAAATAAATTACATAATTCGGATCAGGTTCAATCGATTTGTCTTGGGGAAGAACAGGAATATTGAGAATTGTTTGGCCTCCCATCCTTTCAAACTGTGGCCTTCTTAATTCCATTAATTCAGCTAATTTCACTCTTTTCTCCTCCTTTATTTCATTTTTAATTACCTAAATTATACTACAAAAATTATAAAATGTCAAGCTTAGAAACTGTTTTCAGAAATTATTTCTTCTAAAGTTTTCCTACTTTTATGTTTTGGCTTATCCGCCGGAAACCCAAGGGGCAATAAAGCCACAACCCTACAATCTTCAGGAATATTTAAAATACTCTTAACTTCTTCCTGGGAAAAAGCTCCAATCCAGCAGGTACCTAATCCCTCTTCTGTTGCTACTAAGGTCATATGGTCTACCGCTATAGCTAAATCAACCGCACAAGCATGGACGCCCGAAGGAAGTAAATCTTCCGGATTTAAGGCAACAGCAGCAATTATTATTGGAGCCTGAGCAATAAAAGCTTGACTTGCTGCTTCAGCGAGCTGATTTATTTTTTCTTTATCTTTGACAATAATAAACTTCCTCTCTTGGGCATTGTGGGCTGAAGGAGCTAATCTGGCTGCCTCCAATATCTTTTTTAATTTTTCTTCCGGCACCGGCTCTGCTTTATAACCCCTACAGCTGTATCTGTTTTTAACTGCTTCAAACACATCCATATATTTATAATAGCAAACTTAAAAAAGAAAATAAAAAAGGGGAAACCTTTAATTTGGTTGTCCCCTTCAAAAAGAATCGAGATTAAAAGAATGAATTATCGTACGTGAAGTCCTTTCGCTGTTTGGCACCCTACACACCGGCTAACTTCTGGCCGAGCTACAAGCCGATCTACATTAATCTCCTTAAGGCAATCCACACATACTCCATAAGACCCCTCTTGGATCCTTCGCAGGGCAGCTTCGGTATCTTCCAATAACTTGTTTGTAGCTTTGTTTCCTTCGTTCGCTACCCATTTTTGATTATAGGCATTTCCTTTTTCTCCGAATTCTTTAGCTGGTTCCGAGATATTGTTTTTCTTGTCAAAATTATCTAATACCCCCTTTAAACGTTTTTTAACCGACTCTAAATGTACTCGATTAGCCTCTATAGTCTCTGGACTTATCATGTCTGCCTCCTTCTTGAATTTAATAAAAGAATCTAAATTAATTTTAAATGTACTATAACATATTTCTCCTTTTAAAAAAATTCTTTGTAATTTCAAACAAAGAAAATAATATTGTAAGTATATATCAGTTTATCAAAAAAGTCAAGAGCTATCTCTTTTTCCCAAACATTCTTTTGAAAATAGTAGCAAAATCTATCCTATCAAATATCACTTCGCCCAGAATAGCAAAAGGAATGGCAATTAAAATGACGATGCCAATTATTTTTAGGGTAATTGGTTCTCCGGTAGCAAATTTAATTGCAGTTAAATCCTCAATAATTCCAATTACAATTCCAAAAACCAATAACTCAAATATCACTTCCCATTTCTTCCAGTTTGGTTCTTTTTTCTTTTCCATTGTCATATTATATCACTATATTAAATTTGGAAAACTCATCCTGAAAATTTTCCCAGTTTAAATCAATATTTTCTACTTTAGCCGGACTCGGACCATTTTTAACCCATTTAATCATTTCTTCAACCTTGTTTCTGTTTCCTTCAAAAACCGCCTCTACCCGATCATCCGGAAGGTTTTTTACCCAACCCTTAATTCCTAATTTTTCTGCTTCCTGCCGGGTATTTTCCCTAAAAAAAACTCCCTGGACCAAACCTGAAACAAAAATGTGAGCTCTTACTTTATCAGCCATAATTAACCTATCTGAAAAGATTTGGTAAAATATTCACCACCACGTAAAAGGCGGCAAAAACTGCCAGCATAATCACAATAATAAGTTCAAAGTATAACATAATAAGTGGACGGTATAGGACTCGGACCTATGACCTC
>CAYXOH010000011.1:0-3394 GCA_964467045.1 uncultured Candidatus Saccharibacteria bacterium | reverse complement strand
ACGCTCTAACCAACTGAGCTAACCGTCCAGACATCTATTTTAAAAGAATATCAAATTTTTACTGAATTATCAACAAAAGAGCGCCCTGAGGCGCTTCTTTTGTTTCAGTTAAAATCCGTAGATGCTAAACTCATGAGGAATAATCTGAATTATCAGCTCTTTATCAAGAATGGAAAAGAAAGCTAATAATAAGACAAATCCAACGGCTCTAAAGATTAATGGTTTATTTTGAACTCGGACACGAACAAAGATATTTATTAATAAAGAAAGGATAACCAGAATTAAGGAGCCATAAACAATTTTTTGAATTATATCGTAATAATCCAAAGCTAAAAAAGAAAAGAAATTAAAGGCCAGGGTTTGCTCTACCATCTCTTCAGCTAAAAGTCTTTCTTCAGGAGGAGCAATTCCCTCTTCCTTCGCAGAAACTTCTTCTTCCAGAGCAATTTCTTGGGGCTGAACCCCAGAAGGCTGTTCTTCTGGTGTCCCCGCAGCCAAAACTTGAGGAACGCCAAAAAGTTGGACAACCACTACTGTTTCTCTACCCTGAAAATCTCCTTTGGCTATCGCAATGCCAACATCTTGGTATTTTGAATTAATAATATTTTTTTTATGAGAAGGAGAGGCCATCCAGGCCTGATTTACTTCCTCTGAATCCAAAAAACCAATGGCCAAATTCTCTCCGGCTGCCCGATATCTGTACCCTGCCTGCTCAAACCAATACCAGGGACTGACACCCTCCGGACTAAAATGAGCAAAATAATCTTTTTCCAAAATATCCCGGGCCTTCAAAAGAGCAGCTTGATTCAAGGTTTCATTTTCTTTTAAAATACCCGCGTCTGATGATTGTCTTTCCTGATTAGTAAGGTTAATCAGGACACTTTGCGTAATCTCGGCAAAGAAAACGGTTTTGGGGAAATAAAGTAAAAAGGGAACGATAACCAATTTCAGAAGAAGTATAACAATAAGGTAATAGAACAAGAACCTGCTTTGCAGAAATTTAGGCCGGTAATCGTTTTCCTGGCAAGGAATGAATATTAACTTAGCTTTTAAAATTATTTTTCTTAACATTGTATTTTATTATACCAAAAATTAATTAAAAGTCAATATTTGTTCTTTTTTAAAAAAGTCTTACAATATAATAAGATGAAGGTTTTTGAATTTTATTTTAATCCTCCGCAAAAAAATAAGCTCCGCCTGGGATCAAAAGGAGGCGGGCTAGATTTGATTTTTGACAGTTTTTGTTACGAACCTGAAAATATTTACGAGAAAAGACTGGGAGGTTTATATATGTTGGGAATTTTAAAAAATGTTTTACCTAATAATGTTGGCTTTCTGGATAATTTGGCAAAGATAATCAAAGATAAATTTTATAAAACAATTTCTGCCACCCCGGAAAAATCCTTTAGAGACAGCCTAAGAAAAGCAAATGAATATTTGGAAAAAACCGCTAAAGGTGGAGATGTCAGCTGGTTGGGCAATCTTAGTTTTGGGGTAATTTCACTCAAAAATTTTGATTTGAATTTTACTAAAGTCGGCAATTTAAAAATCTTTTTAATAAGAAAGGGGCAGATAATAGACATTGACCAAAAATTAAAATTTGATGAAATTGAACCTTACCCATTAAAAATATTTGGTAATGTTGTTTCGGGAAAATTAACCGAAAGCGACTTAGTTTTAGCTTTAACAGAAGATATTAATTCGGTCTTTAAGGAAGAAAATTTATTGGAAAAAATTGCCCTGCTGTCTCGTTCTTCATCTATGATAGATGAACAGAAAAGATTAAAAGAAATTTTTAACGGCGAAAAAGAAAAACTGTCAAAAATTTCCGGACTTTGTCTTTTATTAATTTTAAGCAAAGAGGCGATGTTGAAAGAAAAAGAAACCATTGCCCCGCCCAAAGGTATCAAAGCCTTCTCCTTTAAAGAAGCATTTAGTCCGTTAACGGGTCTGTTGAAAATCCCGCAGATTAAAAAACCAACTCTCCCGACAATAAAATTAAAATTGCCGGAATTAAAGATTCCCAAAGCTAAGCTTCAAAAGCCTAAAATTCCCACAATCAAAATTCCCGCGATCAAAATTCCCGCGATCAAAATTCCAACCTTTCATTTAAACAATAAATTAACCGTCTTTATATCTTTAGCTCTGATTTTGGCCTTGGGTTTTTTTATTTTTCAAAAACAGGAAGAAAAAGATTTAAAAACTTATCAAGCTCAGTTAAGCCAAATTGAAGAAAAGGTAAACCAGGCAGAAAACTACTTAATTTTAGCTCTAACCAATCCCCAGGCCGAAAAGCAAGCCAATGCTCTATTAAAAGAATCCTGGGATAATCTTTCACCTCTGGTTAAATTATCTGCCGATTTTCCTTCAGATTTTGCCGGCGAAATTCTCGCCCTCAAGAATAAAATCACGGAAAATCTTTATCAGTTAAATCAAATGGTGGTGATAGCCGAACCCGAACTAATTTTTGAATTTGAACCTGAAGAGTTCGTGCCTCAAAAAATAATAACTGATTCTGAAAATCTCTATTGTTTTAGCCCCTATTCTGAAAATTTATTCAGCGTGACAGAAGATAAAATCATTGAAACTCCCCAAAAATTTAACTTAGCTGCTTTATTTAATAATTCACTTTTGTTTTTCTTAAAACCCAACAACTTAACTGTTCTGGAGGAAAATCAATTAAGAGAACTTCAACAAATTCAGCTTCCCCACGATAATTCCAATTTCACCAGTTTCTCTTCCTATCTGACAAATCTCTATTTCTTAGATGGCGAAGGGAGTGAGATAGCAAAATACCCTTATTCAGGAGAATTCCAGTGGGGTTCTCCCCAATTATGGCTGAATTCTAATGTCTCTAATCTCAAATCAATATCAGTTGACGGCTCAGTCTGGGCCCTGACCAAAGAAAACGAAATCAGGCGATATTACGCGGGCCAGCTTCAGGAAACCCTGGATTTAGACATATTTCCTGACCCGGAAGGCTTTTCTAAAATAATTACCGCCCCATTACTCCCCTATTTATACATTCTTGAACCCGTTCAAAAGAGAATTATTATTATTAATAAATCGGGCCAGATTTTCAAACAATACCAAAGCGAAAAATTTGATAATTTGTTGGATTTTTCAGTCTCAAAAAACGGCAGAAGTATTTACCTTTTGAACGGAACTAAAATTTACAAAGTAGAGTTTTAATTCAATAACAAAAAACTGCCCCGCTCGAGCGGGACAGTTTTTCATTTGCTTAATTATTCTCTATTTATAGTTTAAACCAACAATTAGGACAGCAGAAAATACAGTATAGAATAACCAGTACTATCGTAGCAGCAAGATAAAGCCATTTTTTCTTCTTGTTTTGCTCTTCTTTCTTTTTTATTGATAGGGCCAATAAAGCAAT
>CAYXOH010000010.1:13460-16382 GCA_964467045.1 uncultured Candidatus Saccharibacteria bacterium | reverse complement strand
GGGTACAGGAAAAGGGTGCAGTTTTTTTACTCACTCCTTTGTTTGAAGCGCAGAACCAAACATCTGCCTCTGCCTCCAGTTTTACATAGAAACAATAATACCGATCCGTACCATCGGTCCACCTATATTGATAGTCTCCAGGGGTTCCAGTATCTAGAGGGTCTTTTGGAACAGTCAAATAACTTCCTATTGTTAATAATGTATTCGCTCCTGCCACCGTAACTATATACTTATCTTTACCGTTACAACTTGGGTTATCGTCATTATAACACATTTCCATTGCTAAATTCACCTGATAAACGTCTGACTGACGATTAGCATCCCTGGCTTTTGCCCTGGAAGGACCAAGGGCAACTAAAATAATAGAAGTCAGCAAGCCTATAATGGCTATTACAACTAACAACTCAATTAAAGTGAACCCTTCACTTTTTCTAAAAAGTGAAGAGGTGAATCTCTTTTTAATATTTTTCATCACCCTTAAGTTAAAATAACTATTCATACAGTCTTTTATTAGTATACCACAAAATAGTCAAGAGAAGATGTGGAAAACTTACAGGGAGACCATCTGGTAAAGCGGCATTAAAATAGAAAGCATAAGGCCGGCAACAATCACCCCCAAGATAATAATTAAGATGGGCTCTAACAAATTGAGAACAGTATCCATCGCCCTGTCTGTTTCCTTTTGATAGAAATCAACTATGTTCATCAAGGTAGTTTCCAGAGTTCCGGTTTTTTCTCCAACTAAAGTCATCTGGATAAAGACCGGAGGAAAAATTTCAGGATAGCGAGCTAAAACTGAAGAAATGGGTTGGCCCCTTCTTACTTCATCTCTGGTTTTAAAAATAGCTTTTTTATATTTTGTGTTACCGATAATGTTTCCGACAATTTCTAAAGCTTGAGCAATTGGCAAGCCACCAGCAATTAAAGTTGAAAGGTTTTCAGCAAAACGAGCGAGATAAACCATTTTCAATAAAGGACCTATTATCGGCAAACAAAGAATTCTTTCATCAAAAAATCTCTTACCTGTCTCAGTTCTAAAGTATTGAAAAGTCAAAAATATTATAAAAAATAAACTTGAGATTATAGCCCAGATCCATTCCTTAAGAAGGATAGCTGAGCCGATGACGAATTTAGTCAAATTAGGTAGGGGTTCATTGCTCGCTTCCAGCACCTCAGCTAATTGAGGAATAATAAAAAAAATCATCAAAACTAAAACTGCCATTACAACAAAGATAATTAAAAAAGGGTATACTAAAGCACTTTTAGTTTTAGCAGTAAAATGATATTCCCTTTCTAAATGGTCGGCTAAGTAATCTAAAACTTCGGAAAGCTTCCCGGAAACTTCTCCGGATTTTACCATAGCAATATAGAAAGGAGAAAAATTTTTGGGGTGTTTAGCCAAAGCTTTAGAAAAAGCAGTTCCTCCCTCAACTTCTTCAGACAAATTAAAGATTTTTTCTTTAAAATCAATGTTTTTAGTCTGGCTGGAGATAACTCTCATGGCTTCTACCAGGGGAATCTTTGATTTAAACATTATAGACAGCTGTCGGGTAAATAAAACAATGTCTTTTTGTGAAATTCTCTCAAAAATTTTTATTTTCTTGGCATAAACTGGAGCTGCTGCCTCTTCTAAAAAGGTGACATATAAGTCGTATTTTTGTAAAAGAGTTAAGGCACCTTCCCTGGAAGATGCCTCCACCTGTCCCATATGAATTTCTCCTTCTTTGGTACGTGCCTGGTAATTAAACTTCATAGAATCTACGAATTGCGAGTCTAAACGAATTACGAATATAAATTGAGAATCCTCTTAAACTCCAAGCCTCTTTTATCGAACGAGCATTTTAAGTTCGGACGGGCTGAGGGAATAATTGAGGGCGTTTTCTAGGGTAATCTCTTTGGCTTTTACTAAATTAGCTAAGATGCGATTAAGTGAAATCATTCCCATTTCAGCTGAAGTTTCAATTACTAAAGGTAATTCATGAACCTTATTCTCTCTGATTAAATTAGCGACAGCCGGAGTAGACATCATTACTTCACAGGCGGGAATCAACCCCCCCTTTATTCTGGGAATTAACCTCTGGGAAATAACTCCCAACAGGGAACCTGATAACTGGGCTCTGATTTGGTTTTGTTGTTCCGGAGAGAAAGAATCAACAATCCGGTGGACAGTTTGACTGGCAGAATTGGTATGTAAGGTTGCAAAAACCAAGTGACCCGTTTCAGCTGCCGTAATGGCAGTGGCTATGGTTTCAGGATCCCTCATCTCCCCCACCATAATGATATCAGGGTCCTGCCTGAAAGTGGCCCGCAGGGCCCTGGCAAAACTTAAGGCATCCTGATAAACCTCCCGCTGGTCAATAATCGCCCGGTCGTCTTCAAACACATATTCAATTGGATCCTCAATGGTAATTATATGGTCGGTTCTCTGATGATTTATTTCATCAATCAAAGCAGCTAAGGTGGTTGACTTCCCCTGGCTGGAAGGACCGGTAATCAGAACAAAGCCTTGTTTGGCATTAGTGAATTCATGCAATATTGGAGGAAGATTTAATTCTTCTATAGTTCTAATTTTACCAGGGATTAATCTTAGGGCTGTAGAAACAGTTTCTTTCTGTAAAAAAATATTTACTCTGAAACGGGCTTTTTCTTCAAAACTATAAGAAAAGTCAATATCTTTTTCGTTTAAAAATCTCTCTAACTGTTCTTCTGTCATCAAGGCCTCGGCTAATTTCCTGCTATCCTCAGAAGAAAATTTGCTTTTTTTTAATAAAGGGACTAATCTGCCGGCAATCCTTAAAACAGGGGGATGGCCAGTAGAAATGTGTAAATCCGAAGCTTGTTCCCTGACAGTTATTTCTAAAAGTTCTTTTAGTTTGGCTTTATAATTATTGGGCATACTATTTTACTCCGTTAAAAACTTTT
>CAYXOH010000010.1:3937-13360 GCA_964467045.1 uncultured Candidatus Saccharibacteria bacterium | reverse complement strand
CAATGCTTTCTTTATTTCTTCAACTACCTGACTGGGTGTATAATGGGCTTTTATTAAATATTTTGTTGCCCCGAGCTTTAACCCCTTTTCAACTTCTTCTTTTTGGCCAAGGTTGGAAAGAATAACTACTTTTATGTTTTTTAATTCTTTGTCAGCTTTAATCTCGTTAAGAACCTCCCAACCATCAACATGCGGTAAAACGACATCTAAAACTACCAGGTCGGGCTTTTCTTCTTTTATTTTATTAATCGCTTCTTCACCATCGGCCGATACTTGAATAGCAAAACCCGAATCTTTAAGTTTGGTGGTATAAATATCTATTAAGAATGGATCGTCTTCTACCAATAATATTTTTTTCATAAAATTAGCTAATTATTTTTCTTCGGCTACCCGCAACACCTCCTCAATAGTGGTAACCCCTGCCAGCGCTTTTAAGACACCGTCTTGCTGCATGGTAATCATGACCTGTTCTTTTCCTTCTTTGGCAATTTTGGGTTCCGATGGCTCTTTTAAAATTACTTCGGCCAGGGAAGCTGTCATTGATAAAACTTCAAACAGGGCAATCCTGTCAGAAAACCCTGTATGATTACATTCTCGACAGCCCTTAGCTTCCCAAAGGGTTAATGGTTTAGTAATTTTTATATCTTTTCTGATACTTGGGGGAAATTCTTCAATTTCTTTTAAAATAAATTCTTTTATCTTGCCCTTAATTTTTATTTTCTTTTTACATTTATCGCATAACCTTCTAACCAATCTTTGGGCAATTGCCAACCTTAAAGTAGGAGGAATTAAAAATGGTTGAATTCCCAAATCAATCA
Source organism: uncultured Candidatus Saccharibacteria bacterium (assembly GCA_964467045.1). GTDB lineage: Bacteria > Patescibacteriota > Minisyncoccia > Minisyncoccales > RBG-13-42-11 > CAYXOH01. The sequence goes on along the minus strand of CAYXOH010000010.1, from coordinate 12,542 downwards.
ATCGCGGAATTACTCCTAAGGTGTTGGAAGTATGAAGGGTAGATAAAACAATATGGCCGGTTAAGGCAGCATGAATAACTAAATTAGCGGTAGCTGTATCTCTGATTTCGCCAACCATAATAATGTCTGGATCTTGTCTGACAATATGACGAAGACCAATTGGAAAATCGTAACCTATTTCTGGCTTGATTTGAGATTGATTAACTCCTTCAATAAAATATTCTACCGGGTCTTCAAGCGTAACAATATTCACACTTTCTGTGTTCAGTGATTGTAACATGGCGTAGAGAGTAGTGGTTTTTCCGCAGCCGGTGGGTCCAGTAGCCAAAATTAAACCATAAGGCTTTTTCAGTCCTTCTTTCACTATATTTAAATTTCTTCCTTCCAGACCTAAATCCTGAAATTTTTTTAAGCCAACTATGGGATCCAAAACTCTTATGGCAACTTTCTCTCCTAAAGTTGTCGGGAAGGTAGAAACTCGGAAATCAATAGATTTTCCATCAATCTTGGTAGAAAACCTGCCGTCTTGAGGTATTCTGGTTTCATCGATTTTTAAATTGGAAAGAATTTTAACCCGGGCCACTACCGCCAGATGAACTCTCAAAGGCAGAAATATGGAAGAATGTAAAAACCCCAATGATCTGAACCTAATCCTTAATTTTTCCCGGGTTGGTTCAATATGAATATCGGAGGCTGAGCCATCCACCGCGTGTCTTAAAATTACTGCCACAATTTTCGTAATCGGAGCTTCTTCTGCCATTCTTTCAAATTCAGCTACCGTTCTGGGCCGAATTTGAATTTTTTCCTCTTTTAATTCGGTTTCTAATTCTTCCAGAGCCATCCCAACCTCTCTTCTCAAGGTTCTGTATTGCTTCAAAAGATTTTTAAATGTTGTCGGGGTAATTAAAAAAACTTTATAATCAAACTTTCCCTGTCGTGATAAAAATTTCAAAGCCTCTTGAGATTTTAAATCTTCAGGGTAAATCATACCTACTTCCAGAACTTTGCCGACCTTATTCAAGGGAATCATTTGATAATATCTGGCAGTCTCTTCAGGAATTGACTCTAATATTTTTAAAGGAACTTGCTCCACAACTACTTCTTTCAGAAGAATATTCAACTTTTCACTTTTTAGTTTAAAGATTATCTCTTCTGGCACAAATCCCGATGCCAAAAGAACCTCTTCTTCTTTTTTGTTTGAGTTTCTAATTTCAAACTCTAAAGAGGTTGCTTTTTCTTTAGACAAAAAACCTTTTTCTACTAATTTCTTTACCAGGGTCATAAATATAAAATCAATAAGTCATGAAAGGATTTTCTCTGCCAATTTCAGTGGGTAGCCCTATCCCTTCTTCGGTCGGGGTGGCTTCTTCTAGGGGTTCTATCTTAAAAAATAGCTGGAGAGCTTCCAAATCAGGATTTTCAAGCGTAGAAAAATCAATTTCTATTTTCCGAGGAAGAAATTTGAATCCTTTTTCAAAATAGACCTCGGCTTCTTTTTTGAAGAAACCCTGCCAAATAACAAAAGCAGTAATCAAGACAACCAGAACAAAAACTACAATTAAACTTTTTTGGGTTCTTTTTTCTTTAAGAAAAAGAATAGCCATATTTTTATCAATAAGAATTGGTGGTTACCCTTAAACTAAAAGTAAATAAATCCCCCTCTTTCGGAGAGGCAAAAGAAATGTTTTCTATCTCAATCAATCTCGCCGATTTTTCTAGCGTAGAAATAAATTTTTTGAAAGAGTTATAAGAACCAATCACCGTGAAACTAAGCTGTATTTTCTTGATATTTTCTTCGGCCGGAGAAATAGTGAAGGGGCTTATTCCTTTAAAAACCAGTCCGGATTGCGAGCTTGCTTTTTGAAAAAAATTTAAAAGGGATGGAACAGAATAACCTACAGGCAGGGCAGAATCAATCTTGACAAGAGCTTCGGGATATTCTGCCAGTTTATTCTTAAGATGGCTGATTTCTAAAAAATATTCTTGTTCTTCCTTAAGTTCTTGCTGTCTTTTCTCAATTTTATTCCTTAATGTTTGAAATTGTTGATTTTTAGGTAATAAAACTCCCAACCCTAAACCAAAAGTTAAAAGTAAAGCAAGGGAAACAATAACTATAAAATGAAATGGAATTTTAGGGAGGTTGACTATTTTCATTTGAAAATCTGGGGATTAAGAGAAATTGATAAAGCAAAATCAATTTTTCCTTCTTTCCCCAGAGAAACTTTTTCTAACTTAATATCTTGGACCAATTTATCATCTTTAAAAATCAAAATTTGCTGTCCTAAGGTTTCGAAGCTTTGGGTCTTGCCAGAAACATTAACTTTATTTTGTCTTGAATCTAAACTAAATTGCTGAAACCAAACTTTAGGATGACAATCTTTCTGAAGAAAATTAAAAATATTTGAAGTTTCTAAATGTTCTTCAATTAAAGGAGCAAAGTCCTTAATTTTTCTTTCATAATCCCTGACCTCCTTTTCTAAAGAAATATTTTCCGGAGTTTTTATTTGAACCAAAGAAACTTCTAATTCTTCCAGGGTTATCTGGCGATCATTAAGAGATTTATTGATAATCACAATGCTAATGATTACCGAAACGAAAGCAATCAAAGAAAAGTAAAACAGATAGTTCAACCAGCGAGGTATTTGAGTGATTTTTTTAGGAATAATTTCCATAATAATTTAGTATTCTATGCCCCGTAAGGCCATCCCTACGGCAATGGCATAGCCGGGACCCATTTTTTCTAAAGTTTTTTCAAGGATTGGAGAATAAAAAAGATTGGAAAAAGGATTAGCAATCTCAACTTCTTTCTTAAGAACTTCGGCAAAATATTCTTTTAAAACCGGCAGGAAGGCTGAACCTCCGGCTAAGATAACTTTCTGAATTTCTTTTTCTTTTCTAATTTCAAAATTATTAATGATTCCTTCAACTTCTTTTAAAAGAATATCTACCAAAGGCAATAAAATTTCCTGTATCTTGGGGCTTTGATCGGAAAGAAGACCGTATTTTTTCTTGTAATCCTCAGCTTTGCTATATTCAATGCCCAGGCTTTTTGATACTATTTTAGTAAATTCATTGCCAGACATATCAAAACTGTGGGACAATTGTAAAATTCTTTTCTCAATAATACTACAAGTAGTGCTCTGGGCACCGATATCTATTAAAGCAATCGTTCTCTTTTCATCTTCTTCAATTAAAGAACGTATTAATCCGAAGACTTCGGCTTCCAAAGCCACTAATTCTAAGCCGGAAAGTTGGGCAATTTTTCGGTATTGATTAATAACTTCATTGGGAACAGCGACTAAAAGAACTCTTAAATTTGTTTTTTTTTGATTTGAAGCTCGGCCTTCAATTAACTGCCAGTCCAAGGTTACTTCTCCTAAGGGCATGGGAACATGTTGTCTGGCTGCATACTGGACAGCCTGGGGCAGTTCATCTTCGGTCATTGGAGGAAGAGTAAAGTTAGTGAAGAAAGTAGAGAAATCAGGAATAGAAAATACAGTCTGTTTGGTTTTTGTCTTTGCCTCTTCCATTATAGCTTTAATAGCTCTGGCAATATCGTCACTGGAAAGAAAAAGAGTGTTTTTCTCAAAAGTTCTAAAGGCTTTTTCGTAAAGAATAGAGGAAGAAAGAGCGCCGTAATTTTCTAATCTTCTTCTATTCCCAAATCGAGAAATCTCCACTATCTTGATAAGAGAGGTTCCGATATCTATTCCTAAAAATTTTTTCGGCAAAAAAAACTCAATGGGGTTCCAAATCATGGTTTTTTTATTATACTATATTTAAATAATAAAAAGAAGCATGTGGAAAAAAGATTTCTTTCTTGATATTATTTTTCCGAAATTTTGTCTAAACTGCAGCAGGGAAGGAGATTATCTCTGTGAAGATTGCCAGGGTTTATTGGATATTTCCGGATTTCATCAAACTTTTTCCACAAAGAGGCTGAAGGATCTATATTTTCCCCTCTCCTATCAGAATTTTTTAGTTAAAAAAATAATCCATCAATTTAAATACCAACCTTTTGTTAAAGAACTATCCAAAACTTTAGCTTCTTTAATAATAGAACACTTTCAACTACTTGACAATAAACCTGATTTTTTTTCTTTCCCCGAAAACCGAAGTTCTTCTCAGGAAGCTAATTTCATTTTAATTCCTATTCCTTCAACAAAAAAGAGGTTAAAGTGGCGAGGATTTAATCAGGCAGAAGAAATCGGCAAAGAACTGGCTATTTTTTTAAAAATTTCATTATTAAATAACGTTTTAGCAAAAATAAAGGAAACGCCACCCCAGGTTGAGTTATCCGATGAAGAAAGAAAAGAAAATATAGAAGGAGCTTTTATAGTAAGAAATGAAGAGTTAATTAAAAATAGAAAAATTCTTTTAGTTGATGACGTTTATACTACTGGCTCAACCATGGAAGAAGCAGCCCGAGTTTTAAAGGGAGCCGGGGCCAAAGAAATCAGTGGCATTGTCGTTGCCCGCGGCTGAGCCATTATTCTTTGTTCTAAACAAAAAATCTCACAGTGATGAGATTTTTTGGCGGTGGGGGTGAGATTCGAACTCACGGTGGCCTTACGACCACAGCAGTTTTCAGGACTGCCCGATTAAACCACTCTCGCACCCCACCAAGCAAGCGGAGGGGGTGGGATTTGAACCCACGAAGGGATATTACTCCCTTAGCACGTTAGCAATGTGCCGCAATAAACCAGGCTATGCGACCCCTCCCAGCGTTATTATTTTATCTTTTAAGACCACAAAAGTCAACTTGAATTTGGGTAATTTTTCTGATAAATTTAAAGAGTACTTGCGCCCGTAGTTCAACGGATAGAACATTTGGTTGCGGACCAAAAGGTTAGAGGTTCGATTCCTCTCGGGCGCACATGCAATTATCTACCCCTATTGAGAAAATTCCTCGAGTCGGTCCCCAGTATCAAAAAAGATTAAAAAGATTGGGGGTAAAAACCGTCAGGGACCTTCTTTTCCACTTTCCTCATCGCTATGAGGATTTTTCAAATGTAATTCCGATTTCCGAAGTTAAGAAAGGGGAAATGATTTCAATCCAAGGTAAAATCCTGGACATTAAAAACATCAGAACATTTAGAAGGAGAATGACCTTAACTCAAGCTTTAGTCGGAGATGATTCAGATACTATTAAAGTTATTTGGTTCAACCAGCCTTATTTAATTAACACCTTCAAAAAGGGAGATAGGTTGTTTTTAGCAGGCAAAATGAATCAGAACAAGAATGGAAGATATTTGTCCTCTCCGGCTTATGAAAAAATCTCAGATGGCGTTAAATTTGAAAGCTCTGATTTGGTTCATACAGGAAGACTAGTACCTGTTTATCCGGAAACTGAAAAATTGTCTTCAAGGTGGCTAAGGTTTATAGTCAAGCCCCTTTTGACTGATTTAAGAGATAAAACTCCTGATGTTCTACCAGAAGAAATAATAGCAAAATATAATTTCCTTCCTTTCAGGGAAGCCATCTGGCAGATTCATTTCCCCGACTCTCTGGATTTGGCGGAAAAAGCCAAGAAAAGATTTACTTTTGAAGAACTCTTTATTCTTTCTCTTTTTGTTTTAAAAGAAAGAATAAATTTAGCTAGAGAAAAATCAATCCCTATTCCCCTGTATATAAAACTCGTTCAGGATTTTGCCCAACATCTTCCTTTTCAACTAACAGCTGACCAAAAGAAGGCTGCCTGGCAGATATTAAAAGATATGGAAAAACCAAGACCAATGAACAGATTATTGGAGGGAGATGTGGGCTCCGGGAAAACTGTTGTTGCAGCCATGACTGCTCTCAATACAGTAAAAGCAGGGTATCAGGTAGCTTTTATGGCACCTACTGAAATCTTAGCTAAACAGCATTATCAAACTCTTAACAAGTTTTTAAAGGATTATAAGCTAAAAATTGGCTTAATCACCGGGAAGGAAAATAAACTCGGGGGCAAGAAAATAAAGAGGACAGAATTGTTAGAAAAAACAAAAAGCTGCAAGGTAGATATTTTAATTGGCACTCATGCTTTGGTCCAAAAAGAAGTCAGATTTGGCAATTTAGCTTTTGTTATAATTGATGAGCAGCATCGTTTTGGGGTAGAGCAAAGAGCTCATCTCTGCCAGAACTCTGACAGAAAAACCAAAAGCATTCCCCATCTTTTATCAATGACTGCCACGCCAATTCCCAGAACCCTTTCTTTAACTATTTATGGGGATTTAGACCTTTCTCTGATAAAGGAATTGCCTAAAGGACGGAAAAAAGTAATCACCGAAATCTTTCCTCCCGAAAAAAGAAATCAGGCCTATGAATTTATAAAAAAACAAATTAGAGAAGGCAGGCAGGTATTTATTATTTGTCCCAGAATTGAGCCTGCCGGATTTGAAGAGGGTTTTGAAAACCAGCAAGTAGACAACAGGGGAATTGCCTGGCTGGAAGTAAAAACAGTCAAGGAAGAATATGAAAAACTTTCGAAAAAAGTTTTTCCAGAATTTAAGGTGGCCATGCTTCATGGCAGAATGAAAAATGAAGAAAAAGAAAAGATCATGAAAAGTTTTAAAGGTGGTAAAAAAGATATTCTAGTTTCAACTTCAGTGGTAGAGGTGGGCATAGATGTACCCAATGCCACGGTTATGGTTATTGAGGGAGCAGATAAGTTCGGTTTGGCTCAACTTCACCAGTTCCGGGGAAGAGTGGGCAGAAGCCAAGAACAATCATATTGTTTTCTTCTGACTGATTTTTATTCCCAAACCATAAATAAAAGGTTAAGAGCTTTGATTAAATGTGAAAATGGTTTTGAGCTGGCAGAAAAAGATTTAGCAATCAGGGGACCTGGAGATTTTTCTGGCCAGAGACAATGGGGAATCCCGGATATTGCCATGGCTGCCCTCAAAGATATCTCTCTGGTGGAAGAAACGAGAAAAGACGCTAAAGAAATTCTTGAAAAAGATCTGGAATTAAAAAAATATCTCCCTTTAAGCGAGAGACTTGAAGAATTCAAAAAGCGAATACATTTAGAATAACTAGCGGCGAGATTTTTCTGTTACCCAAAAGCCTAAAGGTTTCCCCAAAAGCAATCTCATTTGAGCGTCCAGAGAAGGAAAAGCGCCAAAGATGACTAAAATGACGGGCAAAAGAACCCATTGAAAAACCATAGAAATATTTTTCCACTTTTTCATTTCTTTTGGCCGGGGAGGTAAAAGCAAAAGAGAAGTAATGGCTGAAACTATCATACCAATCATAGCCGCACTCATTATATAGCTGGTTACCCGGGGCAGATTGTATGACAAAAGAGAAATCTGAAAATTCTGACCGCCAATCATTAAAGGCAGCCAACCTAAAAAGAAAATAAGCAAAGCAGAAGTAGACCAGGACCAAAATCCATCTAAAATAATTAAAGAATGGCGAATTTTTTCTCTCAGCGCTATTTTTTTATTTTTTAGAAAGCCATAAAGAATATAAGGAATATTTTCACAGCCCCAAGCCCAACGTCTTTGTTGTTTATATTGATTAATAACAGTTCTCAGGGAATTTTTAGCTGTGACAGCATCCATGGAAACCGGATAGTATAAAGGAGTTACCTGATAATTCCCGTCATAATACAAAAAAGATCTCCAAAAAATTCTGGAGTCATCTGAAACCACATTTTTGGGATACTCTACTTCATTTAAAACCTTGAGGGGAATGGAGTGGGAAGAATAACTTACTAACTGTTCTTGTCTTTCTTGCTGCATCATCTGCCAAAAAGTGCCAGAAGTAGCAATAACTCTGGCAAAAGCCGAAGCCTGCCAAATATTATTGTTGTAGACAGGAATGGGCTGATAACTGGAACTCAAGGGTTTTTTATCTGTTAAATAATGCCAAGTGAGAATGGCAAAATACTGAGGGTAAGGTCTGGTATCAATATCGAAATTAGAAACAATGATATCTTCATAGGGTATTGATAATTTATCAATCAATTCTTTGGCTCTATTTATTGCCCAGGCAATATTGGAACCCTTGCCGGCAATTTCGCCCGGAATACCCCGAGGATGAACTGTGGTTATAAAATAAAAAAAGTTTTTCCCAAATTCTTTTTCAATTTCTTTGGCTGTTTCCTGAGCAACTTTGCCTGCTCTTTCTTCGGTGGATAAGACTACAATTATTTTGTTTTTAGGATAATCTGCGTCTGCTAAAGCTTGAATGGTTGGCTTTATTGTTTCTCTACCCTCTTTGTATGTTGGTAAAATAACTAAGTGATAGATTTCTTCCCATTTTTTTCTTTTTAAATTTTTAAGTTTCTTCATCCAATCGGCAGTAAGATTTTTTTTCATTTGCCGGTAGCTGGCTATCTGATGAAAGGATAAATAAGAAATACGCAGGAGCCAGAAAAAATCAAAAATAATAATAAAAATAGCCACCGCTATCGGAACTAACCAGGACAAAAGGAAGGCAGCAATCAGCGTCCCCCAGGATAAAAAACCCGGCAAAATCTCAAAGAATTTAAAAAAAGCCCGATCTCTTGAGTCCTTTAAATCAGAAGACCTGCTAAGTTCAAGATAGTGTTTGAGCATGTTAGCGGCCCCAACCAGATTTGAACTGGTGTTTTCGGGATGAAAACCCGATGTCCTAG
>CAYXOH010000010.1:0-3837 GCA_964467045.1 uncultured Candidatus Saccharibacteria bacterium | reverse complement strand
ACAAGTTGTGACGAAACCGCTGTTGCTGTTTTAGAGATAAAAAATAATAAATTTAAAATTTTAGCAAACCTTGTTTCTTCTCAAGTGAAACTCCATGCAAAATATGGAGGGGTTTATCCTTCTTTAGCTAAAAGAGAACACCAGAAGAACCTGCCAATTTTACTGAATAGAGTTTTGAAAAAAAATAAAGGACAGAAGATAAACTTAGTAGCTGTAACTGTCGGACCCGGATTGGAACCTTGTTTGTGGGTAGGAATAAATTTTGCCAAAGAATTAGCAAAAAAAATAGAAGTTCCGCTTGTCCCGGTAAATCACATTGAAGCCCACATAGTCGCGAATTTTATTTCCTCTAATTTCCGGAATATTTTTCCGGCGGTTTGTCTGGTAGTTTCCGGCGGCCATACTCAATTGATTTTAATGAAGGACATTAAAAAATATAAAATTCTTGGTGAAACTAGAGATGATGCAGCGGGTGAATGTTTTGATAAAACAGCCAGAATTTTGGGACTGGGCTATCCTGGCGGACCAGCCATAGCTTTAGAATCAGCAAAATATAAAAAAGACCCTCGTGGTGAAAATCTCACGATCGTGAGATTTTCACCACGACTACCGCGACCGATGATAAACCAGAAAAATTATGATTTTAGTTTTTCCGGTTTAAAAACGGCAGTTTTGTATGATTTCAAAAGCCGTCCTCCAAAAATTAAAAAGTCAAAGAAATATATCCAAGAAATGGCTACCGAAGTCCAACAGGCAGTGATTGATGTTTTAATTAAAAAAACTCTTAAAGCAGCTAAGAATTTTAAAGTAAAATCAATAATTCTCGGCGGCGGAGTGGCAGCTAATTATGAATTAAGAAAGCAGTTCAAAGAAAAAATTAAAAAAGAATTGCCAAATACAAAATACATCCTGCCAGATAGCAAATATTGTACTGACAATGCAGTAATGACAGCAATCTCCGGGTATTATCATCAAAGGGAAGCTGAAAAGAAAAATTTAGAAGATATTGAAGCTAAGGCAAATTTAAGGTTAAAATAAATAAACATGGATCTTGCTAAGGTTTACGAACCTGAAAAAACTGAAAAAAGGATATACCAATTCTGGCTAAGAACCGGCTTTTTTAATCCAGACAAACTTCCGGGAAAAAGGAATAAATCATATACCATCGTTCTCCCCCCTCCAAACATTACCGGAGAACTTCATATGGGTCATGCCCTGAATGCAACAATTCAGGATATTTTAATCAGAAAAAAAAGAATGGAAGGATTCAAAACGCTCTGGCTGCCAGGAACCGACCATGCCGGTATCGCTACTCAAAACGTGGTGGAGAAAGAATTAAAAAAAGAAGGAAAAACCAGATTTGATTTGGGCAGGGAAAAATTCGTTGAAAGAGTCTGGCAGTGGCGAGAAAAATACGGGAATATTATCTTAGACCAGCTGAAAAAATTAGGGGTAAGTTGCGACTGGTCAAGAACCAGATTTACCCTGGATAAAGATTATGTTAAGGCAGTGGAAACTGCCTTTTTGTATTACCAAAAAAGGGGCTGGATTTACCGGGGAGAAAGAACGATCAACTGGTGCCCAAGGTGCCTGACTTCTTTGTCGGATTTAGAATTGGAATACAAAGAAAAAAAGGGAAACCTCTGGTATATTCGTTATCCTCTCAAACAAATTAGAAATTATATTGTCGTTGCCACCACCCGACCGGAAACAATGCTGGGAGATACAGCGGTAGCTGTCAACCCAAAAGATAAAAGATATAAAAATTTAATTGGTAAAAATCTTATTTTACCAATTCAGGAAAGAGAAATTCCTCTAATTGCCGACATGGCAGTTGACCCAAAGTTTGGAACGGGAGCCGTCAAGGTAACCCCGGCTCATGATTTAACTGATTGGGAGATTGGCCAGCGTCATAAATTAGATGCGCCAAAAGTGATTAACGAGAAAGGACAAATGACAAAAGCATCAAAGATCTGTGAAGGATTAACTCCTCTTCAATGCAGAGAAAAAGTAGTAGAAGAATTAAAAAAACGGAATTTAATTGAAAAAATAGAGAATTACAACCACTCCCTTCCCTATTGCTACCGCTGTCAATCTTTAATTGAACCTATTCCTTCAAAACAGTGGTTTCTAAAAATGAATATTTTAGCTAAAGAAGCGATAAAGGCAGTGAAGAGCGGCAAGATAAAATTTATTCCCAAGAATTTTGAAAAGATTTATTTTGACTGGCTAAAAAATATTAAGGATTGGTGTATTTCCCGACAACTCTGGTGGGGGCATAAAATCCCCCTTGAAGGAGAGAAGGGTGTCTTAGATACCTGGTTTTCTGCTGCTCTCTGGCCTTTGGCTACTTTGGGCTGGCCCAAGAAAACAAAGGATTTAAAATCTTTTTATCCTACTGATGTTTTGAGTACTGCCAGAGATATTATCAATTTATGGGTAGCCAGAATGATTTTCTCTGGAAAGGAATTTATGGGAAAATTGCCCTTTCATACGGTTTTCGTTCATCCAACGGTTTTGACCAGAGAAGGCAAAAGAATGTCCAAATCCCTGGGAACGGGAATAAATCCAATGATTCTCTGCCAAAAATACGGAGCGGATGCCAGTCGGTTTGGCATCGCCTATCAAATTATGGGCGGACAAGATATTCATTTTGTAGAAGATAATATTGTTATGGGAAAGAAATTCTGCAATAAAATCTGGAATGCCTCAAGATTTGTATTGATGCAAATCCCCCCGAAGGAAATCCTCCGTCTTCCTATAAAACGGGCAAGTCCCAAATTGACTAATGCTGACAAAAAGATATTAAGGGAGTTAGATAAAACAATTAAATCGGTTAATAGGGATTTAGAGAGTTTTCAGTTTGGGAAAGCAGGACATACTTTATATGATTTTTTCTGGCATGATTTCTGTGATGTCTATATTGAAAAAACAAAAAAACAAGATAATAAACAAACGAGGGAAATACTATTATATGTATTGCTAACCTCTTTGAAGCTGCTACATCCTTTTATTCCTTTTGTGACAGAAGAAATTTATCAGAAACTGCCAATAAAAGATAAAAAGAAATCCTTGATGATAGAAAAATGGCCAACCTAACTTATCCTCTTTGTATAGTTTTTGGAGTTTTACCCAGCTTTGTCTGGTTGACTTATTATTTGCGAAAGGATGTTCATCCTGAATCCAACAGAATGATTTTAAAAATTTTCTTTTATGGAATGCTGGCTGCTTTTCCGGCAATTTTGTTGGAAATGGGTTTTGCTAAAGAACTAACTCGATTGAACGTCCCGCCTTTTTTAATGTCAATACTCGGCACCTTTATCGGAGTGGCCCTGGTAGAAGAAGGTTTAAAATATCTGATAGTCAAGGGGAAAGTCCTACGACATCCAGAGTTTGACGAACCGATTGATACCATGCTTTATATGATTATTGCTGCTTTGGGGTTTGCCGCCCTGGAAAACATCTTAATTATGTTTTCTCTGGGTCCTGTTTTTTTATTTAAAGATATTTTTCTCAACAGCGCTTTCAGGTTTTTAGGAGGGACTTTCTTGCATACTTTATGTTCCGCTACCATCGGATTCTTTCTGGCCTTTTCTTTTTACGAAGTAAAAAATCGGGGAAAACTTTTAGCTCTGGGGCTATTCATTGCCGTCCTCTTGCATGGATTATATAATTTTTCTATTATGGAATTAGGAGGCAAATTAACCTTCTTGATTCCTGTTCTTATATTAATTGGTCTGGCTATTTTTGTTACATTTGGGTTTCAGAAGTTGAAAAAATTAAAAAGTATATGTAAAATAAAGTAATTATGGCATCATTTTTTGAAAAACTTAAAAA
>CAYXOH010000009.1:4804-16892 GCA_964467045.1 uncultured Candidatus Saccharibacteria bacterium | reverse complement strand
TTTTAGAAGGTTTCATATTCTCTCATTTCTAATTGAGCTTTAATTTGTCTCATGACATCAAGAACCACAGAAACCACAATCAATAAAGCTGTTCCTCCAATCAAGAAACTAAATACCGTTATGCCGGTTGCTCCGCCAATAATTGAAGGCATGACGGCAATTGTCCCCAAAAATAAAGCTCCGATTAAGAGGACTCGGTTAAGAATATAATACATAAAGTTAGCGGTAGATTCACCGGGCCGAAGACCGGGAACAAAACCGCCCATTTTTTGTAAATTTGAAGAAATGGCTTTTGGATCAAACGTCACGGCAGTATAAAAGTAAGTAAAGAGAACAACTAAAATAAAATACAAGGAGCCGTAAATCCAGGGGTTTTGAAAAGCATTGCCAACAGCTTGAGCGATATTACCGACAGTGCCGCCGGCCCCTCCCAAGAAATTAGCAATCATTCCTGGAAAAAGCATAATTGATAAAGCAAAAATAATTGGAATTACTCCTGCTGGATTAATATTCAAAGGTAAATAAGTAGAAACTCCACCATAAATCTTGGTTCCTCTGACTCTTTTAGCATAAGAAACAGGAATATTCCTTCTGCCTTCGTTAATCAAAACAACTCCGGCAATAATAAGCAGAGCCATGCCAAAGAAAAGTAAATAAGCAGGGATTTTTGCCGGATCCCAGTTTATTAACATTTGTCCGATGTTATTTGGAAAATCAGCAATAATACCAGCAAAAATTAAAAGAGATACACCATTGCCAATTCCTTTTTCCGTAATTAGTTCTCCTAACCACATCAAAAAAACAGTCCCGGCGGTAATTGTTAAAATGGAGGTAATCATCAACTCTGAAGAAATCTGACCAATTATCTGCTGGCGCTGTAAAAGACCCAGCATGGCGTAACCCTGGACTAAAGCCAAAGGAATCGTCGCTATTCTTCCATACTGATTAAATTTCTGCCTGCCAGCTTCTCCTTCTTCTTTATACATTCTTTCCAGTTGGGGAAAAATCATAGTTAATAGTTGCAAAATTATGACGGCCGTAATATAGGGACCCAGGCCAAGCATAACAATAGAAAGGTTGTCTAAAGCTCCTCCGGTAAATAAGTTTAGCAAGCCAAAAAGCTGATTCCCCTCAAAAAATTCCGTAATTTTTTCAGTTGCAATTCCGGGAATGGGAATATTAGCCATTAATCTAAAAACAGCGAAAATACCTAAGACAAATAGGATTTTATTACGCAAATCTTTGATTTTGAAAATTTGAATGATTTTATTAAGCCATTTCATAATACTTTACCGCCAGCTTTTTCTATTTTTTCTTTTGCTGACTTTGAAACGAAGCATCTCTCAATAACTAAGGCTTTTTTGATATTACCCTTACCTAAAATCTTAATCTTAGGTATTCTTTTTTTTATTTTATGAATTAATTCCTTATTAAGCAATAATTCCGGAGTAATTTTTTCTCCCGCCTGGAATTTCTTTTCCAGGATTTCTAAATTTAAAATTACAAGATTTGCTCTCTGACTTTTGGCTTTTGACTTAAATTTGTACCCCCTTAATTTGGGATATCTTTTAATAACACCTCTGATAATTGGCTTGAGTCTTCTTCCGGAGCGGGATTTTTGTCCTTTTATCCCCTTGCCAGAATAAGTACCGCGTTTGCCGCCTCGACCGATTCTTTTTCTTTTCTTTAATTTATACTTTGGTTTTAGCTCGTGGAGTTGCATATTTTAGTTTTTTTAATGCTTGAATGGTTGCTTGAGCATTATTTAATTTATTCCCTGTTCGGCCCAAAATTTTAGAAGAAATATTTTTAATTCCAGACAAACTGCAGATAACCCTTACTGTTCCTCCGGCAACCAATCCCCTTCCTTTTCTTTGCGGCCGAAGCAAAACTTCAGCTGGACCAAATTTAGAATCTACTTCGTGAGGAATAGTATCTTCAACAATCGGTACTTCAATTAAATTCTTTTTTGCTAATCTGGTCGCCTTTTCTACTGCCAAAGCCACATCATTCCCCTTAGCTACTCCCACTCCTACTTTACCTTCTTTGTTTCCAACCACTATGACCGCTCTAAATCCTATCTTCCGACCGCCGGCTCTGGTATGGGAAACCCTGGTTAAATCTAATAATGTTGATTCAAATTCTTCTCTTCTTTCAGTAAAAGTTCTTTCCGGCTTACCCGGAGTTTTTTCAGTTAATGAAGGCTTTTTTTCTATTTTTTTGGTTGGTGTCTTTTTTTGAATCATAATAGAAAATTAAAATTTAAGTCCTCCCTCCCTGGCTCCTTCAGCTATTGCTTTTATTCTTCCGTGATACAAATAACCTCCTCTATCAAAAACTGCTTGCTCAATTTTTTTCTCTAAAGATTTTTTAGCAATTAGCTTACCAATCTCTCTGGCCATATCAACCTTGTTTTTCTTCTTACTTCCCGAAGTTTTAGCGGGAGAGGCTCTTTTTTTAATTTCTAAGTCACTAGCTGAAACTAAAGTTTTCCCCCGATCATCATCAATAAGTTGCGCATAAATATGTTTTGCAGATCTAAAAACACAAAGTCGCGGTCTCTTACTGTCACCGGATATTTTAGCCCTTACTCTCTTGTGGCGTCTTAATCTTTTTTGTTGTTTCTCTAACATATTTTGCAGAACATGATTTATGTTTTTAGCCAGCTGTTGTGGTCACCTTCTTTCCGACTTTTCTTTTTATTATTTCACCCAAATATCTTATTCCCTTTCCTTTATATGGCTCAGGGGGTTTGATTTTTCTGATAGTGGAAGCGGTTTGACCAATTAATTCTTTGTCAATTCCAGAAATAGTAATAATGTTTTTTTCTACTGAAATATCCAGACCTTGAGGAATTTTTATTTTTACTGGATGCGAAAAACCAACATTAAGTATAAGCTCTCCGTTCTGGACACTGGCATTAAAACCTATTCCCTGCATTTCTAACTTCTTTTCAAAACCATTGGTTACTCCTTGAACGATATTAAAAATCAAAGCTCTGGTTAAACCCCAAATTGCTTTAGTCTTCTTGCCTAACCCGTGGGTCCCGCCGGAGCGGGATCCTTTGGAGGTTTCTTTTTGGGGTAAAACATAGATTTCTTTTTCTTTGACTTCAACTTTAACTTCGGGCCAAATTTCTCGTGACAATTCGCCCTTGGGACCTTTAACAGATATTACATCATCCTTAATTTTTACTTCCACTCCGGCCGGTATTGGAATTGGTTTTTTACCTATACGAGACATAGTTTTACCATATTTCACACAAAATTTCACCACCAACCTTTTGTTTTTTAGCCTCTTTGTTGGTCATTAATCCCTTTGATGTAGAAATGATTGCCAGGCCGTAGCCACCTTTAACTTTCTTAATTTTCTTTGAATCAAGATAAATTCTTTGGCCAGGTTTGGAAATTCTTTTAAGCCCGGAAATCACCGGAACTCCAGCTTGATATTTTAAAATAATTTCAATATTTTTTCTTAGTTTTTTTCCTTTTTTTTCTACTTTTTCTACAAAATCTTTTTTCTCCAATATCTTGGCGATTTCATATTTTAAATTAGAAAAAGGAATACTCACGGTATCTTTCTTTACCGCTAAAGCATTTCTTATAATTGTTAACATGTCTGATATCGGATCCATAATTTTTGTAAATAGTAATTTGTGGTTAATCTTGAAATTACCAACTGCTCTTCTTCACTCCAGGAATTAAGCCTTTGTTGGCTAATTCTCGAAAACAAATTCGGCATAATCCAAATTTTCTTATATAGCCTCTCTTTCTTCCGCATCTAAAGCAGCGTCTGACTAGGCGACTTTTATACTTGGGCTTTTTTTTGGATTTGGCTATTTGAGCCTGAGTTGCCATAACTTTGTTCTATGTTTTTATGGGAAAGCCTAATAGTCTAAATAATTCTAATCCTTCTTCTTTAATTTTGGTCGTGGTTACAACTGTAATCTCTAAACTAAAAATATCTTTTGCTTTTTCTGGTAAAATTTCTGGAAAAGCAATATGTTCTTTAATACTGAGGGTTAAATTGCCATTTTTATCTATAGATTTTGGGTCAATTCCCTGAAAATCTCTAGTTCTGGGTAAGGTTATATTAATTAATCTTTCTAAAAAATCAATCATTTTCTTTTTTCTTAAAGTTACCTTTGTTCCAATGAGCATACCTTTTCTAATTTTAAAACCGGATATTGCTTTTCTTGCTTGAGTCGGAACAGCTTTTTGACCACAAATAGCTGAAAACGATTCTAAAATATAGTTAATGAATTTTTTTTGCTCTTCTGAAGTTTTACTGGTAATCTGTCGGCCAAAACCAGTATTAACTATTACTTTCTCAATTTTTGGCACAGCCATTTCATTTTTATATCCGAACTTTTCCATCATTACCGGAATGGCCTTATTTTTATATTTTTCTAACAAAGGGATTATCATAATTAGAACGTTAGTGAAAAAAATAATAAGCTTTCTTACTCAATCTCTTGTTGACACTTTTTACAGATTTTTACTTTATTTTTACCTAAAATTTTATAACCTACTCTGGTTACTTTGCCGCATTTTGGGCAAATTAACTTTATATTAGATACAGAAATCGCACCGGGCATCTGAACAATTTGGCCTTTTTCTCCCTGTTTTTTTGGTTTTTCGTGTTTTTTTCTTAGATTTATTCCCCCAACCAAAAGACGATTCTCTTTTGGCAAAACTTCTAAAACTTTTCCTTTTCGGCCGCGATCTTTCCCGCTAATTATTAAAACTGTATCGCCTTTTTTTATCTTCATAATATTTCTGGAGCCAAATTAGCAATTTTATCAAACCCTTTTTCTTTTATTTCCCGCGGTACAGGACCAGTAATTCTACCTCCTTTTGGTTCTTTGGTTTTTCCTTCCAAAATTACTACTGCATTATCATCAAATTTAATATAAGTTCCATCTTTCCTCCGGAAGTTTTTTTTCTGGCGAACAACCACCGCTCTGACCACAGCATGTCTCTGAACAATCCTTCTTGGTTCCGCTTCTTTGACTGTACCGACGATTACGTCACCAATTTGAGCATAGCGATGACTGGTGCCACCTAATACCCTAAAACATTGAACTACTTTTGCGCCAGTGTTATCGGCAACTTTTAACATTGTACGAGGTTGAATCATAAATCAAGTTTTTTATTTTATAAAAAACGCAGATGGAGATGAAAATTATTTTTCATCGACTTCCTTTATTACTTTCCATTTTTTTTCTTTTGATATAGGTCGACACTCTTCAATCACTACTTTATCTCCAATTTTATATTCACCTTCTTTAAGGTGGGCTTTGTATTTTTTGTGTCTTTTGTACCTCTTTAAATACTTCGGGTGTTTCTTTATTTTTTCTACTTCCACGACAACGGTTTTCTCCATCTTATCTGATATAATTTTACCGGTTAATTGACGCTTAGGCATAGGTTATGCTTTATGAAATAATGTTAAAACTTGGGCAATTTCTCGTTTAATTCTGCGAATCTCTCTAACATTTTTTACCTTCCCCGCTGCCAAATCAAAGCGAAGTTGCCTCAATTTTTCTCCATCATCGTTTAAAAGTTTTTTAAGCTCCGATTCTGATTTTCGACGTAATTCAGCTATCTTCATCACCGGTTAATAATTTTAGTTTTGATTGGTAATTTATCTGCGGCCTTTTGAAGGGCTTTTCTGGCTACTTCTTCTTTCAATCCGTCTAATTCAAAAATAATTCTACCAGGTTTTATCGCAAAAACATAATGATCAACGCCCCCCTTTCCTCCGCCCATAGGAACTTCGGTACCCTTTTTAGTTACTGGTTTATCGGGAAAAATTTTTACCCAGAGCTTACCTCCCTTTTTAAGATATCTTATAATGGAACGCCTAGCAGCTTCTAACTGACGGGTGGTAATCCAACAGGTTTCTAAGCCTTTTAAGCCATAAGAGCCGAAAGAAAGCTCGGTACCTCGCGACTCAATCCCTTTTGATCTTCCTCTTCTCCATTTTCTGTGTTTGACTTTTTTTGGTATTAATATCGCCATATTTTATTATTACTCTTCGAACTTTTCGCCTTTATATATCCAGACCTTTACCCCAATTACTCCGTAAGTACAATGGGCTTCTGCTAAAGCATAATCAATATCAGCCCGCAGGGTTTGTCGTGGTAATCTGCCTTTCTGCAGCCATTCTCTTCTGGCAATCTCCACTCCGTCTAATCTGCCCGACAACTCAATTTTTGCTCCTCTAACTTGTTTTGAAGCTATAATTTTTCCCAAAGCTTGTTTTAAAACTCGTCGACGACGAACTCTTTTCTCAATTTGTTGAGTTATCCATTGGGCTGCTAAGGGAGCTGAACCCCAGGGATCATGAACTTCTTTAATCTCTAATTTTAATTCCCGGCGGGGCTGGTTTTTAGAGGAAAGGGATCCTTGTTTTAAAACTTTTTTTTCTAATTCTTTTTTTAATATTTCAATTCCTTCGCCCCCACGGCCAATAATAAGTCCGGGTCTAGCGCTAGAAATAATAATTACAATTTTACCTGGGAATTTCTCAATTTCAATTTTTTCAATTCCTAATTTTCCGATTTTCTTTTGTAAAAATTCTCTAATTTTAAAATCTTCCTCTAAGTTTTTAGCTAAGTCTCTTTTGTTTAGCCAGCGGGAATGCCAATCCCCGAGATCTTTCAACCTATATACTTTTGGATGGACTTTGTGAGTCATAGTGGTTAAAATGCTTTTCTACGAAATATTTTTTGGATACCCTTATTTATTTGAGGGCTCTTTTTTTCAAATTCCGATTTTGGTCTGGGTTTTATCTTTGGTTTTTCCCATTTAATTATCTTTTCCTGCTCAGTCTTTTTGGATTCTTCCGGTATAACAGCTTTGGACTTTGTTTTCCTAATTTTTTTAGCTTTCTTCTCTATTTCATTGAGAATAATGATTATATGAGAGGTTTTCTTTTGAATCTCATAAGCTTGGCCGCGAGACCTTGGCTGCCATCTCTTATATTTCGGTCCCTCGTCTACCGTAATCTTGGCAATGTAAAGATTAGCCGGATCCATTTGGAAATTATTCTTAGCATTAGCTACGGCTTGCTTTAAAAGTTTATTCAGGGATTGGCTTGCTCTTTTGATAGTAAAACCTAAAATAGCCTGAGCCTCCTCAATGCTCTTACCTCGAATTAAATCAGCAACTAGTCTCACTTTTCTTGGCGCAATCCTTAAATATTGTAATTTTGCTGTTACTGGCATAACTTTATCATTTTATTCTTTTATCTTTTCCGGTGCTTTCTCCGCTTCTTTTTCCGTCGCTTTAGCTTCGATTTCTCTTTGCATCCTTCCGCCATGTCGTGAGAATTTGGTAGTCGGAGAGAATTCTCCCAGTTTATGACCTACCATATCCTCAGTTACCCTAACTGTAATAAACTCTCTTCCATTATGAACTCCGAAAGTAAAACCGACCATTTCTGGAGCAATAGTGCATGACCTTCGCCAGGTTTTAATAACTTCCCCTGGTTTTGCTATCTTCACTTTCTTCAATAGTTTTTCATCTACATATGGACCTTTTTTAAGACTTCTTGCCATAGTATTATTACCTTACTAATTACGAATTCCATCGAATTACGAATATTTGTACTTCTCTTTGATTTATACTGCGTAGATATTACTTTTTCTTTTTTCTTCTTCTTTGAATAATAAACTTTTCCGTCCATTTCTTCTTTCTTGTCTTTACCCCTAAAGCTGGTTTCCCCCAGGGTGTCTTGGGATGTTTTAAACCCCTGGGAGTTCTTCCTTCGCCGCCTCCATGAGGATGGTCAACCGGATTCATAGCTGTTCCTCTGACAGTGGGCCTTCTTCCTAATAGTCTTGACCTGCCTGCTTTTCCTATAGTAATAAATTTATGTTCAGGATAGGAAACTTGTCCAATTGAAGCAAAACAATTTTCCGAAATTCGTCTTACTTCAGACGAAGACAAAACTAAATTTGTGAAACCATTTTCATGAGCCAAAACTCGTGCTGCAGTTCCGGCTCCCCTAATTAATTTACCGCCTTTTCCTGGTTCAATTTCAACATTATAAACCTGCGTTCCTATAGGAATATTTTTTAATTTCATTCTGTTCCCAATTTTAATTTCTGCGCTTTCGGCACAGATTACGCTATCTCCTACTTTTAAATCTTTGGAACAAATTCTATATTTCTTTTCTCCATCTTGATATTCCAGAAGACAAATAAAAGAAGATCGGTTAGGATCATATTCAATAGCTATAATCTTAGCTGGCATATTCATTTTTTCTTCTCCAAAATCAACAATTCTAAAAAGTCTTTTTGCTCCGCCACCTTTATGTCTAACAGTTATTCTACCACTAGAACCCCTGCCCGCCTTCTTTTTAAAAGATAAAAGTAATCCCTTTTCGGGCTTCTTCTTGGTTAATATTTTTTTTGAACTTTGGATCTTAGCCATTGATATTTTAGCGAGGTAGTACTTCTATCTTCTGTCCTTTCTTGATTTTGACAATCGCTTTTTTATAACCCTTTCTAAATCCTTTTACTTTTCCCAGTCTCCTCTTTTTTTTAGGGACATTAATAATCCTAACCGAAACTACATCTACTCCGAAAACTTCTTGGACTGCCTTGCTGACTTCCGTTTTATTGGTTCTGGAACTGATTTTAAAGACGTATTGATTCTGGATAGTTGAAATGCTAGCTTTTTCTGTAACGTGAGGGATTTTTAAAATCCGGTAAGCTTCTCCTGATTTTTTTTCTTTTTTCGCTTTGGGAATCTCAACCGGTTTTTCAATCTTAATTTCTTTCAATTCTTCTTTTGGTTTGATTGTTTTTTTCTTTGCTTTCTTCTTTTTAAAAATATCCGTAATCGCCATGTTAAATTATGTTTTATTGTTTATTATCTTTCAAAAAAGTTTCTTTTATTGTTTTTACCGCTTCCTTGGAAATTATTAAATATTTAAAAGTAAGCAAATCTAAACAGTTTAAATTTTTCGCTTCAATAATAGCTACCCCCGCAAGGTTTCTGGCCGCCAAAATAATCTTCTTCTCTTTTTGGGGCAGAATAATTAAAGAAGAACCTTTTTCAAAATTCTTAATCTTTGATTTTAATTTCTCAATTATTTCAGCCATTACTTTGGTTTTTGGTTTTTCCAAATTAAACCTGTCTATAATAAAAATTAAATTATTTTTTGCTTTAGCAGACAAGGTCATCAATAAAGCTTTTCTTTTCTTCTTCTCATTAATTTTCTTCTTAAAAACTCTTTCTTTGGTTGGTCCAAAAGTTACTCCGCCTCCTATCCAAAGAGGTGAACGACGAGAACCATGCCTCGCTCGACCTGTACCCTTTTGTCGCCAGGGCTTTCTGCCACCACCCCTTACTTCACTTCTGTCTTTAGTCTGAGCTAAAATCCTTCTTCTGTTAGCTAATTGATAAATTACTACCTGATGTATCAGGTCAGTATCCACCTCCAAATCAAAGAGTTCCTTTGGCAATAAAGTAGTTCCAACTTCTTCACCTTTTTGACTGTAGACTGAAACCTTCATATAATTTAACCTTTGATCTCCAACAAAGTTCCTTTTGCCCCGGGAATTGCTCCCTTAATCGCTAATAAATTATTATCTTTATCTACCTTAATTATTTTTAAATTTTTAACCGTAACCCGATCATGCCCCATGCGGCCTGGCATTTTTCTTCCCTTAATAACTCTTTCCGGAAAACTCATGCCGGTTGATCCCAAGGTTCGCTGTTCGTGTTTTACACCATGAGTAGCATTTCTTCCAGAAAATCCCCATCTTTTTACCCCGCCTTGAAATCCCTTACCCTTGGAGACTCCTGAAATCTCAACTTTTTCTCCCTCTTTGAAAATTGAAGCCTCGATCTTATCTCCTACTTTATAACTACCTCCGCCAGCTAAGAAATTTCTGAATTCTCTGATAAATCTAAATTCCTTCCCTTTCATTGGTCTTTTGATTTTTTTCTTTTTCTCAATCTTTTTAAACCCGACCTGAACAGCACTATAGCCGTCTTTTTCCTTTGTTTTTATCTGTAAAACCTGACAGGGCCCGGCTTCAATCAAGGTTACCGGCATAACCTCTCCTTTTTCGCCGAACACCTGCGACATTTTTATTTTTCTTCCAAGGATGAACTTCATATTCTCCTACAAATTATAAATAATCTTTCAAACAAAATACGGGGTACTAACCCCGTATTTTGCTCTTCTGGGTTAGTTTGATTTATTATTTTGTTATATATATTTTTTGAAATAATTATCTCTATTCATAATAAAACAGAAACATAAATTCGTAAATTCCTACTAACTCATAGAGGGTCACATTTTGATTTCCACTTCTACCCCGGCCGGTAAATTTAAATTCGTTAAGGCATCAATGATTTTTGGACCCGGATTCAACACATCAACCAGTCGCTTATGAATTCTTATTTCAAACTGTTCCCTGGCATCTTTATGAATAAAACTGGACCTGTTCACCGTATATTTCTGGATTTCTGTAGGCAGGGGAACAGGACCTGAAACTTCGGCACCGTAGCGCAAAGCTACTTCAATAATCTGGCGACAACCCTTATCAATCACCTTATGGTCATAAGACCTCAACTTGATTCGGAGTTTTGGCTTGACCTCTTCTGTAGTGACAACTGTTTTTTTCTTCGGCATCTTATCTTAAAGGAACACTCTAAAAATAACTAATGAGCAAAATTTTAGAGATTAGAAATTTTATTTAACTATTTTAGTAACTACTCCAGCGCCAACTGTCTTCCCTCCTTCTCTAATAGCGAACCTTTGCTTTTCTTCCATGGCAATTGGAGCTATCAACTTAATTTTGACATTGACGGTGTCTCCCGGCATGACCATCTCCGTTCCTTCGGGTAAGGCTACATCCCCTGTTATATCAGTTGTTCTGAAATAAAACTGAGGTTTATAACCAGTAAAGAAGGGAGTATGACGACCGCCTTCTTCTTTACTCAAGACATAAACCTCGCCTTCAAATTCAGTATGGGGGGTAATTGAAGCTGGTTTTGCTAAAACCTGTCCTCTTTCAACATCTTCTTTCTTTAATCCTCTAATTAAAATTCCAACGTTGTCTCCTGCTCTTCCTTCGTCAAGAGTTTTATTAAACATCTCAACACTGACAGCCGTTGTCTTAATAGTTTGTTTAACCCCAACTAATTCCATCTCATCGTTTGGTTTGACTACTCCCCTTTCAATTCTTCCTGTTGCTACTGTACCCCGTCCAGCAATTGAGAAGACATCTTCAATAGCCATCAAGAAGGGTTTATCAATCTCTCTGGCTGGTTCCGGAACAAAATCGTCTACGGCTTTAATTAATTCAACAATTGGTTTAGCTACTTCATCATCCAGGGATTTTGCCTCTAAAGCTTTCAGGGCAGAACCTTTAATAATTGGAGTTTCATCTCCCGGAAAACCATATTTTTTTAATAACTCTCTTACTTCCGATTCAACTAAATCAATAATTTCCGGATCGTCTACAGCATCACATTTATTTAAAAAGACCACCAATGATGGTAGGCCCACCTGACGGGCTAAAAGAATATGCTCTCTGGTTTGAGGCATGGGACCATCGGGTGCTGAGACCACTAAAACTGCTCCGTCCATTTGGGCGGCGCCAGTAATCATGTTTTTGATATAGTCGGCGTGACCGGGGCAGTCAATCCAGGCATAGTGTCTTTTCTCAGAATCAAATTCCACGTGGGTAACATTAATAGTTAAACCACGAGCTTTTTCTTCGGGAGCGGAATCAATTTGATCTACTGTTTTTTCCGTTGCTTTAAATCCTTTTAATTTTTGGATTTTTAAAACAGCAGCGGTTAAAGTGGTTTTTCCGTGGTCAACATGCCCGATGGAACCAATATTAAGATGGGGTTTTTCCCTGACAAATTTTTCTTTTTCTGCCATAATTTTATTTATTTCCTACCAATTACGAATTTTATCGAATTACGAACATTTGTACTTCGTTGTGATTGGTAATTCGTAGGTATTAATTTATTATATTAATTATTTTACACAACCTTTAAAATTTAGTCAATCCCCTTAGTTGTGGATTAGGGAATTCTATCTTCTTCGCCCT
>CAYXOH010000009.1:2083-4704 GCA_964467045.1 uncultured Candidatus Saccharibacteria bacterium | reverse complement strand
TATCTTCTTCGCCCTTCAATAATTTCTTGAGCAATATTTTGAGGAACTTCCTCGTAGCGTTCAAATTCCATAGTAAAGGTTCCTCTTCCTTCAGTCAAGGATCTTAAGGCTGTAGCGTAGCCAAACATTTCCGATAAGGGCGCCTTAGCATCTATCACTTTCATTTGCAATCTGTCTTTTGTCTCTTCTATCTTCCCTCGCCTGGCTGCTAAATCACCAATAATATCTCCTAAAAATTCAGAGGGAATTACTACTTCCAGTTTCATTACGGGTTCCAATAAGACCGGTTTTGCTCTCTTAGCTGCTGATTGAAAAGCCATGGAACCAGCAATATTAAAAGCCATCTCCGAAGAATCTACTTCATGATAAGAACCATCATAAAGAGCAGCAGATAAATCTACCATTGGGTAGCCTGCCACCACACCCTTGTCCATAGCCCCTTTTATCCCTTTCTCCACAGCCGGAATGTATTCCTGAGGGATAATGCCTCCTTTAATTTCGTTAATAAATTCAAAACCTTCTCCTCTCTCTTTCGGTTCTATTCTTAAAAAAATATGACCATATTGACCTCGTCCACCTGACTGACGAATATATTTCCCCTCAGCTTCAGCTATAGCCCTAATGGTTTCTTTATAAGCTACCTGGGGCCTGCCAACGTTAGCTTCTATTTTAAATTCTCTTTTTAATCTGTCGGCAATAATTTCTAAATGCAATTCTCCCATACCAGAGATTATTGTTTCTCCGGTTTCTAAATCCCCCTTAACTCTAAAAGTAGGATCCTCATCCATCAGTCTTCTTAAGGATGTCCCCATTTTTTCCTGGTCAGCTTTGGTTTTTGGTTCAATTCTAATTGAAATAACAGGTTCGGGAAAAATAATTTTTTCTAAAACTATTGGCTGATTTTCATCACAAAGCGTCTGCCCGGTTGAAGTATTTTTAAGACCTACAGTAGCTGCAATGTCTCCGGTAAAAATCTCTTCTACTTCTTCACGTTCTGCAGCGTGCATTCTTAAAATTCTGCCAATTCTCTCTTTTTCGCCGGTGTTTGAATTTAATAAATATGAACCTTTTTTTAAGTTTCCCGAATAAACCCGAAAATAAGTTAGGGTTCCCACATAGGGATCGGTAGCAACTTTGAAAGCTAAACTAGAAAATGATTCAGAATCTGACGCTTCTCTGGCTATTTCTTTACCAGATTGAGGATCTGTCCCTTTCACCGGAGGCAAATCAACTGGACTTGGAAGAAAATCAAGCACTCCGTCAAGAAGAGGTTGAACTCCTTTATTTTTTAAAGCTGAACCACAAAATACCGGGATTAACTTATAATCAATAGTAGCTTTTCTGAGAACATTTTTTAATTCTTCCACTGAAATCTCTTCTTCTTTTAAATATTTCTCCATTAAAACTTCGTCTTGCTCAGCAATTTTCTCTACCATTTTTTCCCGATACTCTTTGGCTTTATCCAACAAATCCGGAGGAACTTCCTCTTCTTTGACAATTTGACCAAAATCTCCTTCAAATTTTAAAGCCTTCATTTTTAATAAATCAATTACTCCCTGGAAACCATCTTCTTTGCCGATTGCTAATTGTAAGGCTACAGCCTGAGGCGACAATTTATACCAAATTGATTTTAAGCTTTTTTCGAAATCAGCCCCCAGGCGATCTAATTTATTAATAAAGCAAATTCGGGGAACATTAAATTTATCTGCCTGATGCCAGACGGTTTCAGATTGCGGTTCTACCCCGGCTACCCCATCGAAAACAACGACTGCTCCGTCTAAAACCCGCAAAGACCTCTGAACCTCAACTGTAAAATCAATATGACCTGGGGTATCAATAATATTTATTCTGTATTCGCCTTCCTTTTTTTTCTCTGAATCTGAAGGTACCCAAAAACAAGTGGTGGCAGCCGAAGTAATGGTAATTCCTCTTTCTTTTTCCTGAGCCATCCAGTCCATAATGGCCTGACCATTATGAACCTCACCTATTTTATGAGAAATGCCGGTATAAAATAAAACTCGCTCGGTTACTGTTGTTTTACCGGCATCAATATGAGCGATAATTCCGATATCTCTTACTCTTTCTATTGGATATTGTCTCATAACTCTATGAAATATATATAAAGCGAAACAGGGATGCAAGAGTGATATCTCGCAGCCCTGCTGAGTGACTACCAGGCAAAGTGAGCGAAAGCTCGGTTGGCCTCGGCCATTCTGTAGGTATCTTCTTTCTTTTTCACTGCTACTCCTTCGTTTTTTGATGCTGAAATTAATTCTTCGGCTAACTTTTCTTTCATTGATTTTCCTTTTTTAGATTTAGCAGCTTTAATTATCCACCTCATAGCTAAGGCCATTCTTCTATCTCCCCTCACCTCCCGGGGCACCTGGTAGGTAGCTCCACCAACTCTTTTTGGTTTGACCTCCAGTAAGGGAGAAGCATTCTCTATTGCTTTCTCAAATGTTTCCAGTGGATCTTTTTTGGTTTTTTCTTGAATAAAATCCAAAGCTCCATAAACAATTTTCCTGGCAACATTTTTTTTACCCCGTCTCATTACCTGGTTAATAAGCTTAGCAAGTTTAACGTTGTTATAAACTGAATCGGGTAATATTTCTCTTTTTTTT
>CAYXOH010000009.1:0-1983 GCA_964467045.1 uncultured Candidatus Saccharibacteria bacterium | reverse complement strand
GGCATGTAAGTTTAAAAATAATTAAGCACTTTTTGTGCTCAAGCTATAATATAACAAATAGTTTTAAAGCTGTCAATAAAAATCATCTAAAAAAGAGGTAAGAAGCCGGTAATCAAACTAAAAAGTGGTCTCAAAATAAAAGGAAAACCAACAAACCAAACAAAAAATATTGCCAGCAATAATAATAGCAAGCTGTTTTTTACTAATAAAATTTTAATGTTTTCTGAAATTGGCAGAGCGAAAAGAATATGAGAACCATCAAGCGGCGGAACCGGTATCATGTTAATCAAACCAAGAACAAGATTAATCCAGACAAAGAAAGCAAGAAAAAAAACAAGACCGGGATTAGAAATTTCAATAAACCTCAAAATAAGCCCGACAGCTAAAGCCATTAAAAAATTAGAACCTGGTCCCGCTAACCCAACCAATAAATCCCCTTTCTTGCGGTCTTTAAAATTAAGAGGGTTGATGGGAACAGGTTTGCCCCAACCAATCCCAACAAAGAAAAGCAAAAGCGTTCCGAGGGGATCTAAATGAGCAATCGGGTTTATTGTTAAGCGACCGGCGTATTTGGCCGTCGGATCACCTAAATAAAAAGCTGTCCAGGCATGAAAATATTCATGAATACTCAAAGCCAATAAGATAGCGACTGCTACCATCAAAAATAATAATGGATTTTCAAAAAGTAAACGAATAAGCATCACTCTTAATATATCATATCTTGAAAAAAATAAAAAACTTTGATACCATTAAACTATATGGCAAAACAGTGTACAATTTGCGGGAAAAAATCTCAAATGGTTTGGAAATTAAAAAAACTAAGAGGAAAGTATAATCCAACCATTAAAAAAAGAAAATATCCCAATTTACAATGGGTTCGTTTGCCTTCAGGTAAAAGGGTTTTGGCTTGCACTAAGTGTATTAAAGCCTTGGGAAAAAGAAAGTAAATTTGCGGGGCGTGGCCTAGCGGTTTAGGGCGCCAGCATGGGGTGCTGGAGACATTTCGTGGGTTCGAATCCCACCGCCCCGACAACAAATTTTATGGATCTAATTAAAGTAACTTGCTCAACCTGCGGAAAATCATATCTTAGGCCTGCGGGACGAGTAAACGAGGCTAAAAAATTTGGCTGGAAACAATATTGCTCAAAAGAATGTCAAAAACAAGCTAAAATTACTAAAGTTGAAACATCATGTGGAAATCCCGGTTGTGATAAAAAAGCATCTCGAAAATTAGCCCAATTCAAAAAATCTAAATCCGGACGTATTTTTTGTTCTTCCTCTTGTGCTGCTATTTTTAATAATCTCTCAAGAAAAAAACTTAAAACGTGCCCTATTTGTGGTAAACAATTTTATGGAAAACGAAAATATTGTTCAAAACTATGTCGTTCCAAAGCGATAAATCCTCGAAAGAAAAGCGACGCCGAAAAAAGAAAAATAATTTTAAATAAAATAAGAACTTTTTATAAAATAGAAGGTAGAATACCTACCAAAAAAGAAAAACCAGGACTAGCTAAGGGAGCACAAGCAATCTTCGGTACATGGAATAAAGCGATTAAAGCTGCTGGATTTAAGCCAAATCCAGTTATGTTTTCGAAAAAATTTATTGCTAAAGATGGACATATTTGTGATTCTTTTGCAGAAAAAATTATTGATGATTGGCTTTACGTAAGAAAAATTAAACATGAAAGAAGAACCCATTATCCTGAAGATAAATCGTTAACGGTCGATTTTATTGTCGGAAATAATTGGATTGAATTTTTTGGTTTAAAAGGACAAATAAAAAAATACGATAAACTAATAAAAAAGAAACAAGCATTAGCTAAAAAATATAAACTAGCTTTAATAGAAATATATCCAAAAGATTTATTCCCGGTTAATCATCTTTCAAAAATAATCAGATTTTGAAACATATAGAATTCCCGGGTTCAATTCTCCACAGCCCGACTAACAAAAAACCGCCCCGCGGGGCGGTTTTTTGTTATA
>CAYXOH010000008.1:0-17658 GCA_964467045.1 uncultured Candidatus Saccharibacteria bacterium | reverse complement strand
AGATTTCAGAGAAATTGAAGGCTTTTCAGCAAAAGGGGTACTCTTGGCTCGAACCGGCCAAAAACTTCATTTTAAGGTCAAATGAAGCTAAAACTGTGGCTTCTGGCACTGACTTGACAGAGAAAGCAGAATTTCTCAAAAAAGTCGGCTCGAACCTTGTTTTGGCAGACCAAAACGTAAAATATTTTCCACGCCCCGCGTGGAAAATACTCGGAAATTTGCCCCATTTCGGCGCCGAGCCCGGAACGGGCGAGGCGCAAAACGAGGCAGAAAAACGAGAATATAGTACAGTGCTGCGGGGCTTGGATTCGAACCAAGAATTCCTCATCCAAAGTGAGGCGTGTTACCATTGCACCACCCCGCATTATTTATAAATTCCTTCTATCCATCCTTGGACCTCCCGATTTAAATTTGTACTTTTTCTAACTACTATTTCTAATAACCCAAAATAACTACTTCCTATATTTTTTCGTCGAGTATTAATTTTATGTCTCTTCCAAGTAATTTTTTGAAAATTTTTTTTCGGAAATTTTGTAACGCTGACCCAATAATCCTGCACTTCTTTTAACCTATCTTCTGACGTTTTATGTAAATAAATCCGGAAATGAATATCTTTTCTATTAATTTTACATATTCTCTGAAGCCATTTTAAAAAGATATTTATAAGATTGGGGTCAGAATTTCCTAGCTTTATTAAATTTCCATGTTCTTTCTCTTTATGTCCTTCCGCCCAATAAAGAGCTATGCCGACAAGCCACAATTCTCGGTCGGATAATTTTCCTATTTCTCGTTTTGCTTTATTTTTAATTTCTTTTGTTATAGCCAATCTAAAATCTTTTCTTGCTTGAGCTCCTCTTAAAGCAGCGGCAATCCTCTTTTCTGTCAATCTTTGCTTTTGCTCTTTAGCTAATCCGACACTTCTTAGCCATAAAGATAAAGTAGATTTCGCTACAGGAATTTGTTTTAAAATCTCAGAATACGAAAACCCTCTTTTTCTGAGTTTTATTGCTTTTTCTTTCTCTTTGGTTTTTAATATCATGAACCACGGATGATGCAAGGGTTCGATAAAAGCTACTCTTTCATCTCCGTGCTGCGTTCGGCTTGCGCCTCACTTGCTTCAACTATGGCTAATTCTAAGGGAAGCTGGGGTATTGATGAATATTTCATTTTGTTTTCTGCTTCAATAAAGAGGTTTAAAATATGACGAAGCTCACCCTCTTTGAAATTAGCTGCTTGTTCTTTAATTTTTTGAAATTCTTCCTTGGTCAGTCCTATAATTATTGGATTACCTGTCTCTGTGGCCTGGGCGCCGGCCAGACGCAAAATAAATGCCTGTCTTAAATAATTAACCAGGGATTTAGTGAATTGCTGAAGATCAGAACCGCCTTCTGCTATTTCATTCAGGAAGTATATTGCCTCAGCCGGCTTTTTTTGAGAAAGAAAGTCGGTAAACTTAGCTATTAATCTTGTTTCCACCACCCCTAATAAATTTTTAATGTCTTCAGCCGTAATATCAGTTTTTTTGCCAATTGTTCCCCCGAAAGTCAAAACCTGGTCTAATAAACTTTCAGCATCCCTGATTGAACCGCCGGAGTTCAAAGCAATAAGCTCCAGAGCTGGCTTTTCTATTTTAACACCCTCTTTATCAGCTAGGATCTCTAATCTCTTGATTATTTCGGGCACCGTAAGTTTTCTAAAATCAAATCTCTGGCATCTGGAGATAATAGTCGGTATCATTTTATGGATTTCCGTAGTGGCTAAAACAAAAATAGCATGGCTTGGCGGTTCTTCTAAAGTTTTCAAAAGGGCGTTAGCTGCCTCTTTAGTCAATTGATGACATTCATCAATAATAAATACCTTATATTTTGATTTGGTGGGTGAAAATTTTATTCCATCTCTTAATTCCCTCATCTCATCTATCCCCCGATGAGAAGCGGCATCAATCTCAATTAAATCCAGTGCCCGATTCTCCATTATTTCTGTGCAGGAACTACATTTGTTGCAGGGTTCAAACTCACCTTCTTTTCGGTTTTGACAATTTGAAGATTTAGCTAAAAGCCGGGCAATAGTGGTCTTCCCTGAACCTCTGGGACCGGAAAAAAGATAAGCATGGGAAATTGACCCTGAAGCAATCGCATTGGTAATTGTCTTGACAACATGCTCCTGACCAATTATTTCAGCAAAAGTTTTTGGTCGGTATTTTCGATATAAAACTAGGGACATATTAGGCTTTAAAGACGATGAATTTATAACCGACAAAATTCCAGACCATTGCACAGAAAGCGGCAGCAATCGCTCCTATATTAGCCCAAATTTCAGCTGTTAATCCAAACTGTGGACCAATACCATTCACTACCAGAGAAGCCGCGCCCACATTAATACTAAAACCAATGGCGCTGACGATGAAAAACTGGAGAAATTCCTTTCCTGGGGCTGTTGTCTTGGATCTTTTGAAGGTCCAGAATTTATTCCAGAAATAAGAATTAACCACAGCTATCGTAAAAGAAATTCCTTTAAAACCAGAATACAAGCTGCCAGAGGCAATGCCTGATATTAAGATTAAAAGGTTCAAAACTCCTAAATCAATAAAAGTATTCAGGGCGCCCACCAGAAGGAACTTTGCTGCCTGCCAGACCATTAAAAGCTTTCTACCAATAAATGCAGCCAGGAATATTCCCAACAAGGTAAGAAAGGGAAAAACTATTGGCAGTAACCATTTGTAAGGTATTTCTGTTCCGACGTTTTTAAAAATGACTAAAAATAAAACCCCAATTAAAAATCCAATGATAATACTAATGATGATGTCAGATTTCTTTAACATATTTTTTCTTTCTATTATACAGATACCAGCCCAATCCCAGTATCAGTAAAACCCCTAGCAGGACTGGCCAACCAAAATACTTTTCCATAGTAATTCCAGCTTTGGTAGTAAACAAAACTACTATTCCAGCTATCATAACCCCCAGAGCAATTAAAGGAAAGGCCACTTTAAAAGGAATTTGGTATAAAAAAGCAATAATGGAACCAGTCCAGCCCCCGGTGAGAGGAAGAGGAATGGCTACAAAAGGAATCAGGGCCAAGTAGCCGTATTTTTTCATATCGGACTGAGACTTCTTCCGGGTTTTCTCAAAAAACCAGGAAAAAAATTTCTGGAAAAAATTAGATTTTCTGGAAAGCCAGCTGGAAACCGGTTCCAAAAAAAGAAGAAGAAACACCACCGGCACTAAATTCCCCATTACTGAAATAAAATAAGCAATAGGCCAATTTAAATGGTAGATGGCCAGAGCCGTAGGTAAAGCTGCTCTTAGTTCTCCTACTGGAGTTATGGCCAATAAAAATGTCTGAATTTCTGGTGTCAT
Organism: uncultured Candidatus Saccharibacteria bacterium; assembly: GCA_964467045.1. GTDB lineage: Bacteria > Patescibacteriota > Minisyncoccia > Minisyncoccales > RBG-13-42-11 > CAYXOH01. The sequence continues at coordinate 14,299 of CAYXOH010000008.1, read as the reverse complement.
AATTATCTAAGGATGAAATCCTCTTTAAAGAATTTTATCATAAATTTCCCAAAAAATCAAAAGCTGAAGTTTCAGCTGAAGTGGAAGAAGAAGCACACTTCTTCGCCTACCGAAATGAATTGAAAATTCATTGAATGGTGGTATTATAAATTAATATGGTCCTAAAACTGTACAATACCCTATCTAAGAAAAAGGAGGTTTTTAGGCCCAGAAAGGGTAAGAGGGTTAATTTTTTTGTTTGTGGGCCGACGGTTTACGATTTTTCCCATATAGGCCATGCCAGAACCTATATTATTTTTGATGTAATCGTAAAGTGCTTAAGAGAAAAGGGGTACAATGTTTTTTATCTACAAAACATCACAGATATAGATGACAAGATAATTAAAAGAGCGAAAGAAAAACTAACTACTCCCCATAAATTGGCCAGAGATTTTGAAAAAGAATATCTGAAAGATATGAGAAGTTTAAAGGTGAACAGTGTGACCAAGTATGCCAGAGCGACAGAGCATATTAAAGAAATTATCAGCCAAGTGAAGCGTCTTTCAAAGAAAGATTACGCTTACAGAATTGAAGATGGAATATATTACAATATCAGAAAATTCAGGGACTACGGAAAATTATCAAAAAGAACAGTTCTTCAGGCAGAAGATGCTGTTTCCAGAATAGATGAAAGTAAGGGAAAAAGAAACAGAGGAGATTTTTGTCTTTGGAAATTTTCTGAACTAAATGAACCAAGCTGGAAAAGTCCCTGGGGTTTGGGCAGACCCGGCTGGCATATTGAGGATACGGCTATTGCTGAAAAATATTTTGGCTTCCAATATAATATCCATGGTGGTGCCAGAGACCTGATATTTCCTCACCATGAAGCTGAAATTGCCCAAATGGAAGCTTTATCGGGTAAGAAACCTTTTGTAAAATACTGGCTTCATTCGGGTTTTCTGACGGTCAGGGGGCAAAAAATGGCAAAATCTCTTGGTAATTTTGTTACTATTCGGGATTTTATTACTAAGAAATCTCCCCGCATTTTAAGACTTTTAATTATCAAAAGCCATTATCGTTCCCCTATTGATTATAATGAGAAAATAGTCAAACAAACAGAAAAGGAATTAGAAAAAATAGATGAATTTGTGGATAAACTAAAAAATTTAAGAAATAAAAAAAGAATCAAAGAAGTAAATCTCTTTTCTACCTCAGCTTACGCTTCGGTATTTGAGGAAGCGATGAAAGATGATTTTAATACTCCAAATGCTATAGCTTTATTATTTGAACTAATAAATAAAAGCAATTCTTTATTGGATAAAAATCAACTTGGCAAAAAAGAGGCAAAAGAAATTTTAGATTTCTTAAAAAAAATAGATAGAATATTTAATGTTATTTTTGAACTAAAAAGTAAAACAAAAATCCCTGAAAAAATCTTTAGTTTAGTAAAAGAAAGAGAAAATTTTAGAAAAATAGGACAATGGAAAAAAGCTGATGAATTGAGAAAAAAAATAAAAGAGCTGGGCTACTGGGTTGAAGATACAAAAGAGGGATCAAAGATAAAGAAACTTTAAACTATAAACCTTAGACCGTAAAAAAAACGCGCCTCTCTGTTGAGAGGCGCTTTGGCTGTTTACTGCTTTGTTACCTCTATTCTATTACATTGACAGTATCAGTACCTTCAAAATCTGGCCTGGCTGGCCAGCTCAGAAGTCCTCCGCTGACCACCAGTACATTCTCTCCAAGTTCAATGAAGGGCTTCACTAAAGACCAGTCAAACTTGACCATCCTCTCCGGGACGCCGTCACCATCGTGGTCCTGTATATATATAGATGGGTCAGTTACAAAGTCGTATTTAGGATCTGTAACTGCCGGGATCGCTCCCCCGTTTAAGTTTAATATGACCATGGAGAGATCCACGAATTCCGGCTGATATTCAGCCGGAAGTTCTATATATCCCGTTAACCATTTCCTTCCTGCTCCGAGATTTATCGTATCCGCGTCCATGTCCACAGTGGCATTAAGCGTCACGTTGACTATGGTGATGGTGATCTCCTCAAAGTCGGTTAACTCACCATCAAAGACCTCAAAAAGGATATTTTCATAGGCTCCCGCATCATCATAGCTCGGTGTCCAAGAGAAAGTCATAGTTTCCGGCATGAAATTGGCCCCTGCTGAGTAGGTTAAGGAATCACCATCTGGGTCAGTAGCTAGTATCATGAAAGTCAATAACTGACCTTCACTGACTGTCTTATTGCCAATGTCATTAAGTACCGGAGGTCGGTTGGTATTGTTCACAGTGATGGTGGTTGTCTCCGAGTCAGTTAAGGAACCATCAGAGACAGTGAAGGTTACTGGGTAAGTGCCTGTCTGGTCATACTCGGGTGTCCAGGAGAAGGTTTTGCTTGACGACGCGAAGTTGGCTCCTGCTGGCAAATTAGCAACTGAATAGGTCAGTTCATTCCCTTCCGGATCAGTAGCTGAGATAACGAAGACCAATGACTGGCCTTCATTAACCACCTTGTTTCCAACAAGGTTAAGCACCGGCGGTTGATTTACCGACGGGGTATCTGATCCTGACGGGGTACTTCCTCCTGACGAAGGACATGACGAAGGACATGACGAAGGATATAACAGGGCACAGGCAGTAACTGGAATAATAACTATTATCAGAGCCAACAGAGAAACCAAAGGAATGATTTTCTTTTTCACTGTTTCCTCCTTCTTACCTCTTTGGAGTTGATTTTCCGCCGCTAAGGCGGAAGCCAAAGAGGGATTTTTCCTGATTTTAGTCACCTCCTTTTATCCCATTCTTTTCTTATTTTCATTACTCTCCTTATTTATTACTATGTTAAAGGTCAAGAATACTTATTGATAGAGTTTAATAAACCCAATAAACTTTGTCAATTTCTAAAACCCTATTTCTTTCTTTAATTTTTTAAACAATTCTTTATATTTGGGCCACTTCAGCCAGTCCAGAAACTCCTGATTATAAGCGAATCTCTTTCTTTTTGCCTGCTTTATCCTTTCTTTTTTAGATAACTCATAGAACTCTAAAACTTGGTCTGCAATTTTAGACCAGGAATATTTTTTAGCTTCTTTTATCCCCCAGTGTCTTAATTCTTTTCTTAATCGGGGATTTTTTATTAAAACCTCAATTTTTTCAGCTAAAGCCCGGTAATCTTTTGGTTTGACTAAAAATTCCTCTCCTCTTTTTCCCTGAAGGAACTCTTGATACCCCTTATTGGCAAAGGCAACGAACGGAGTTCCCGAAGCCATTGCTTCAAGGAGAACTATACCAAAACTTTCACCAAAAATTGCCGGGCTAACAAAAATATCAGCCCGGGCATAATAAGCAGGCAGAGCTCTACTCGTTTTTTTTCCCTCAAAATAGACTTCTTTTAATTTATTTTTTTTAATCCAATTTTGACATTCTTTTTTTAATTCACCCTCGCCAACTATAATTAACCGCAGATTATAAAATTTTTCTTGTAAAATTTTAAAGGCTTTTAATAAATAAATCAGGCCCTTTCTTTCTTCAATCCTGCCGACAAATAAAATATTGATTTTGTCGCCGGAGAATTTTTTTAATTTAGGAATCTGATGATTAAATTCCTCAATATCTACAGCATTGGGAATCACTGTTTTTGGCCCTTTATAGTATTTAAAAACCCTTAAATTTAAAGGCGCTACCCCGATTATTCCATCTATTTTCCATTGAGCGATTCTGTTAAAAATATATAAAAAAGCGGGAAAATCTTTAAAAAACTTAATTCTTTCTATATTGGCGTGAAAGGTTAAAATATTAAGAGCTTCTGATTTTTCCAGTATCTGAACAACTGAAGGAAAACCAAAATTATGAAAATGAAGAATATCAAATTTCTCTTTTATCAAAACCTTCTCTATGGCCGGGGTATTAAAATTTACACAAAAGTCGGTCTGAGTGCCAATAATGTTTAAAGGAAAAGAGGTTCCCAATAAAATAACATCTTTACCGTAGTTTTCCCACCATTTGCGCCTGGGAGCAATAATTTTAGTCTGGATTCCCCTTCTCTGGAATTCTTTTTGCAGACCTAAAACATGCTGTTTTACCCCGCCCGGCTCTAAAAAAGAATGAAAAGATATTAAGCCAATTTTCATAATTTTTATTAATTTTAACAGAAATATCCCCCCTTGCCAATTTATTTACCTTGTGATAAATTAAATTATCATGGTCGATAACTTGCCAAAAGAAAAACTACCTCCTCAGTCACTTGAAGCTGAAAAATCCCTTCTGGGTTGTCTGATGCTGGACAAAAACGCCATTGTTAAAGTGGGCGATTTTTTACAGTCAAGAGACTTTTATCGGGCAAATCACCAGGAAATTTATAAGGCCTGTCAGGAACTATTTGAAAAAGGAGAATCAATTGATCTTTTAACTGTCAGTGATCGACTTAAAGACAAAGGGCTTCTTGAAGAAATCGGCGGCAACAGTTATCTAACCGAGTTGATAAATTCTGTTCCCACTGCTTCCAACGTCTTAGGCTATGCTAAAATCATCCAGAAGAAAAGAATCTTAAGGGATTTGATTGAGACGGGTTCGGAAGTGACTAATCTGGGCTATAACGAAACTGAAGACCCGGATATTTTGCTGGATCAGGCTGAAAAAAGAATTTTTAGCATCGCTCAAAAGGGTCTTTCTCAAAATTTTTTACCGATTAAAGATGCTTTGAGTGATGCTTTTGAAAGAATTGATAAATTATCCAAACACAAAGAAGGTCTCCGGGGACTATCCACCGGTTTTAGTGATTTAGACAATCTCTTAGCCGGCTTCCAAAAATCCGACCTGGTAATTTTAGCTTCCCGACCCTCACTTGGAAAAAGCGCTTTGGCAATGAATATTGCCGGCCATGTTGCTATCAGTGAAAAAATACCGGTAGGAATTTTCAGTTTAGAAATGGCCAGAGACCAGCTGGTTGATAGAGTAATAGCTGACCAGGCAGGAATTGACCTCTGGAGATTAAGAACGGGAAAACTTTCAGCCGATGGAGAAGATAATGACTTTACCAGAATTCAGCAGGTTTTAGGGATATTATCGGAGGCACCAATTTATATTGATGACGCTGCCACTTCAAATATTCTCCAGATGAGAGCATTGGCCAGAAGACTGCAGGCAGAGAAAGGATTAGGGCTTATTATCGTTGACTACCTTCAGTTGATGGAACCAAGAAACGCCCAGGTTACCATGGTCCAGCAAATGACCGAAATCTCGCGTTCTCTGAAATCATTGGCCAGAGAATTAAATGTACCGGTTTTGGCTCTTTCTCAACTGTCCCGGGCAGTGGAACAGCGCTCCCCCCAAATCCCCAGATTGTCTGATTTGAGGGAAACTGGCGCTATTGAACAAGATGCTGATGTGGTTTTATTTATTTATCGCGAGGACAGATACAGATCAGACACCACCCGAAAGAATATAGCCGATATCATTGTCGCCAAACATCGTAATGGTCCCGTTGGTAAAATAGAATTATATTTTGATGAAAGCCGGGTTTCCTTCAGAAACTTGGCTAAAGAAGAATATTCAATAGAATAAATGTTTCCTCCTTTAATCCAAAAACTTATTGATTTGTTCTCTAAATTTCCTACCGTTGGACCGCGAACTGCCACCAGGTTCGCCTTTTATTTATTAAAATTACCAAAAGAGGAAATTGATAATTTAATTTCTAATATTTCAAAGCTCCAAAAAGAAGTAAAAATATGTAAATCCTGTTTTAAAGCCTTTCAAGCTGAAGAAAATAAGGAAGATTTTTGCGAGATATGTCGTGAGCCCAACAGAGATAAATCTCTTCTCTGTGTAATTGAAAAAGAAACAGATTTGGAAACTATTGAAAAAACAAAGAAATACAAAGGCCTTTATTTCATTCTGGGAGGAACGGTTTCTAAATTTAAAAAAGAAGATATTAAAAAATTAAGAACAGAGGAACTTTTTAAAAAAGCTAAAAATCCGGAGTTAAAAGAAATCATTATCGCTACCAATCCGACAACCGAAGGAGATACTACGGCGCTTTATTTAATAAGGTTATTAAAACCTTTAGGTAAAAAAATTACCCGGCTTGGCCGGGGTTTACCAGTGGGAGCTGAACTTGAATATACTGACGAAGAAACACTCTCCTCGGCTTTTGAAAGCCGGAGATAAGTTATTGGGCCATTATTTTTGTTATTTCTACTTCGGTATAGGACTGGCGATGTCCCTTTTTTACTTTATAGCGTTTCTTGGCTTTGTACTTAAAAATAATTGCTTTTTTTCCTTTTCCCTGTTTTAGCACCTTTCCAACAACCTTTACGTCCTTAAGAAGTGGAGTCCCAATCTCCACTTTTTTGTTTTTTTCCAACAACAAAACTTCGTTAAAACTAACTTCACTCCCCTCTTTCTTGTTTAATTTCTCTATTTTTATTTTCTTACCCGGCGAAACAATGTACTGTTTACCGCCGGTTTTGATTACTGCCAACATATTATTCCTTTAGTTTCTTTGGCTCTTCTTTGACTTCTAATAATTTTTCGACTTTATCTGAAAATAAACTTAACCTCTTTTCAGAACTATCATAGGTAGAAACAGCGTTTCTTAAATGTCCTCCAAGTTTCCTGAAATCATTCATAAGCTTTACTGTATCCTGGTTTATTTTGTTTAATCTCTTTAAAATATCCTGGGTCTGTCTTGATATTTGAGTGTCTTTGAACCAGTGCTCAATAGTCCTTAAAGCCAAATAAATCGTATTAGGAGAAGTCATAACAACTTTCTTTGACATGGCGTAACCGGCCAGATCAAAATCCTTACCGAGGTTGTTGACTATTTCGTAGTAAATGGCTTCGGCTGGAATGTACATTAAGGCAAATTCAACCGTGGACTCAGAAGGTATTATATACTTTGAGGTGATTTTATCAATATGTCCCTTTATGTCTTCAATGAATTTTTTCTGAAACAATTCCCTTTCTTCGCTGCCAGCTTCTATCATTTTACTGAAGTTTTCCAAAGGAAATTTAGAATCTATGGGTAATATCCTGCCGTTGGGAAGGGACAATACGGCGTCTACCTGTTCTCCGGATGAAAAAAGATATTGTCTTTTATAAAGCTCTTCAGGGAAATGCTGGGACAAAATATGATCCAAAGAGGCCTCACCCCACTGACCTCTTAATTTCGGCGCTTTGAATATTTCCTGGAACGAAGAAACATCTTTTACACTTTCCTGCATTTGTTTTATTTCTTCTCTAATCTGTGTTGCTTCCTTGGTAAAAGAAGAAATCTGTTCTGACATTGCCTTAGAAACACCGTTCTGGCTGTCCCTGATTTCTTTTAACTGGCCTATCATTAAATCAGTTATTCTTCTTTCCAAGTCCCTTATTGCCTCAGATTGTCTTTCGTCTACTTTTGATTTTTTAAACCAGAAAAATATTCCCAATCCTCCAACGACAATCAAAAAAATTATTAAAATAAAAAAGAAATCATTCATCAAAATAAATTGAAAATTTATTGAAGATCGAAATGAATCAAAGATTCATTGAATATTGTCTTATCTTACCATTATTGGGTGAAAATTTCAATCAGGAAAAAGATAACATAAAGTCCGAGTAAAAAGAGGGCTTCTTTGGTGGTAATCTTCCGCTCTGTTCTGACAAAGAAAAGAAAAAACATGGCAGCAATTACCAGAAAGACTCTGGCTATGGCAAAGGGTGAAAAATCTTCTATTTCAATCGGACAGATTAAAGCAACAATCCCCAAAACCAAAGTAGCTATAATAACAACCGAACCCATTATGTTTCCCAAAATCATCCAGGTTTGAAATTTTTTCGCGGCTATTATCGCAAAATAAGTTTCTGGTAACGCACTTCCTACACCGACAATTAAAATTCCTATCAAAGCGAGAGGTAAATTTAAAGCTTGAGAAAAAAAGGATGCTGAGTTTACAATTCCCTGGGCAGCAATTAATAAAAATAATAAACCCAGAATTAATCTTCCTAAATCTTTAATAAAGACTCTGAACTCTTTTACAACCGAGGTTTTCTTCCCGTCATATATTTTCGTAAATCTTTCTTTTTTAGAGAAAAGCCAGAAAATATAAACAAAGAAGAGTAAAATTAAGACTATTGCATCTCCCCTACCTAAGCTTTTGTCCCAAAGCAAAAGTAAAGGAAGAACGGCTGCTATCATTGTAAAAACAGCAGAAGTTTGAACCATCTTGCTTTTAGCCGGCAGACCCTTAGCGAACAAAGCGGCCAAGGCGACTGCTATAGTTAAATCAAAAAGATTTCCTCCAACAATGTCACCCAAGGAAAGTTCGGGAATTTTACGTAAAGCAGCAGTAATTCCAACAAAAAGATTTGGAATAGAAGTAGCAATAGCAACAATAATAAAAGCTACAACAAACTCCCGCCATTCCAAATATCTGGCTACCCTGATTAGAGCTCCAACCAACCATTTTCCTGCCCAAAAAAGTAAAGCGCAGGAGCCCAGAAAGATGAAAATATACAAAATCATATTGTTTTTTTAGTTATGAAAAACCATTTGGTTATTTCAATGGAAATTATATTTGCTAATCCCAAACCAACAAGTATTAACCAGTCATAAAATCCTAGGGGTACGGTTTTTAATAAATTTTGAAAGGCGGGAATATAAATAGCAATAATAAGCATTAAAAATCCGATAGCGACTGCCCCGACTAAAAATTTGTTTGAGAAAGGGTTTATATGCCACAAATTTTTTCTTAAACTCTTACAGGAAAAAACATAAAAAAGGGAATTAATAGCTAAGGCAGCGAAAACCATGGTTCTGACATAGCTAAGATCATGATTTTTCTGCCAGAGCCAGAAGAATAATCCTAAAAGTATTAAATCGGTAAATATACCAATAATGAAGATTATTGCTTTCATCTCCTGGGTTAGTAGGGGTAATTCTTTTCCCTGGGGTTTTTGACGCATGAGGTCATTTTCTTTTGGTTCAAAAGCCAAGGCAATGTCTGGTAAGCCATCTTCAATCAGGTTAACCCACAAGATCTGAGCTGGTAAAATGGGCAAGGGAAATCCCGCCAGCAAGGCGCCGCCAACTAAAATAACCTCTGAAAAGCTGTCTGAAAGGAGATAAGTAATGACTTTTCTGATATTATCAAGAATTGCCCGACCTTCCTCAATGGCGGCCACAATAATACTAAAGCTGTCGTTCAGCAAAATTAGATCTGAAGTTTCTTTAGCTACCTCCGTCCCTGAACCCAAAGCTATGCCAATATCTGCTTTTTTAAGAGCTGGGGCATCATTGATTCCATCTCCGGTCATGGCTACTACCTCTCCCCTTTTTTGCCAAGCGTCAATAATTCTAATTTTGTGTTTTGGTTCAACTCTGGCATAAACTCTAATTTTATTTAATTGATCCTCAAACTCTTTTTCTGAAAGTTTATCTAAATCGCTTCCCTCTAATATATTCTCTTCGTTTAGTTTAAATCCCAATTCAGAAGCTACGGCTTTAGCGGTAAACTTGTGGTCGCCGGTAACAATAATTGGCTTCATGCCAGCACTAATACAGATCTTGACAGCTTTTTTAACGTCCTTTCTTAAAGGATCGCGGAGGGCAATTAGCCCGGCAAAAGTTAAATCTTTAATTTCCTCCTCCAGGTTTTTAATCTTTTCCTCATTTTGCCCGACTTTTTTATAAGCTGTGCCGATGACCCGATAGCCGTTCCTGGTTAATTCTTTCAGCTTCTGGTTAAAATCTGCTAATTCTTTTGGGGTTGTTCTGGAAAGTTCAAGTAATTTCTCCGGTGCGCCTAAAAAATAAATAATGGACTTCTTTGAAGAAAGTTGATAGAGAGCAATACCGTATTTCCTTACCGGGTCAAAAGGAATCTCATCAATCTTCTTTTCTGTTTCTTCTAATTCTTCTTGATTAAAACCCGCTTCAATCGCGCCAACCAATAAGGCTTTTTCGGTTGGCCTTCCCTGAACCCGCCATTTTTCAGGAGGGTCCTTGGGATTTTCAATAAAAGCTTCGTTACACAGTAAGGCTATTTTAAGTGGCAGTGTTTGGGCATCTTTTTTCTTTGTCAGCGCAAATACTTCAGCAAGCTTCATTTTTCCTTCTGTTAAGGTACAGGTCTTATCGGTGGCAATAATAGAAGTGTTCCCCAGAGTTTCAGCTGCTAAAAGCTTTCTGACCAGCCCTCTTCTTTTTAAAATTCGTTGCATGCCTAGGGATAAAATTACCGTCATGGCTACTGGCAGCCCTTCAGGAATAGCTGCTACAGCTACTGCCACAGAAGTGGTGAACATTTCAATAAAAGTATTTCCGGTAATTATCCCCTCAATAAAAATAAAGACAGCAATAATTCCAATGATGATTCCAATAATTTTGCTGAAATTGGTAATTTTTTTCTGAAGGGGAGTTTTTTCTTCTTTTGCCTCTTTAACCATTTGAGCTACCTTTCCGATTTCGGTCTGTAGTCCGGTTCCAACAGTAACTGCTTTGCCTTTTCCGTCTTCTACCACCGTACCCATATAGACCATATTATCTCTATCAGCCAAAGGTCTTTCTTTTGGTAAAAAATTTGGATTTTTTTCGGCCGGCAGCCATTCCCCTGTTAAGGCCATCTCATTTATCTTTAAATTGTGCGCCTCAATAACTCTTCCGTCGGCGGAAACTTTGTCACCGGGATTTAAAATAAAAATATCTCCAGAAACCAATTCTGAAGAGTCAATTACTTTAAGATTCCCCTCTCTGACCACCTGACCTTGATATTTGACTACTTTTTTTAGCTCTCTGAGGGCTTGAGAAGCTTTATTTTCCTGGAAAAAACCAACTACAGCATTAACAATAACTGCTCCAAAAATAACAATACTGTCGGTGTATTCTTTTAAAATTAAAGTGATAATCCCGGCGATAATTAAAATATAAATTAAAGGACTTCGAAGTTGCTCAAGGAAAATCTTCAGGCGAGACAAGGGTTCTTCTTCTGGAAGTTTATTCAAACCAAATTCTGCCTGACGGTTTTCAACTTCTTTTTCAGATAAACCTTTTTTAATATCGGTTCTTAATATCTTGGCTACTTCTTCAGAATCTAAATTATGCCAGAGAATACCGGTTATGGCCATTATCCTATTGTAAACAAAAAAAGAACTTATTAAAAGTCCTTTGATAAATTTGGCGTCGTCTAGCGGACGATATTAGAACCTGTTTTCAATAAAAAAGGGGGGCAATATACCTCTGTTTTGTTTTGATAATATTGCTTCCCCTTAATTCAATGAAAAAGATGCTATTCCAATGGAAAAGATACTATTGAAGGAGCAGTGGCTAATCCGTAAGTATCTACGATATAGGAAATGGTATTCATTTCCGAATCCACGAGTCTATAAATTACTGGTTTTTCAGTAAGCTGAGAAGTTCCATCTTGAATAGTGGCTTTTATTTCTCCGACACGAACTCCTGAAATCGATGGTGCAGTAGCAAGACTATAGGTATCTACAACATAAAGAACAATTCCGTAATCTTCATCGATAACTCGATATACTGTTGATGTTACGTCGGATATTTTTTCCAATGGTAAGTATTCGGGTTTTTCTGCAGAAGAATTGGGAGTTGTACAGCTTGCTGTCACAATTGAAACGACAACGACTATTGCTATAATTATTATGACAGCCACTATCCGTCTATGTCCTTCTTTATTTTTAAGGTTCTCGTTCGATATCAATTTATCATCCCTCCTATTTTTTTTTGATATCTAATTATAACAAATAAATTTATTTTGTCAATAATTGAAGCAGGGAGCCAAAAAACCGCCTTCTTTGCGGGACGGCAGGTCGTCTAGCGGACGATATTAGAACCTGTTTTATTCATTATCAAATTTAGATACTTGACAGTATTCTTTGATTTTGCTACTCTTAAAATAGAATCACTACGAAAAAGCACTTCTTTGGGTTCCGTCCCTAAGCGGTGCTTTTTCATTCATACTCCAGTATACTCCAATCTTTTCCTAAGATTATCCATAAACCAGATCTTTTCTCTTGCGGCTTTTTGTAAAAGTACGGAACAATTCTCTTTATTGGGACTTAAAACTGTTTCCAATTTATCGTTTCTGTAAAGGTAATCTACTAATGAATAAAAATCACCATCACTCGTTACAACGACTGCTTTATTATATTCATTGTAATCAATCATCGTCTGTAAAACTAAATCTGCGTCTACATTACCTTTTGGCTCTCCTTTATCGTCTTTCATTACGGACTTGAAAATAAGTAAATATCCATATTTTTGTAAAGAACTGTATAAATTTTTATTCTCTGGCAAATAACCTATAAAAAGATATGCCGTTTTCACGGAATATTTTTCTTTTAAGTAAATCCTCAACTTTCTAAAATCTAATTTCCAACTTAACTCTTGGACGCCCAAATTTACATTTTGACTATCAATAAAAGCATAATTATTTAATTCTTTTTGCATATATATTTTATTCTACCAAAAAACCGCCCTGATGGCGATAACTATTGACACATAGATATGGCTTGCTATGATTATAGTAGTTTTACAGTACGTCCCAACGCAAGTTGGGGCGGTTTTTTATTTTCGGATTATTACCTCTTTAATATCTTCTAAGTAAATATACTTTGATGCTTCTAATTTTATTTCCCAAGAAATAGTCTTTCGGGAAGAAAAGATAATAACTTTTTTACCCAAATCTTTTAATTTTCTAATCAAATATTGGAAATCACTATCGCCTGTAAATAAAATTATTTCATCTATTTCCTTTCTTTCAAGAAGAACGTCTGTAGTTATTTCTACATCGCAATTAGATTTATAAATCTCGGGGTACTTACGAAGTTTCTTCAGAGGATCATTATCGGCAATTTTAATGACTTTTATTGGCTTAGTTATAGGAGTAATTCCCACATTATCTAGATATCTTAAAAAGCTGGCCATTTTTTCGTCTCCAGACTTAACCCCAGCATAATATCTCATTTCTAAAATATCCCGTTCTTTTTGAAGGTATTCTTTTATCTTTTTCCAATCACAAAACCACCCTAACTTCATTTGAGTATAAAACATATTCGCTCCGTCAATATAAACTTTGGCCTTCGGCTTCATTACTTTATTCTACCAAAAAACCGCCTTCTTTTAAAAGCGGCTTCGTCTGGCGAACGATATTAGAACCTGGTTAATTTAAAAAAAGACCGCCTCAACTAATTGAATAGTATATTGGCGGAAGCAGATGGTTTGCTCAGTCCTAGGGTTGAAATAAGGTATCTAATACTACCTGGATTTCCTTCTTGTTTAGAGGCAGACATAGTCGAGGAACAAACTCGTTTTTTATCTCTAAATTGTAAGGCGGTTGAAAATGAATAGCTACACCCTCACCTACTTTAATACCCTTAGCAAGTAAAAATAGCGTGGGAGCGCCTGACGATGCGTTACTCAGGCGATCGTCTTTCCTTTCATATCCTGACCCTCCGTCAGGATATTTTACTTTATATATCCAGATTTCTCTTAGCACTTTTTGCCCTCCTTTCTGTTAGTGAATATTTATATAATACAATACTTAATAAAAAAATCAAGCCCTGATGGCTTGAAAAATGACAGGTGGTCTAGCGGACGATATTAGAACCTGCTTGGCAAAATAAAAAAAGGGCGGCATAATGCCACCCCTTATCAGAGTTCACTTAAAAATTGTTAATTGACTGAGCCTTTTAAAAACCATTTCACCACCTTTGTTGGTGAGGACGGTAACCATTCCCCAATGACCATGTTCCTTAGATATAACGGCCAAAATATTGTGAAAAAAAATCGTATAAGCCCTGAAACATCGCCTTCTTTGATATCAATAATGCCATCTTTTAATGCTCTGTGAACTTCTACGGTCGCTCGGTGCTGGAACGTAATCCCACCCATAAGGTATATTCCCAATAGAATCCAAAGCCAAGTCATTTTGTTTCTCCTCTATTAGTTAGTGGTATCTCGAGGGGCGGAATAATTCCCTGCTTCCATCTTTCAACAAACCTGGTTATTGCTTCAAGGCCTTCATATCGATAATAAAGACCAAATTCAATATGGGGAAACCATTCAATACTTTTGGGTCCCACAAAGATGTAAGGAATATTCTCCTTACAAAGCAGCTCAAGTACTTTTCGATTTTCTTCATCGCAGCCAACACCAGTGTAGAACAATACTTCCTTTTCAGCTGTTTTAGTTGTCAATTTACTATACCTCCTGTTCTTTTAGTATCTTCTTTTTACAATATCCAATAAAAAAATCAAGCCCCTACCAAAAAACTGCCTTCTTGAAAAAGCGGCGGGGCAGGTCGTTGACGG
>CAYXOH010000007.1:17241-19158 GCA_964467045.1 uncultured Candidatus Saccharibacteria bacterium | reverse complement strand
ACGGGTACGGGTTTAGGACGTCCTAGACCCGTCGTGAATTAGCTTCAAAATAGGCCTCTCGGTCGGCCTCGATACTGCGCTGACTGGTGCTGCGGGGCTTGGATTCGAACCAAGATTAATGGCTCCAGAGGCCACTTGCCTACCATTAGCAGACCCCGCAAAATCTATACTTTCAGGTATCTTCTGATAGCAATAACACTGGAAACTATACCTAAGCCAATTCCAATAAATAATTGGATAAAAAGAATTAACCAGAAGTTGGTCGTAAAGAAACCAAATAGATCAAGTCCATAGAATAGCGTTGCCACTTTAGGAGATAGAAGCCAAGTGATAAAAGCAAGAATAAAGAGTGACAATAAAGCAGAGAAAAAACCAATTATTGCCCCCTGAACCAGAAATGGACCCCTGATAAACCAATTGGAAGCTCCTACCAACCTTTGTATTTTAATCTCTTCTCTGGAGTTGTAAATAGCCAGTCTGATGGTATTAAAAGCCACTAAAATAGCAACAATGACTAAAATTACAGAAAAGATAATCCCGCTTGTATTTAAATTAGAAGTTAAGGCAAACACTCTTTCAATTACCGGTTTTCTCTGGTAATAGTCAACTTTCTCAATGATATTTTCAAAATCAGGATTCTCTAAAAATTCAACTATACTTTCATATTGACTAGCTTTGAAAGCTTTAATATTTAGAGAAGCTAAAAAGGGATTAATCCCGACCTCCTCTAAGGATTCCATCAGTACAGGATTATCTTTGTGTCTTTCGGTAAAAGCTTGGAAGGCCTCTTCTTGAGAAACATATTCAACGTCTTTTACTTCGGGAATTTCGGTAATTTCTTTTTCTAATTCCAAAATGTCTTCTTCTGAGGTTTCATATTTAAGATAAGCTGAAATATCAACTTTTCCCTGAAGTTCTGAAATTAAAAAAGAACTGACGTCCTGAAAAACAAAAAGAGAGGTAATAGCAGAAATAGTCATTACCATTATAAAAATATTCGCAGCGATAGAGCCACCGTCCCGAGAAAAACTCAGCCAGCCAGATTTAAATATTCGTCTTAGAGAAGTAAACATAGATTATAAAACAAAGCGGCCTTCTTTTTCATCACGAATTATCTTTCCCTCCTGAATGGTAATAACTCTTTTCCCCAAAGAGTTAATCACATCTTTGTTATGAGTGGCCAAAATGACGATCGTACCCATCTCATTAATTTTTAACAAAAGGCGGATAATATCCAAAGTATGATAAGGATCAAGATTTCCTGTGGGCTCATCTGCTAAAATCACTTCCGGCCTATGGATTAGAGCTCGGGCTATAGCTACTCTTTGTTTCTCGCCTCCGGAAAGCTGGACTGGGAAATTAGAGAATTTATTGGTTAGACCCACAATATCAAGAACTTCAGCAACATCCCTCTTAATTTCTGAATCAGAAGCACCGACGACTTCCATGGCATAGGCAACATTTTCATAAACGGTTTTTGAGGGAAGTAATTTATAGTCTTGGAAAACGGCTCCAATTTTTCTTCTTAACTCAGGAACTTGCCGGGGTTCAATTCTTTGAATATCCTGATTATCAAAAAAAATCCGACCCTGATCAGGCTTTTCTTCAGCCAAAAGCAACCTCAATAAAGTGGTTTTTCCGGCCCCTGATTTCCCAACTATTGAAACAAATTCTTCTGGCTGAACCTCAAAAGATATATTGCTTAAGGCAATAGTATCGGGAGGATAAGTTTTGCTAATATTTTGAAACCGTACCATATTAAAGTTTAATTTCTTCCTCAATGAATTCATCTAAATTACCAT
This sequence comes from uncultured Candidatus Saccharibacteria bacterium, assembly GCA_964467045.1. Lineage (GTDB taxonomy): Bacteria > Patescibacteriota > Minisyncoccia > Minisyncoccales > RBG-13-42-11 > CAYXOH01. The sequence goes on along the minus strand of CAYXOH010000007.1, from coordinate 17,356 downwards.
CCAGAACCATTTCAACATTAGAAGTTTCCACTCCAGTTCTTAAATCTTTCACTAATTTATAAGGATGAAGAACATAAGACCTAATTTGATTCCCCCAGCTAGCAGAAACATTTTT
>CAYXOH010000007.1:12379-17141 GCA_964467045.1 uncultured Candidatus Saccharibacteria bacterium | reverse complement strand
GGCTTGATTTTGATTTCTGTTTCTTCCTGCTTGGAAATTTCTGGCAAAACCTCAACCAAGGCAAAGGAAGTATGACGAAGGGACTTTGCAGAAAAAGGAGAAAGACGAACTAATCTGTGAACTCCGTTTTCTTTTTTTAAGAATCCATAAGCATATTTTCCTTTTATCTCCAGGGTGGCTGATTTGGTACCAATTCTTCCTTCCGGTCCTCCTCCTTCGCCAAAAGACTGATGCAAAGCCTTGGTTTGAAATCCTCTAAAAACGCAATATCTTTCATACATTCTTAAGAGCATGGTTACCCAATCTTGAGCATCCTGACCGCCTGCTCCAGAAAAAATAGATAAAATAGCGTCTCCCCCATCGTATTTTCCAGAAAGAAAAACTTTCAACTCTTCTTTTTTAAGCTTCTTTTCAAATTCTGCAAGGTCATCAGCTTTTAATTGAGTCAGCTCGTCCTTTAACTTATCAAAATCTTCAATCTCCGCTGTCAGTCTGCTTAATTCCTGGCTAATTTGTATTGCCTTTTCTTTGTCCTTCCAGAGATCGGGTTTCTGTATTTCTTTTTCTAAATTTTTCAGCTGTTTTTTCTTATTTTCAAAGTCAAAGACAGTCCTCAACTTTGAGGAGCCGATTCTGTAAATCTTTAATTTTATCAGAAAAATCTGCCATTCTTTTTTGATTTTATCAGAGATTTGAGATTAAGTAAAGATGAAATGTCTTCAAAAATAAAATAGGGAGGACCTTATAAAAGGATCCTCCCACTTAATTTGGTTTCTATCTCTGTTTTAGCTGAAGAGTTGCTTAACCATCTCGGTTCCTGAACGTGCACACTGTTCCAGATTTACCGCGTCTCTTTCAAACATCCCTATATTATCATGTTCCGGACAAATCACCCCGATGTTCATTGAGTTTACTGAGCGCATTGCTAAATCCAGGTTGCGATTATACTCCTCATACGACTTAAGAACGCTTCTTGGAAGTCTCAAAATGAACCTTAAAGGCTCTGCTAATACAGATGGGGTTTTTTTCTCCCGGAAATCACATGGACGATTAATAATTACCAAGAGATCTGTGGGATTAAAAAGCTCAATGGTTTCTTTTACTGATAATGGAAGACTCATTCCGCCATCCAGAAATTTTTCGCCATCTAAAACAATGGGTCTGGGATAGAATAGCGGTGGAGTCATCGAGGCTTTGATAACCGTAATCATGTCTTTAGCTTCTTTAATATTCCTTAATTGACCTTGACCATCCGAACGACGGGTAATTCCTGCATAAAACTGAGAACGTGAATTCCTTACTGCTGCCACGTTTAGCTCTCTCCTACCATGGCGGAGAGTATCTTCTACATAGTCCATATTCATGACTTTACGAAACCTCTTCAGTAGATGAAGGAATTTAAATGGATTAAAGAATCTAAAGTCATTCATATCACGGTAGTAAATTGAGATACTCTCTGCGCCTTGGCCGCTAAGAAAGTAGGCAAGGTTAGCTGCTCCGGCTGAGACTCCAACTACGACATCAAAAACACTACTAAATCCCAGTTCTTCCAAGCCAACTAAACAACCTCCGCTAAAAACACCCCGCATCACCCCTCCGGCCACTATGAGGGCAGTTTTTATCTTCTCATGTTCTTGGTCGTTCCCGGCTAATAATCTCTGCTTTTCCTTGAGTCTCTGAATAATCGGTGAATCCTTTCTTATTTTCACCAGTCACCTCCTTTCTGAAATAGTCCTTTCCGAGACAGAATAGAATGAACAAAAATCTTAGGTTAGACCCTAAGATTCTCTACTTTATCATTTTTAGACGAGATAATCAATCCCTATAACGGATTATTTATTTTATCTAAAATCAATTCTAGGGGTTCTTCCGCAAGCGAAATAAGTGCTCCATCTTTTAAATAATTATAAATTAAGGCATACCCATTCAAAGCGTGGCAAACAGAATCTGTTCTGACATATCTGTTGGACTGATTCCAGAAGACACCACCAATGGCTCTGTCTGGATTTTTAACCAAATAACTGTTTTCTTCTGAATAAGTATTCTGGATAATCCAGCGAATTGTCTTGATTACAGATTCCTTGTACTTTTCACAATTCTCTCCCCTTTCTTCTTGACAAAATCTGTAGGTTTCCGTCATTACCTCACTCATCCAGCCCATCCCGCTGGAAGAATAAGCTCCACCCCAGCCACCATAATTCAGAAGGTCTCTTTCATCATCCTTCTGATTAGTTAAGATTTTCTCGCTCAAAGGAAAAATAATGGTCTCATAGTAATCATCTTTGCTTGCTCTGTGAAAATCCATCAACGACATAACAACCCAACAATTAGAAATAGGATTTTTCTCCCTGTATTCGCCTTTAATATAACCCTGAGCTTCTTCATATTTTTCAGCAAAACGGTCAGCTATTCTTTTAGCTGCATCATAATATCTTTTCTCGCCAGTTGCCAAATAAAGCTTGGCAAGAGAGGAAAGAACCTGGCCGTTATAAAGTAAAGATTCTTTGGTACCATGAACCCACTGACCATCAAAATATTTGACATAAGGTCTTATATTACCATCTTCCTCCTGCATATTAATTAACCAGTCTCCGGCTAATTTAGCAGAATCCAGATATATTGAATCACCCGTAAAATCATATAATCGCAATAAGGTAAAAATATTCAAAGCGCTGGTCCCCACCACAAAATATTGCTCTTTTTCCTTTGTATCTAAATAAAAAGAGTAATGAAAAGCGCCGTATCTTTCGTCTTCCTCGTTAAGGTTCTGCATGGATAAAAGAAAATCTGCCCAATCTGACAAATTTTCTAAAATTTTCTCATCCTTTTCCAAATCATAGAGGTATAAAAAAGTATAAATTATGGAGGCAGAATAGACCGTATGTAATCTGTTTTCAAATGTATCGTCAAGAGCGTAGTAATACTTATGAAAACCATGCTCTTTTTCATCTGCCATTTTAAACAAGAATTCTTTTCCCTGTTCAATCTTTTGATAAATTAAATCTTTATCCAGCTCTCTTGAAGGTACCAGGTCATCAATAAGCTCTATCCCCTGCCCCTGATATTCTATAAAAGAAAACTGATTTGACGGAGAGATAAATCTAATTAAAAACCTGCTGCTCCCAAGTTCATCTTTATTAATTTTTCCATATCTTTCATCTGCCAAAGCATTATTTACGGCTTCTTTCAACACTGAAGTTAATATGTTGCTTTCACCTTGACCTATGCCTCGTACCTCTCCCTGAAAATAAACAGTAATAGTAATATTCCAATCGCCTGCTATTTTTAATTCTTCCGGATGTTCTGTTTTTTTACCACTGAAATAAGTGTCAGCTTCCTTTCTTACAAGCCTCACAACTGCATCTCTGAACTGCTGATTATTTGTAATGTCGGTTTTTTCTTTATTTTTCTCTAAATTCAGTTCTAAAGGAGAAAAATTAAAAGAATTTTCTGTTTCTTTTAAAAACCAGAAAGTCCCGCTCCCGACAATAATAGCTAAAACAAATATAATTAAAATATATTTCAAATTCATATTTTAACTCTACCAAAAAACCCCGTACAAAAACAGAGTTTTTAGGCGGGGGCAAGCCGCCTGCTAGGCGATTTTTAAACCTTCTAGAAGATCTCGAATTGTTCAAACTTATCCAATTTCACACCAGGCAAGAGCTAAAGTATTTGGACCGGTCGGCGCACCAACAACATTATTAATAATATTTATAAAGGCAATTTCTACATTTTTGAATTCTTTTTCAATCATCTCTTTTAATTCCTCAGCGCTTTCAGTATCATCACCGTGGGTGATAACTGCTCTGATTTTTTTATTTCTTAATTTAAGTTTTTTTATTTTATCCTCAAACTGTTTAAAAATGGCAATCGGTAGTTTTTTAGCCTTAGATTTTAGGCCGGCGGGCACCAATACTCCTTTCTTAAAGGCTAAAACCGGACGAATGCCAGCCCCGGCCAGTCTTCTCATTAAACTAGCTACCAGATGAGATATTCTGCCTGATGCTTCCAACCATTTCGGGTTTTCAAACATTACGAAAAAATGAGCCCGGGGAATAAACTTTTCCAACTCTTCTACAATCTCCTCTGCCTTTTTATTTATATTGATTAAATCAATCGCTTTTAAAATAACAAGCGCCTGGCCACCGCTGGCATTCAAAGAATCAACAACAAAAACATCTTTTTGTTTTTCTTTTTCTAAAAAACTTTTTGCTTGAATCGCTGAATTATAACTGCCAGAAAGCTTGGAAGTAAGACTAATACAAATAATTTTCTCAAATCTGGCGAATTGTTCTTTATATCTATCTAAATAAGCTTTTGGCGATGGTTGGGAAGTCTTGCCAAAACTTTTAATGCCTTTTTTATCCAGCTCTCTCATTTTCTGAAAAATGTTTTCTCCTGGCATATTATCTAAATCCGGCCAATCCAACTTTGCCGGAACTATAACTATTTTGTATTTTTCGATTATTTCTTGAGGTAAATCAGCAGTTTCCTCTGTAATAATACTAATTTTTTCCATAAATAAAGGTTAATATTTAATTATTATTTAAGAATAAGCCGGAGGTGGGACTTGAACCCCGCAACTTTGAGCCACCCGTCGGATTTGAACCGACAACCTATCGCTTACGAAGCGATTGCTCTGCCATTGAGCTAGGGTGGCAAGCGGGATACGGGAGTCGAACCCGTCTCTCAACCTTGGGAAGGTTACGTTGAACCGCTCAACTAATCCCGCATCAAGTTCCGCGATAGCGGAACGAAG
>CAYXOH010000007.1:0-12279 GCA_964467045.1 uncultured Candidatus Saccharibacteria bacterium | reverse complement strand
AGCGGAACGAAGGTCGAAAAGAGCGCTTCGCGCTCTTTAAGTATTAAAATCCTAATTTCTCTAAAAATTTTTGCCAAAGGTTACTTTCTCCTTCAGTTACCTCTTCTTTCTTTTCTTCCGGAGGCAATACCACCACCGCCTCTTCTCCCGGTTTTTTATAACCCTGCTCTCTAAGCTTTCCTTCCCAATAAGTTTCGCTTTGAGTCTGATTAATGTTTGCCTGCAGTTCTTGTTTTTTTGCTTCCAAAACCTCAATTTCCTGATTTAACTCCCCAATTCTATCTAATAAACCTGACCTTTTTTGGCTTATTTTCAAGTTGGAAATAATTAAGAATAAAACAACACCTAAAAATAAAATTCCAATGAATACTGGAAAAAAGATGCCCTGCTTTTTTTCCCCTCTTCTTATTTTTTTATCATTTGCTATCATAAAACAATGAAAACAAGAACAATTTTTAGAGTGGTCTGGATTATTATGATATCCTTAGTAATTTTAAGTATGGTTTTCTTATTGATTGCTCCCTTATTCTAACACAAAATTAGCCTGATTTGAAGATTTCTAAAAATACTCGGGAAGGAATTCTAACCTTCCCTTTTTCTTTCAACTCCTGTTTTCCCTTTTTCTGCCTTTCTAATAATTTTCTCTTCCTTGTATAATCTCCACCGTAAAGAGGGGCTAGAACATCTCTTCTGGTAGCTTTAATTGTCTCTCTGGCAATTATTTGACCGCCAACAGCCGCCTGCAAAGGCAAGGAAAAAACCTGAGAAGGTAAAACTTCTTTAAGTTTTTCCACTATCTTTTTCCCTTGCCGGTAAGCTTCTTTTTCCGGAACAATCTTAGAAAGCGCCTCTTCTTTTTTCCCTAAAATCAAAATGTCCAATTTAACCAACTTGACTTCTCGCCAGTCTAAAATCCTGTAATTCATTGAAGCATACCCCTGGGAAATATTTTTTAGTTTATCATAAAAATTTTTGGTAATAATCTCCCTTAGGGGAGTTTGATAAACTAATTTAATTTTTTCTTCTCCCAAGTAATCGGTTTTAACTTGTTTTGATTCAATACTCCCCAATAGTTTCAGAATGGTTCCCAAATATTTTTTGGGGGTCAGAACTTCAATTTCTACCCAAGGTTCCTGGGTTTTTTTAATTTTTGCTGGTTCTGGCCAGTCAGAGGAAGTATAAATCAAAGATTCTTTATCGTTTGTAGCCAAAACTTTATAAATTACCGAGGGAGTGGAAAGAATTAAATCCAGACCAAACTCTCTTCTTAATCTTTCTATGACAATTTCAGCATGTAATAAACCTAAAAAACCGCACTGAAAACCCCTGCCTAAAGCTTCTTTTAACTCAGCTTTAAAAATTAGGGCAGCATCATTTAGTTTTAATTTTTCTAAAGCTGTTCTTAATAAATCAAAATTATCGGAGTTCTCAGGAAAAATACTTAAAAAAACCATGGGTTCCGGCATCTTATAACCCGGTAACGGTTTAACATCTGGCGTCTCTATTTTTGTAATTGTCTCACCAACCATGACTTTTCCAGCTTCTTTTATACCAGTAGCGATATATCCAATATCCCCTGCTTTCAGTTCCTCTGAGATTGAAAAATGCGGTTTAAAAATACCCACTTCTTTTGCTTCTCCCTTTATTTTTCCCTGAATTAAATAAATTTTCTCGCCCTTTTTAATCTTTCCGTCAAAAACACAGACAAAAGCAATCGCTCCTTTATAAGAATCATATTTAGAATCAAAAATTAAAGCCTTTAAAGGTAAACTCTCTTTTCCCTTAGGAGGAGGAATTCTTTTAATAACTGCTTCTAAAAGTTCTTCAACGTTAGTTCCTTCTTTGGCAGAAATTTGTAAGACCCCAGAGGGCTCAACATTTAATAAATTTGCTATCTCTTTTTTAGTTTCTTCAATTCTGGCCTGGGGCCCCGCACCAGAGCCTTCAGCTCGGTATGGGGTAAACAAATCAATTTTATTAATAACGGGTATTATTTCTAAATTCTGTTTTTTGGCTAAATCTAAATTATGAATTGTTTGAGCCTGAATTCCTTTGGTAACATCAACTAACAAGACAGCTCCTTCCACTGCTGCTAAGGAACGGGAAACCTCATAGTTAAAGTCAATGTGTCCGGGTGTATCTATTAGATTCAGGATATAGTTTTTATTGTTAAGGATATAATTCATTCTGACGGGTTGCATCTTTATAGTAATTCCCCTTTCTCTTTCTAAATCCATCGTATCCAAAAACTGCTCTCGCATTTTATTTTTGGGAACAGTTTTAGTTATTTCAAGAAATCTATCAGCTAAAGTGGACTTCCCGTGGTCTATATGAGAAATAATTACAAAATTACGGATATTGTCCATTAATTCTTTTGAAATTGTTTTAAAATTGAATCTTTGATAATCTGGATTTCTGGGGATTTTAGTATAAGGGTAACTAAAAGATAAACAAAAATCCCTATAATCGCAGCTGAAAATGCCTGAAAAAATACACCAGAGAACCTCTGCATATTTACAAAAGAAGCAATAAATTGAATGGTAAAATACACGGCAATAACCATTAAGATGTTGGCGGTTAATATTTTCTTAAATGAATTCCATATTTCGTTTAATTTAATATCGCCAATTTTTTTCTTTAAGAAAATCAAAAGAAGGAAAAATTGAGAAATGCCGGAAATCGAAAGTGCTAAAGGAAGCCCGATTACTGCAATATTTTCAATTTCCTGGAGCCTTAAGCTGGTTATCATAAATCCTTGAAAGGAATTGGAATATTTCAAGAGCCAAACAAAGAAAAAACTGAAAAAAATATTAATAGCCATGGCAATTAAGCCAATAACCACCGGAGTTTTTGTATCCTGAAGGGAATAGAAAACCCGAGCTAAAAAGGGAATAAAGGCAAAAGCCAAAATCCCCAAGCAAAATATCCCCAGACAGGCAGCGGTCAATCTTGTTTCCAGCCAACCAAATTGACCAGTTCCCAAAATAATTCTGACAATCTGGGCTCTTAATAAAAAAACTAGTAAGCTAACGGGGACTATCAAAAAGAGGATTTGACGAAATGTTGATGAAAAATTACTTAAAAATTCCTCTTTTAGTCCCCCCGTCCAAGACCGAGAAAGAGCTGGGAAAGAAGCTATAGCGAAAGAAGCGCCGATAACACCAATTGGAAAATATTGAAGGTTGTTAGCAAAATTAAAGACAGCAATGGAACCAGCAGTTAAAGTTGAAGCGATAGCTGTAATAACAATTAAATTAATATGATAAGCTGCAGCACCAATAGTTCTGGGAACCATTAACCTAAACATTTTCATTAAACCAAGATATTTAAAATTAAAAGTAAGTCGATATTTATAACCCGAAAACCAGGCTGCCGGAACCTGAATTATCAAGTGGGCAAAAGCTCCTAAAATTACTCCGTAAGCTAATCCCGGAAGGCCAAAAATAGGATAAAGATATAAAATACCAAAGATAATCCCCAGATTATATAAAATTGGAGCTAAAGAATAGGCAAGAAAGCGATTAAAATAATGTAAAACGCCCGAAAACACTGAAGATATACCAAAGAGAATCGGACTTAAAAACATTATCCTGGTTAATGCTACAGCCAAAGATTTCTGTTCCGGACCAAAGCCAGGAGCAATAAAATTGATAAGAAGCGGAGTAAAAACTGCCAAGAGCGTACAAATTCCAATAAGTAAAGCTAAAAAACAATTCAAGGTATTATTGGTAAGCTGCCAGGCCTCTTCCTCATTTTTCTTGAAATATTCAGAAAAGACTGGCAGAAAAACCGCCGTGATTCCGCCCATAATTAAAATACCGTAAACAAAATCAGGAATTCTAAAAGCAGCAAAATAAATATCAAGTTCTGGTCCTGCTCCAAAGCTTCCAGCAAAAAGACGGTCTCTAATTAAACCTAAAACCCTACTGATTAAAGCAGAAGCGCCCAGTAAAAAAGCGGCGAAAGTAACTGTTTTGGTTTGAGAATGAAAAATTCGCTTAATCATTATAATTGTTTATATATTTTACTGTTTTTTCTCTTTATTTACAAATCTTAAGATTTAAGTTATCCTTTCTTTAGGAAAATGGAAAAACTTACTCATATAGTTGAAGCTCAGCAATTCAGTCAAGATTGGCTGGAAAAAAATTTCTTTCCTTTAGTTCAAGAAATGGAAAAAGTCACACAGCAAGGTGGGAGCGATATCCTTTCAGGAAAAAGGATGATTACGGTTTTCTATGAACCCAGTACCCGAACCAGAGCTTCTTTTGAAATTGCCATGAACATGTTAGGGGGTAAGGTAGTTTTTTCTACTGAGAATGCTCAACAGTTTTCTTCAGTGGCTAAAGGTGAAACCCTCGAAGACACCATTAAGATATTATGTCACTATTGGCCAGATATTATTGTTCTAAGATATAACGAAGAGGGAGGAGCAAAGAGAGCAACTGCAGTTTCTTCCGTACCAATTATTAATGCTGGGGATGGAACTGGCCAACATCCCACTCAAGCCTTGTTAGATTTATATACAATCAAAAAAGAGATAGGAAGAATTTCTGGAACGTCTATTGCCATAGTCGGAGATTTGGCTAGGGGAAGAACAACCCATTCTCTGTCTTATCTTTATGCTAAGTTTCCTAAGGTTAAACTTTACTTTGTTGCACCAGAAGAAATCCAGATAAGAAAAGATATCAAAGACTACTTAGCAAGACATAAAGTCTGGTTTAGCGAAGAAAAGGATTTAAGAAAGATTGCCCCTATGGTAGATATAATTTATCAAACCAGAACCCAAATTGAACGAGGAACTATTCTCCAAAAAGCAGAAAAAAATAACGGTTTCTATAAAATCAACCAAGAAATTCTGAATTTAATGAAAAAAGGGGCAATTGTAATGCATCCTCTCCCTCGAGTTAACGAAATTGCAGTTGAAGTAGATTCTGATCCCAGAGCAGCTTATTTCAGACAAGCAGAAAATGGATTATATGTCAGAATGGCTCTTTTAAAAATGATGCTTAGTTAGCGATTGACAAATGTTTAAAAATTGATAAAATTTAACTGTCCTAGTAAGTTGAGTGATTGCAGGACGTTTTCAATAAAAATGTCCTGAGGAAAGTCCGAACACTCATTCTCCAGCTTGGCTGGGTCTAAAAAAGTAGCAGCTAACGGCTGTCGGTCGTAAGGCTAGAGGTGCGAACAGAGACGCGGTGGATCGAAAGGTCAACCGGCCCGGAAAGTTTTTCGGGATAATCCTGCAGTAATGCAGGGGTGAAACGGCTAAATCCTTACTGGGTGCAAGAGCAAATCAGAAGTTCTATGTTTTATCGTAGAGCTTTTGTGAAAAAGTAGCTCGCTTAGACAGATAATCACTTAAGACAGAATTCGGCTTATAGACTTACTAGGACACTAAAAATCCCACTCTCTTGAGTGGGATTTTTAGTTCAGAATAATTTCTGATTACTGTGAGCTTCGTCTAAGGCTTGATTAACCAAATTATCTGCCTCTTTGTTCTTTTCTCTAGGAATAATAGTAAATTTAATTCGTTTAAAATCAATTTTTAAATTCCAGAGGGTAATAAATAAGAGCTGAATTTTAGGTTCTAAAATTTTATATTCCCCTTTTATTTGCTTTGTTAAGAGTTCGGAATCTGTCTTGATTTCAATTTCAGAACTTTTAGCGATTTTTTTTCCAAAGAGTGCTTTAAATTTTTTTAAAGCAGAGATGGCTGCCTGATATTCGGCTTCGTTATTGGTTAAATTTTCTCCCAAATACTCTGCGTATTTCTTAAAAGATTGATTTTTTTCATTACAAAAAACTATCCCGATGGCTGCTGGTCCCGGATTTCCCCGAGAACCTCCGTCTGTATAAATAGTTATTTTGCGCATATATTAGTCGATGAAGTTTACCTCTTTTTGGAGTTTGCCTTCATCTTCACCTTCGTTTTTGCTCCGCAAAAACTCGGTTAGTAAGACAGTTCTTGAACTGATCCAATTTATCATTTTTTATTCTAAACCCAGAGGCCTGAGAATGTCCACCATAAGTCAGAAGATATTCTGAGCATTTTTTCATTAATTCAACGCTATCTACTTCGGGGGGAGTTCTTACTGTCCCCTGACTTTCTTGCTCTAATTTTTTAAACAGAAAAGTTGGTTTTTGATACCTTTGGCAAATAATTGAAGCTACAGAACTAATCAGGGTTAATTCAAAATCATCTCCCCCTTCAAAGACAATTGACTCATCTCTCCCGGATATTCTTTTTTCCACCTCATTAGTAATTTCTTTAATTTTTTCTTTCCTAATTTCGGCTTTGATCAGTAGTTTTTCAACAAGTTCTTTTGTTTCTTCAATAGAAGCAGCAGTCAGCAATCTGAAACTGGCCGGTAATTGATTTTCTACATCTCTAATATTTAAAATCGAATTTATTTTTGAAACCTTATGCCAGATATCAGAATAATTTTTTATTATAGCTGTCTCAAAAAAGGTTTTTATCCCCGGCCTGAAAGATTTTTCCAGGGAACGTAATCCTTCTTTAATAAAAAAATTATTCTCTTCCTCCCTGGGCATCATATCAGCAATGGTTGCTATAGCCACCAATTCTAAAAAATTCTTCCTTAAGATTTCCGTCATTTTGTTTTCCAAAAGAATTTCTGAAAGTTTAAACACAATACCAACTGCAGCTAATCCTTTAAAGGGGTATTTATCTTCTTTCTGTTTCGGGTCAACTATAATATCGGCATCTGGAAGTTCGTCTAAGACTTGGTGATGGTCAATGATGATTATTTCAAATCCTAATTCCTTAGCTAATTTTATTTCCTTAAAATTTCCTATTCCGCAATCTACAGCAATAAATAGGGCTGGAGCTTCTTTTTTAAAAAGATTTAAACCCTGCTCGCTTATTCCGTATCCTTCAACTTCTCTATTGGGAAAATAAACAGCGGTAATCTTCCCGCCTAAATTCTTAATAGTATCCTTTAAAATAATGACTGAGGTTACCCCGTCTAAATCAGCATCTCCGTAAAGAATTATTCTTTCCTGTTTATTGACTGCTTTTAAAATTCTCTCTGCTGCCTTACGTAAGTTTTTAATTTCAACCATATTATTTTATTTTAAGACCTCTAGGCCGGCTAATTTTTCATCAGCCAAAAAATCAATCATCGCTCCGCCACCAGTAGAAACATGATTAAATTTATCTGTCAATTTAATCTTGCTGATAAATTCTACTGTTTCTCCCCCACCCACTACTGAAAAAGCTTTACTTTGAATTATGGCTTGAGCAATAGCGTTGGAACCATTGGAAAATTTCTCTTCCTCAGTTATTCCCAAAGGACCATTCCAGATGATGCTTTTTGCCAGCTTGATTTTTTCTTTGAACAAATCTATTGTTTGAGGACCTATATCTTTCCCTTCAATATCGTCAACCGGCTTGATAATCTTTTCAGGATATTTTAATTGAATATTTTTTTCCTCAATCTCTTTTTTTAAAAGATTGCCAATTAATACCCAATCTCCAATTTCTGAGATTTTATTAATCAATTTAACCCTTGTTTTTACTTTTTTCCCGCCCATTATGGCTACTAATGGTTTTTGGGGATTTTTAATTAAATTGGTTAAAACCTTAATTTCTTTTTCCAGCAAAAAGCCGATGCCAGATGGCAGATATCTTGGTACGCCGACTATTGAAGCACTTTCTCTGTGGCTTGCACCAAAAGCATCATTTATATAAATATCCCCCATTTTAGCCAGTTCTTTGGCAAATTTTTTATCATTTTCTTCTTCTCCTTTGTGAAATCTTAGATTTTCTAAAAGTAAAATCTCTCCCTCTCGCATACTCTTGGTCCATTTTTCAATTTCTAAACCCAGACAATCTGGAGCCTTAACTATAGACAGGTCTAAATATTCCATTAACTTATTCTGAATTGGAGCTAGACTTAATTCTTCAACTACTTTTCCCGCCGGTCTTCCTAAATGACTCATCAAAACCAACTTGGCTCCTTTGCCAATGAGATATTGAAGGGTGGGAATACTTTTTTTTATTCTGAAGTCATCCAAAATCTGCCTGGCCGGAGGCGGTGAGGATAAAAAAGAGGACGAAGTCCTCTTGGCTGTTTCCCTTTGTTCGCTAAGGGGAACATTAAAATCACACCTGACCAATACTCTTTGACTACTTAAATTAAAATCAGGTAGACTCCTCATCTTTCTCGGGTTCATTTTTTATTTTTTTAAGAGATTCTCCTAAAATTTTTTTAAGTTCATCTAAATTAACCTTCTTTCTTTCCCTTGGCCTCTCTTCTCTTTTCTTCTGAACAGAAAAGGTAATTGGTTCTTCTTTTATAGCTTTTTCTAAAGGAACGGCTGGAATTTTTTCTTCTTGGGTTGGTGCAGTTCTCTCATCCTTTGCTTTTGGAACTCCCTTTATAAAAGGAGCAGCTTTTTCTTGTTTAACTTTCTTTAGGCAAGGCTTGCAATATACTGGCCGGGAAGGACTGGGAGGAAATATCACTTTGGTCCACTTTCCGCAAAGGGAACATTTGGCATCGTATAAAACAGACTGATTTGGTTGCTGGAACTCTTCAGCCAATGGCTTTAAAACACCTAACCATTTGGAAATTTTATCTTCAATAATTTTTCTGAGAGTACCATATCTTTCTCTGGAGACTTTAATAATTTTTTCTTTATTTGATTCTGCTAGCCGGCTGAAGGGCGGCAGGGTTTCAGCTGAAAAGGGCCTACCAGCCAATCCGTCAATCATTAATTTTAAATAAATACTATATTTTTTTAAATTGACGAAGTCTTGAACAGTAAATTCTGGACTAAATTCCTTTTCTAAAAATTCAGCGTCTTCGGCTCCAACCCGGAAAGAAACCAAAGTGCCTACATTGCCAAAAACTGCGTCTCTGACTTCTTCTTCCATCTGGGTAATATATTGGTGACCCAAAATTAAAGATAGCCTATATTTTCTCGCTTCAGAAAGAACATTAATAAAGGACTCGGTAGCAAAGTTTTGAAATTCATCTACATAAAGGAAAAAATCCTGCCTTTTTTCCTCGGGAATATCTACCCGGGACATGGCTGCTAGTTGCAGTTTTGTAATTAAAAGGGCCCCTAAAAGCGTTGAGTTGTCTTCGCCGATTCTTCCTTTAGATAAATTCAAAATTAAAATCTTTCCTTCATCCATCACCTTTCTCATATCAATTTTTGACTGAACCTGTCCAATAATATTTCTAATTAAGGGAGCGGAAATAAACTGACCAACTTTATTTTGAATGGCGGCTGTCGCTTCAACCTCGTATCTTTGAGTATATCTGGCAAACTCCTGAGCCCAAAAAGATTTCACAACCGGATCGGTAATTTTATCCACTACCTTTTTTCGGTAGTCCAGATCAGCTAACATTCTGTTAACTCCTAGCAAAGTAGAACCGGGATATTCCAAGAGTGCTAAAATACAGTTATTCAAAATATATTCCATACGGGCTGACCAAACATCGGGCCAAATCTTTTTAAAAACCCCCATTAATCCAGAAGCTACTAAGTGCCGGTGTTCTAAGTCAATTTTCTCCATTATATTGAAAGCAATAGGATAATTTAAATCAGCTGGATTAAAATAAATAACATCGTTAACACGGCTTGGGGGAACAAAGTCTAATAATTCTTCTGCAGCTTCACCGTGAGCATCAACAAAGCCAACCCCCAGCCCATTTTGGATGTCCTGGATAGCCATATTCTTCAGCATTACAGTCTTTCCCATACCAGTTTTCCCAATTAAATACACATGCCGACGTCTATCGTCGGTTTTGATTCCAAATTTTCTTCTTTGGTTCCGAAAGGTGGTCTCAGCAAAAAAATTAATGTTATTACTCACCAAGTTTTCATCCATAAACCCAAATAATATTTTATTCTTTGATTATTAAAATCTTTATTCAACCGGCAGCCCTGAAGGCTCCCCCTTTTTCTTTGCTTCCAATCGAGGAGCACCAGGAGCGGGAGCTGCTACTTCGGTTGGAAAATGAAATAAAGATGAAACTTCCTCTGTATTCAAAACAAAACTTGTTTCGCGGGGATTTAAAGGAAAATAAGAAGTGAGTCTTCTTATATAATTTCTAAATATTTTCCTACATCTTAAATAATGCCTCCTTAATCGAATAGAATTTAGAGGCAAAAACCAGGATTTGTGAATTTTGGTCAGGGTTGGTCCGTAAGGAAGTAGACCATTGCAGTTGAGGGTCATATATGAATTAAAAAAGGAAAAGCCCAACCTAAAATTTGGCTTGAACCAAACATCTCTCTTGCCAAGATAAATAAAGCGTATATTACTCAAGAATAAAGGTTTGGAAAGCTTTTTTTCCAAAGCCATAATAACTTCCCTCTCCCCAGGGGTAAGCTTCATTTCCGGAGGAATGATTTCTCTTTCTTCCTCTTTTGGTTCTTCCTGCTTTCCAGTAATTAAAATTTCTGCCACTTCTTGAATGATTGGCTTCTGTACGGTAGTTTTTTCTGTTCTTCTGGCTAATTTGTCTCTTAGTTCTTCTCCCTTTGCCATCCAAGCTATGGCGTTTGGGGTAGTTGTACTGTCAACGGCAATTGGGACAACGGAAATCTGAATCCAGAATTGCTCTCCTGGTTTTACCTTTGCCATTGCTTCCAGAAGTGAAGCTACGGGATCAACTCTTTTTTCCTCTTTAGCCTCATGTTCTGTTTCAAATTCGGGATAGGTTTTAATGGGGTAATGGTCATCTTTTGCTAAGTGGTAATCTGTCGCCCAAAGATCCCATTCTTTATTAGGAATACTCTGAGGTACGTATTTTATATATTCATCAACTTCAATAATTTCAATATCGGGAAATTGTGAATAAAGAGCTGATTCTACCGCCTCCCGGTAGGGACTGCCCACCCTAATAAAGAAACGGGTTTTTCCATCAACAGAAGCAATCTCAAGGTTAACTGAAAGCTGGAACTGACCATCAATCCATTTTTCCCACCAATCGGCCGGGTGATAGACAGCTCCATGTATTGAGGATATCACCGTTTCCATTGCTCTTATTGGTTTCAGTATTTCCCTGGGTATTTTTATCTCAAGAATAATTTTCTTTTGCCGCTTCAGCCAACTGTCATTTCTCCAAAAAAGATATTGATAAACAAAAGGCTTCCATAGAAGAAAAGGTAAAGGAAGCCACCACCAGTTTTTTATTATTTGCCATGCGGTAGTTATAATAGAATGAAAAGAAACCTCCAGCATAATATTAAGTTTCCTTGATTATATAATGTCCTTGAGGGTCTCTTTGAAAATAATTTTTATTACTTAAATTCAATAAAATAGTGTTTTCTTTTACCAATCTCTGTTTTAAAACTTCGTCTAAGATTTCTTCTTTAGTTAAGGACTTTTTAGATTCTTTCAAAATTTTAACGATTACATCTTTCACGTAACCCGGCGCGTATCCCCATTCAGCCAAAGCATAAATTCCTCGACCCACTAAAGTAAATCGAGGGTCTTTAATTAACTCATTATGAACCGTTTGAACTGATGTTAAATCAAGCAAATTTGCTACTTCTGTAAAATGAAGGGGTTTCTGCTCTTTTTTAAATATTAAGTAAGCCTTGTTTTTTACTCCCTTCGGATTAATTTCCGGCCAATTTTTTAAACCAAAAAGACCTTCTTCATTTTTTTGGATTTTTTTAGAAATTTCCAAATAGGAGTTTAAGGGTTTTAAACTAAGGGAATTGTATTTTAAATTTTTCAAGAGTAAGGGTTTCCCCGTTTTTTGCAGGTTATTAAAGACAAAATTAATAACTTTTTGAGCTTTGAGAGGAGCTTTTTTATCAACAGTCCACAAGGGGTAGAGTTCTTCGGTTTCACCATACCTTTCAAATCTTTGACCTAAATTTAATAAAAAATAAACTTGATTTTTTTCTTTCTTGCCCCCCAATTGTTCCAATAAAAAATCTTCTCTTTTTAATCCCCCGTTACTTTCAAGATATTTCCCAAAATATGTAAAAACTCCTTGATATTTTGGAGTTTTCGGTTTTAATTTCAAAAACCCATCAAATTCAACTTGCCGAACCCTCTCTCTGGTAATGCCGTAATCTTTTCCGATAGATTCTAAAGTCTCCCTCTTATTATTTCCCAAACCATATCGTCGAGCCAATATGGTCTTCTGTTTCCCCGGTAAAAGTTGGAGAAAATCAGAACAAATTTTTTGGTAAGTCATTTTCATAAATCTAATAAATGCTATTTTATATATTGAAGCACTTTTTTAAAATATTGTCAATATTGAACTTCCTCCGCTTTATCTG
>CAYXOH010000006.1:6715-22861 GCA_964467045.1 uncultured Candidatus Saccharibacteria bacterium | reverse complement strand
AGTTCATCGACTACTCGGAAGCCGATATTATGTCTTGTTTGTTGGTATTTTTTTCCCGGATTACCGAGACCCACGATTAAAATCATTATTTTAGTATAGCTTGATTTTTAAATAAAAAGTAGTATAATGGTAGCATGGCGAAGAAATTCTTTTCTTTTGTTTGGGAAATCCTAAAAATAGTCATTATTGCCCTAATAATAGTTGTCCCTATTCGTTATTTTTTATTTCAGCCGTTTTTTGTTAAGGGACAGTCAATGGAGCCTACATTCGGAAACGGCGATTATTTGATTATTGATGAGATTTCTTATCAATTTAGAGACCCTCAAAGAGGAGAGGTGATAGTTTTCAAATATCCCAATGATGTTTCCCAACGTTATATTAAAAGAATTATCGGTTTGCCGGGAGAAACCGTAGAGGTTAAAGAGGGAAAAGTAATAATTTATAATCAATTAGGGGAGCAGATTTTAGAAGAAGCAGAATATCTTAACTCTTCGGTTTATACGCCCGGTGATGTTCGGGTGATGTTGGGAGAAGGGGAATATTTTGTTTTGGGTGATAATAGAGCTGCCTCTTTGGACTCCAGAAGGTGGGGTTTGCTTCCCGAAGATTACATTATTGGTCAAGTTTTTTTGAGAGCTTGGCCTTTTACTGTTTTGGCTAAGATTGAATCACCGGAATATCCTAACAATTACTAAATTTATGGGTAAAAAATCAAAATTTCAAAGACCCGCTGGAATGCATGATGTTTTGTCTGGAAACCAAAGATATTTTCAGAAAATATATAATATTTGTAAAAATATTGCTGATTTTTATAGATTCCAAGAAATAGCTACGCCTATTTTAGAATCGACAGAACTTTTTTCAAAAGGAATAGGGATGACCACGGATATAGTTCAGAAGCAAATGTTTACCCTCCGAACTAAAGGAGGAGACTATTTAACTCTCAGGCCGGAATTTACTCCCGGAGTGATAAGGGCTTACATCGAACACGGTATGCAAAATTTACCCCAGCCAGTTAAATTATATTCGCTGGGTCCGGTATTTAGATATGAACATCCCCAAGCCGGTCGTTATCGTCAATTTAATCAATTTAACTTAGAAGTTATTGGCGAGGGGAATCCGGTGATTGATGCTCAGATTATTCAAATTTTCTATACTATTTTAAAAGAACTTAAAATAAAGAATTTACTTGTTGAAATAAATAGTATTGGAGATAATCAATGCCGTCCGTATTATAAAAAACTCTTAACCAATTATCTTAAGTCAAGAGAATCGGCGCTTTGCAGTGATTGCCGCCGAAGATTAAGAGAAAATCCTTTAAGAGTTTTAGATTGCAAAGAAGATAAATGCCAGAGAGTAGTTAGTCAAGCTCCTCAGATAATCGACCATCTATGCGAGGAATGTCATCGTCATTTTAAATCTGTTTTGGAGTTTCTGGATGAAATTGATCTTCCTTATCATTTAAACCCCTATTTAGTGAGAGGGTTAGATTATTATACTAAAACAGTTTTTGAGATATTTAGTATAGAAAAAGAGAAAACAGAAGCAGAAGGAGTTTCTTCTAAAATTGCTTTAGTGGCGGGAGGAAGATATAATAATCTGGTTAAGCTTTTAGGCGGAGAAGATATTCCGGCTGTTGGTGCAGCCTTGGGAGTGGAAAGAATAGTTAACTTACTAAAAGTTAAAAGCGGAGAAGCAAAAGAAAAAGAAGTTTATCCCGTTTTTTTAGCTCAGTTAGGTAATTTAGCCAAGAGAAAAGGACTGAAACTTTTGGAGGATTTTAGAAAAGCTAAGATTCTGGTGGCCGAAGCCCTCGGCCGCGATTCTCTGAAGGCTCAGCTTAAAACAGCAGATAAATTAGGGGTAAAATATACTTTACTCTTAGGGCAAAAGGAATCTTTGGAGGGTGTGGTCATAATAAGGGATATGAAAACCGGAAAACAAGAAATAGTGAAATTAGGAAAAATAGTGAAAGAAATGAAGCGACGGCTTAAAAAATAATTATGGCCGAATGTATTTTTTGTAAAATCATCAATAGGGAATTGCCATCCGAAATAATCTATGAAGATATAAAATTTATTGTCATTAAAGATACTAAACCAGTCGCTCGGTTGCATTTACTAATTATTCCCAAAAAACACATTCCTTCAATTAATAATTTAGATTATCAAGATAAAGAATTAATCGGGGAGATGGTTCTCTTGGCAAAAAAAATAGCCAAAGATAAAGAAGTACAAGATACTGGTTATCGATTAGTTTTTAATACTGGGGCAGATGCTGGTCAAACGGTTGAGCATCTTCATTTGCATCTCTTAGGGGGAGAGAAATTGCCCTTTGCCTAAGACATATGACATTAGAAGTAAAAAAACAAGAACGGGAAACAGCCCAAAACTTAATTCGCCGCTTTACAAAAAGAGTCCAAAAAAGCGGGATTTTGCTTAAAGCCAGGAAAAGTCGTTTTTATCAGCGTTCTAAAAGTCACCAGATGAAAAAGAAAGCGGCTTTAAGAAGAGAAAAACTAAAACAAGAATACAAAAAATTAGAAAAATTAGGTAAAATAGAAAAATATTAATTTATGTCATTAAAAGAAAAATTACAGCAGGAGCTCGGGGAAGCTATTAAGGGAAAAAAAGAAAGAGAAGTTTTAACAATCAGGCAAATTTTGACTAATGTTTTGAATAAAGAAAAAGAAAAAAGATTTAAATTAAGCAAAGAAAAACCAGATATTTCGGAGGATAATCTTGATAAAGAAAGCCAGCTGACAGACGAAGAAGCGCTTGAAGTTATTTCTTCCGAGGTGAAAAAACACAAAGAATCAATCTCCGAATTTGAAAAGGGAAAACGTCAGGATTTAGTAGATAAAGAGAAGGGGGAGTTAGAAATTCTTCAAAAGTATTTACCCGAGCAAATTTCGGAAGAGGAAATTAAAAAAATCGCCAAAGAGATGATTAAAAAAGTTGGCGCTAAGGAGATAAAAGATATGGGAAAAGTAATGGCAGAATTAATGCCAAAGGTGAAAGGCAGAGCGGATGGCAGCCAAGTTTCTAAAATTGTCAAGGAGTTACTCGAAATATGATAGCGGTCAATAATTTAACCAGAACAAGGATTAACAAAAAGTTTTTAGAAAAAATTGCTAAAAATATTTTAAAGAAAAAGAAAAAAGATATTTCTATTGCTTTAGTCGGAGAAACAAGGATAAAAGAATTAAACAATAAATATAGAAGAAAGAACCAAGCGACAGATGTTTTAACCTTTCCGTACGATGATTTTGGCGAAGTAGTTATTTGCCCTTCGAAAGTTAAGAAAAACGCTAAAAAATTTTCCTTGACTTTTAATAAAGAATTGACTCGAGTTTTAACTCACGGAATTAAAAATTTATGGCCAGACAATCTATCATAACCGGATTAGATATAGGAACAGGAAATATAAAAATATTGGTTGCTTCCCTAAAAAATGGAGAAGAAGGTCTGGAAGTTATCGCTCAGGCAGAGGAGCCTTCTTTTGGTGTTAGAAAGGGAGTGGTGATTGATTGTGAAAAAGCGTCGAGGATTATTCAGATTCTTCTTAACAAAGTTAGAACAGAAACTGGACAAAAAATTGACTCAGTTTTGATAAATATTGGCGGCAGTCATTTATTTTGTACTAATTCCCGGGGAACGGTAGCTGTATCCCGGGCAGACCAAAAAATCTCTGAAGAAGACGTAGAAAGAGTTATCCAGGCAGCTCAAGCTTTTTCTTTACCCTCCAATAAAGAAATTTTAGATACAGTTCCTAAAGAATTTATTGTTGATGGCGAAGGGGGAATAAAAGAAGCAGTAGGTATGCAGGGCGTGAGGTTAGAAGCAGAAGTTTTAGTCTTGGCTGGTTTTTCTCCCTACAAGAAAAATTTAACCCAAACCGTTTTAGATTCTGATCTGCAAATTTTAGACATTATCCCTTCCCCTCTGGCTTCAGCTACAGCTGTTCTTTCTCAAAGACAAAAAGAATTAGGTGTGGCTCTTTTAGATATTGGGGCTGGTACTTCAGAGTTGGCGATATTTGAAGAAGGCGATCTGGCTCATTTGGCGATTTTTCCTATTGGTTCGGCCAACATTACCAATGATATTGCTGTTGGTCTTAAAACAGATATTGATACCGCAGAAATAATAAAAATTGAATACGGTTGTTGTCTTTTTAAAGGTAATGACAAAAAACAAAAAATTGAAATAGAAGGAGAAAGTCCTTTGGTTTTTTCTCAAAAAATGTTAGCTAAAATTATTGAAGCCAGAGTTTCAGAAATTTTTGGCGAAGTTAAAAAAGAATTAAAAAAGATTTCCAAACCGGGGCCGCTGCCAGCTGGTATAGTTCTGACTGGTGGCGGGGCAAAATTACCCGGTATAGTAGAATTAGCTAAAAAAGAGCTAAAATTACCTTGTCGGATTGGCAAACCTTCTCATTTTACAGGTTTGGACGAAGATCCGAGCTTATCTACTGTTTCCGGTCTGATCTTAAGTACAATTAACCTAGAAGGAGAAAAAGGTTGGCAACAGAGGAACACCCTTGCTTTAAAAAGTGGCTGGGGGAGTAAAATAAAAAACTTCTTTCGTATTTTTATACCATGAAGCATTTAACCAAAATCGAAGTAGTCGGAGTAGGAGGATCGGGATGTAATGCAGTTTCCAGAATGGCCAAATGTAAGATAAAAGGAGTAGAGCTGATTGCCGTGAATACCGATGCCCAAGATTTAGCCAGAGCTAAAGCAGATTTAAAAATAAGAATTGGCGGGAAAGCTACCCAGGGTTTGGGTACGGGGATGAATCCTGAAATTGGCAGAAAATCAGCTTTAGAAAATCGTCAAGAAATTACCGATCTTTTAAAGGGTTCAGATATGGTTTTTATTACTTATGGAGCAGGTGGGGGCACTGGCACCGGAGCGGGCCCGGTGGTAGCTGAAATCGCCAAAGGAACAGGTGCTCTTACCCTGGCTGTGGTTACTAAACCTTTTTCTTTTGAGGGCAAAGTTCGAGCCAAGATTGCTGAGAATGGTATTAAAAGACTAAAAGAAAAAGTTGACACCTTAATTACTATTTCTAATGATAAACTTCTGACCACTCTGAATCCCAATGTTTCTTTATTGAGTGCTTTTTGGATGTGTGACGATATTTTGCGTCAAGCCGTTCAGGGGATTTCTGATTTGATATCACTTTCCGGGATTATTAATGTTGATTTTGCTGATATTAAATCAATTATGGCTAATGCCGGTACGGCTATTTTTGGCATAGGCAGGGCTCAAGGAGAGGGACGAGCAGAGAAAGCTGCCTTGTCAGCAATTAATTCTCCCTTATTAGATAG
Organism: uncultured Candidatus Saccharibacteria bacterium; assembly: GCA_964467045.1. Classification (GTDB taxonomy): domain Bacteria; phylum Patescibacteriota; class Minisyncoccia; order Minisyncoccales; family RBG-13-42-11; genus CAYXOH01. The sequence goes on along the minus strand of CAYXOH010000006.1, from coordinate 17,530 downwards.
TTCCTGTCGGGGAGCCAAGGGAGTTTTATTTAATGTTTCCGGAGGAAAAGATATTAATCTGGCTGAGGTTGATAAGATAGCTTCAGTTATTACCCAAGAGGTTAACCCCGAAGCTAAAATAATTTTTGGTGCAATTCAAGACGAAAGATTAAAAAAGGGAGAAATAAAAGTGACGGTGATTGCCACCGGCTTTTAATAGATGACTAATTCACGAATTTTTTTCTATTTTTGCCTCTCGTTTATCGGAGGCATTTTTTTAAACTCATTTTTTCGAATATCTCAAATTTCAATTTTAGCCCTTTTAATCTTAGCAATTTTCTTAGTTGCGGTTCTCTGGAAATTCAAAAAAATAGTTATAGCCGGACTTTGTCTTTTAATTTTCATAGTCGGGATTTGGCGGCATCAGGAAGCTGAATTAAGAATTACGAATAATGATTTAAGGCAATATAACGATAAAGAAGAAGATATTACTCTGATTGGCAGGATTTCTCAAGAAGCAGACGTCAGAGAAACAAAGACAATGTTAGAAGTTAAAGTAGAAGATTTAGAGGGAAAAGTTTTAATTACTACTAACAAATATCCCGAATATCAATACGGGGATAGATTAGAAATTAAAGGAAAATTAAAAACTCCTCCAGTTTTTGAAGATTTTAATTATAAAGATTATTTAGTCAAAGATGGAATTTATTCGGTAATCTATTACCCGGAAATTGAGTTGATTGAGAGAAACCAGGGAAATTTTTTCTATACACAAGTTTTAAATTTAAAAAATAAACTAAGAGAGGTTATTGACCAAAATTTATCGCCGCCTCAGAGTTCAATTTTAGGAGCTTTAATTTTAGGAGATAAAAAACAGATTTCTCAGGAATGGAAAGAAAAGTTAAATTATGCTGGAGTTAGACATCTGACTGCTGTTTCTGGTATGCATGTTGCAATATTAAGCTCTGTTTTGATGAGTCTTTTAATTGGCATCGGCCTTTGGAGGCGCCAGGCATTTTATTTCTCAATAATTTTAATTCTTCTCTTTATTGTTATAACTGGCCTTCAGCCATCAGCCATTAGGGCGGGGGTGATGGGTGGCCTTTTTCTGCTGGGTCAGCACTTAGGCAGATTAAGTCAATCTTTACGGGCTATGTTTTTCGCTGCTGCTTTAATGTTAGCTTTCAATCCCTTACTTTTAAAATTAGACGTCGGTTTTCAGTTATCTTTTTTAGCTATGGTTGGGATTATTTATTTTTTACCATTTTTTCAAAAGTGGTTTAGAAATATTGCCCATCCTTCTCAATTTAAAAATATTGTTACCCTGACTTTTTCTGCTCAAATTTTTACCCTGCCGATTCTAATTTACAATTTCGGTTATTTTTCCCTGGTTGCGCCAGCCACCAATATCTTACTTTTGCCTTTGTTGCCCTCTATTATGGTTTTTGGTTTTATTTTTGCTATAGCGGGGTTGATCTTTCAGCCCTTAGGTTGGTTTTTATCCTTGCCGGTTAGTTTTCCCTTGATTTATCTGACAAAAGTCGTTGGCTGGTTTTCTAATCTTTCCTTCTCAGCTTATTTTCTGGAAATTTCCTGGATTTGGCTTATTGTTTCTTATTTACTTTTGATTCTGATAACCTGGCAGCTGAATAAAAGACAAAAATTACAATTTCTGAACTATTAAATTTCTGGTAGAATAGAAAAATGGCAACAAGAAGTTGGATCATCTCAGTCAATATGGGTTACGGGCACCAAAGAACCGCTTTTCCTTTGAGAAACTTGGCTCCTGAAAGCAAGGTTATAGATGCTAATGAATATCCCGGAATCCCAGAAAAAGATAAAAGGATTTGGAAGGGGAGCAGGAGATTTTATGAATTCATTTCTAAATTTAAAAGAATTCCCTTATTGGGCAATTTTATTTTCTTTGTTTTCAACCAATTTCAAAAAATCCTTCATTTTTACCCCAAAAGAGATTTGTCAGAGCCAAATTTTCTCTTAAAACAGACTCTTTCTTTAGTCCAAAAGGATTGGGGAAAAGACCTTATTAAAAAACTCAGGGCTCAGAACTCAAAGCTCAAAGCTAATCTGCCGATTATTTCTACTTTTTTTACCGCTGCCTTTATGGCAGAATATTTTAAATATCCCGGCGATATTTTTTGCATTGTTTGTGATGCTGATATTGCCAGGACTTGGGCCCCAATTAATCCTAAAAAAAGCAAAATTAAATATTTTGCTCCCACTGTCAGGGTTGTTGAAAGGTTAAAGCTTTACGGGGTAAAGCCAGAAAACATTTTTTTAACCGGTTATCCTTTACCAATAGAAAGCTTAGAAATTTTAAAAGAGAATTTAGGTTACCGGTATTTAAATCTTGACCCAAAAGGCATTTGCTACCAGAGGTATTTCCCTTTGGTCAAAAAATATATAGGAGAATTACCTAAAAAACCAAACCATCCCTTGACGCTTATGTTTACTGTCGGAGGAGCCGGAGCCCAGAAGGAACTGGGGATCAAGATTGTCAGGAGTTTGAGAGAAAAGATCAAAAAGAAAGCGATTAAGGTCATTTTAGTCGCTGGTGTTAAGAAAAAAGTCAAAGAATATTTTGAGCAAAATCTGAAAAAAATGGGATTACTAAGAGACAAATATGCAGAAATTATTTTTGAAAAAGATATTAATGATTATTTCCAAAAATTCAATCAAGCTTTGAAAACCACTGATATTTTGTGGACTAAACCTTCAGAGCTTTCCTTTTTTACCGCCTTGGGATTACCAGTGATTATTGCTCCGGTTATCGGTTCCCAGGAAGAGTTTAATCGAGAATGGCTTTTAGAATTGGGTTCTGGAATGATTCAAAAAAATCCAAATTATACCCACCAGTGGCTGTTTGACTTGTTGGATTCGGGTTGGTTTGCTGAAGCCGCTCTGCAGGGATTCATTGAGGGCGAAAAATTCGGTACCATAAAAATTAAAGAAATTATTAAAAAATGTTGTGGTTAATAGTCATTATCTCTGCTTATTTTCTTTTTGCCGTTGTTGCTTTAGGAGACAAATATCTTTTAGCCGGACCGCCCAGTCCTAAAATTTATTCTTTCTATGTGGGAGTTTTAGGAATCGCAGCAATAATATTAATTCCCTTTGTCGAATTTTCTGTTCCCGAAGTCGGTCAGCTTGGCTTGGCACTTTTGGCGGGAGCAATTTACATCGTTGCTCTCTTCGGGCTTTATAATGGTTTAGAGCATTTTGAAATCTCAAGAGTAGTGCCTGCTATTGGCGGGCTTTTACCTTTGTTTACTTTTGCTTTAATCTTTCTTTTTTTTGGCGGCAAGCAAATTCTTTCTCTTACCGAAGTTATAGCTTTTATATTATTGTTAAGCGGCAGTGTCTTTATTACATACAAAAGAGAAAGATTTATTACTTCTGAATCCTTTAAAATTTCCGCCCTGACAGCTTTTTTCTTTGCTCTGGCTTTTGTTCTGACTAAGTGCATTTACTTAGCTCAGCCCTTTTGGTCAGGTTTTATCTGGATGAGAATTGGTGGATTTATTATCGCCCTCCTTTTTCTTTTGACTAAGGAAGTTAAAAGAGAAATCTTTGAAAAGAAATTTACCTTTCAAAGAAGAACCGGCAGCATCTTTATTGTTAATCAGGGATTGGGAGGCGGGGCCTTTATTTTGCAAAATTGGGCAATTGCTTTGGTTCCCTTAGGCTTTCTTCCTTTTATCAATGCCCTGGAAGGAACTAAATATATTTTCCTTTTAATTTTAGCCGTTTTGATTTCCTGGAAGTTTCCTCAGATTCTGAAAGAAGAAGTTTCTAAAAAAGTTCTCCTTCAAAAAACCATCGCTGTTTTATTAATTGGTGGAGGATTAGCCCTTTTAACTTTAAAATAATGAGAAAAATATTTAAAAAAATTATGTTATTTGTTCTAATCGTTATTTTAGTTTTAATCGGATATTTTTTCATTGGTTCAGTTCCTCCGGCTGAAGAAATAACCTGGGGCGTCAATTTCTCTCACAAACATGCTGCAGGGTTAGGATTGGACTGGCAGGAAAATTATACTGCTTTGATCAATGATTTAGGGGTAAAAAATATTAAACTGGCTTCCTACTGGGATCTCATTGAAAAAGAAGAAGGGGAGTATTCTTTTGAAGATTTGGATTGGCAAATTAAAACAGCTGAGGATAAAGAAGTAAATTTGCTTTTGGTAATTGGTATGAAAGCTCCCCGTTGGCCGGAATGTCATATACCGGCATGGGCCCGGTCTTTGAGCCAAGAAGAACAGCAGGATAGAATTTTAAAACTAATTGAGAAAATTGTTTTAAGATATAAAGATTCTTCTGCCCTTGCTCTTTGGCAGGTAGAGAATGAGCCCTTTTTCCCTTTTGGTGAGTGTCCCTGGGTAGATAAAGAATTCCTAAAAAAAGAAATAGCCTTAGTTAAATCTCTGGATGATCAAAAAAGACCCGTTGTCATATCGGATAGCGGAGAGGGTTCCTTTTGGATTCAGGCTGCCCAATGTGGAGACGTTGTTGGTACGACGATGTATGAAAAAGTTTGGGTTAGACAAATTGGTAAGTATTTTACATATCCTTTCCCTCCGGTTTTTTATAATAGAAAAGCTCAAATTATTAAAACATTCTTTAATAAAGAAGTAATCTGTATTGAGTTGCAGGCTGAACCTTGGGGCCCCAAACTTCTCTATGACTCTCCATTAGAAGAACAGAAAAAAACTATGAATTTGGAGCAGTTTCAAAAAAACATAGAATTTGCTGAAAAAACCGGCTTAAGAGAATTTTATTTATGGGGCGCTGAATGGTGGTACTGGATGAAAGTAAAACAAGACCAGCCCGAAATTTGGCAAGAAGCAAAAAAACTATTTTAATATGTTATCCATTATTATCCCAACTTTGAATGAAGAAGATTATCTGCCCTTATTGCTTGAATCGATTAGCCGAGCCGCAGCGAAGGGTGAAAAAGAGGATTTATCCTCTTTGCCCGAAAATCAGGATTTTAAGATTAATTTTGAAATAATTATAGCTGATGCAGGATCAACAGATAAAACTATAGAGATTGCTCAAAGTTATGGTTGTAAAATTACAAAAGGTGGATTGCCGGGCAAGGGGAGAAACGAAGGAGCAAAATTAGCCCGGGGAGATTTATTGTTATTTTTAGATGCAGATTTGATTTTACCCCGGGGTTTTTTGAGGAATTTGCTCAAAAAATTTAAAGATAAAAATCTTGACATTGCTTCTACCGACTTGGAATTTATTAGCAAGAAAAAAATCTACAAAATCGCAGCCAAACTCTGTAATTTTTACTATAACCTTACCCAACATTTTCTTCCTCATATTACCGAATGTATCTTGGTAAAAAAATATCTTCATGAAAAAATAGGAGGGTTCAATGAGAGGGTAATAATTTTGGAGGATTTTGATTACGTTAGAAGAATAGCTAAAGTAGGGAAATTCGGTCATCTCACCTCTATTAAATTTTACACTTCGACAAGAAGATTTGAAAAAGAGGGGTTAATCAGAACATTGCTAAAATATATTTTGGCAGATATCCATTTAATTCTTCTGGGTCCGGTCAAATCAGACATTTTAGATTATAAATTCGGCCACTATTCAAAAAATCAGAAAAAAAGGTAAAATAAATAGATTATGAACCTTTATGATTTGCCAAAATTGGAGGCGCCTGAGTGGAAAAAACTGAAAACTCCCAAACTGTTGAAAAACAGAATTTTTTGGTTTGTAATTTTGATAATTTTTCTTTCTTCGGGTTTTGGTTTTTTGGCCGGTTTCATTACGAGTAATTACCTTTATTCAGAGATTAAGGGTTATTTGTCCGAATTAAATATTGAATTACCGGGAGAAACGAAAATTATTGAGAAAGAATATATTCCCCAGACCAGCCAGGAAGAAAAGATTATTCGGGCGGTCAAAACAGCTTCACCAGCCGTAGTTAGTATTGTTGTTACCAAGGATGTTCCAATAATAGAGCAGTATTTTTATAATCCCTTTGAAGGGTTTGAGCAATTTTTCGGTTACCCCCTTGAATATCAAATTCCCGAATATCGCCAGGAAGGAACAGGGAAACAGGAGATTGGCGGCGGTTCCGGTTTTATTGTTTCAGAGGATGGAATGGTCATCACTAATAAACATGTAGTTTTAGATGAGGCAGCAGAATATACAATTTTTACTACTGATGGAAATGATTATCCGGCGGAAGTTTTAGCCAGAGATCCGTTTCAGGATTTGGCAGTGCTTAAAATTGAGCAGGGCAACACGGTTGATAAAAACGGCAATTCCATTTTAGAATCCTTTCCGACAGTGACACTCGGTGATTCAGATGAGCTTCAAATCGGCCAGACAGTAGTTGCCATTGGCAATGTTTTAGGAGAATTCAGGAATTCAATTTCAGTTGGGGTGGTTTCAGGCCTGGGGAGAACAATTACTGCTGAAGGCGGGGGATTTATGGAAACAATTGAAGATGTTATCCAGACCGATGCTGCCATCAATAGAGGAAACTCGGGAGGTCCTCTTTTAAATTTAGTTGGTCAAGTAATCGGGATAAATACAGCCATGGTTCAAGAAGCTCAAAGCATTGGTTTTGCCATACCTATTAATAAGGTTAAAAAAGACATAGAACAGGTTGGAAAATTAGGTAAGATTGTTTATCCTTTCCTGGGAATAAGATATGTGGTTGTTTCAGACCAGATTCAAGAAGAGAAGAATTTACTGGTAAATTACGGAGCCTGGATTATTAAAGGGAGCCAGGGCGAATCTGCTGTTGAACCAGGTTCAGCTGCTGACAAGGCGGGGTTAAAAGAAAACGACATCATTTTAGAATTTCATGGTGAAAAAATCACTACTGAAAACACTTTAGCTGATATCATCCAGAAGTATAATCCTGGTAATAAAATAACCCTGAAGATTTTGAGGAACGGAGAAGAAAAACTCATCCCCGTCACTTTAGGCGAGAAAAGTGAATAGCTTATCTAATTTTTTATATTCCCAACAAGTCAAGTCGTAAGAACTTGATTTTTATTTTATTTGTATTTAAAATGAGATATACATGAACGGTAATTTTACCCACAAAGCGCAGGAAGCCATTCTTTCTGCCCAAAATATTGCCCAGGAAAAAGGACAGCAGCAAATTGATGCCCTTCATCTTTTGTCTTCTCTTCTTTCACAGGAAGAAGGGTTAGTTTTGAATTTACTCCAAAGATTAGGCACTGATATTGAAGGCTTAATAAAAAAGACCAAAACAGCCATAGAGAGAATTCCCACTATCGCTACTCCCAAAAGCTTCGGTCAGCTTTACTTAACTCAGGATATGGCCAGAGTTTTGGAAAAAGCCCGTCAGGAATCGGTAAAAATGGGAGATGAATATATTTCAGTGGAGCATTTATTTTTAGCTTTATTAGATACAGAAACCAAAGCTAAAGAAATTTTAGATAAGGCAACCTTCTTACAGCCGGGAGGGGGAGTTTCTTCTTTAGAAATAGGCAAGTTAGATTATGAAACTGCTCTCAAAACTCTGGCTCAAATCAGGGGTGGTCAGAGAATTACCGACCCTGCTCCTGAAACAAAATATCAGGTTGTTGAAAGATATGCCAGAAACTTAACGCAAATGGCTCGGCAGGGGAAATTAGATCCGGTCATTGGCAGAGACAATGAAATCCGGAGATTAATGCAGGTATTATCAAGGAGAACCAAGAATAATCCGGTTTTAATTGGTGAAGCCGGAGTAGGAAAAACTGCTATTGTTGAGGGTTTAGCTCAAAAAATAGTTTCTGGCCAGGTACCCGAATCTTTAAAAGAAAAAGAAATAATCGGCCTGGACTTAGGAGCTCTGGTTGCTGGTACCAAATACCGAGGGGAGTTTGAAGACAGGGTCAAGGCACTTTTAAAAGAACTGAACCGGGCCGGCGGCAGATATCTTTTGTTCATTGATGAATTACATACTTTGGTTGGAGCTGGAGCTGCCGAAGGCGCTATTGATGCTTCTAATTTATTAAAACCCGCTTTGCAGAGAGGAGAATTAAAGGCGATTGGAGCCACTACTTTAAAAGAATATCAAAAGTATATTGAAAGAGACCCGGCCTTGGAGCGAAGATTCCAGCCAATCTATGTTTCAGAACCCTCAATTGAAGATACAGTAGCTATTCTTAGGGGAATAAAAGAGAAATACGAACTCCATCATGGAGTAAAAATAAAAGATTCAGCTTTGGTAGCGGCCGCCGAACTTGCTGCTCGTTACATCACCGACAGATTTTTACCAGATAAAGCAGTTGACTTGATGGATGAGGCAATGAGTTCTTTAAGATTGGAAATTGAATCTGAGCCAATGGAATTGGAAAGCTTAAAAAGAGAAATTCAGAGATTGGAAGTTGAGAAACAGGGAATGAAAAAAGATGCCAGAAAAAAAACCGTAATTTCCAGGCAGCTGGCCGATTTAAAAGAAAAAGCCAAAGCCATTGAAGCTAAATGGAAGTCTGAAAGAGAGACAATTAATAAAATTAAAAATCTGAAAAAAGAAATAGATAAAGCCCGCTTTGAATTAGAAAAAGAGCAGTCAGCTGCCAATTTGGAAAAAGTGGCGAAAATAAAATACAGCCAGATCCCTGATCTTTTAAAAGAATTAAAAACAGCTGAAAGAAAATTAGCCAGATTTCAAAAAGATCATCCAATTTTGAAAGAAGAGATTGTTGAGGAAGATTTAGCTAAAGTGGTTTCTCGCTGGACAGGCATTCCCGTAACCCGTCTTTTAGAAGAAGAAGCTAAGAAATTAGAGAAGATGGAAGAGAGTATTTCAAGAAGAGTAGTGGGTCAAAAAGAAGCAATTTCAGCAATTTCCAATGCTATCCGAAGAGCCAGGGCAGGAATTTCAGAAGAAAACCGGCCAATGGGTTCCTTTATATTTTTGGGTCCCACCGGCGTTGGAAAAACCGAAACTGCTAAAGCTTTAGCTGAATTTCTTTTTAATGATGAAAATGCTCTGGTTAGATTGGATATGTCAGAGTATATGGAAAAGCACACGGTTTCTAAAATGATAGGTTCGCCCCCCGGCTATGTTGGTTATGAAGAGGGGGGTCAGTTAACCGACAAAATTAGACGAAGGCCATACAGCGTGGTTTTACTGGATGAAGTTGAAAAGGCTCATCCCGACGTCTTCAATATTCTTCTGCAAATCATGGAAGACGGCAGGCTGACCGACGCTAAAGGCAGAGTCGCTTCCTTTAAGAATACTATTTTGATAATGACTTCCAATATTGGTTCAGAACATATTGCCAGAATGGGCACCCTTGGTTTTATCGGGGAAGAAGAAGGAGAGAAAAAGAACTTAAAAGAAAAGGTAATGGAAGCATTGAAAGAAGAATTTAGGCCTGAATTCTTAAACCGGATTGATGAGATTATTATCTTTAATTACTTACAGAAACCAGAAATTAAACAGATAGTTGAATTAGAGTTGGAAAAAGTAGCCAGCCGGCTTAAAAATAAGAGAATTGAGATTAAGGTCAATGAAAAAGTTAAAGGACTTTTGGCTGAAAGAGGTTTTGATCCAAATCTGGGAGCCCGACCTTTAAAAAGAGTGATTCAAAAAATGGTTTTAGACCCTTTAGCCGTCAAGATTGTTACTGGCAAGATTTTTGAAGGAGAAAAGGTGGTTGTTGATTTAGAAGGGGAGCAGATTATTTTCCGTACTCCAAAAGATTTGGTAAAAAGTTCTCAAAATAAACAAAGAGAGAAAGTTTTGGTTAAGTAATAGTCTATGGGTAAAAATGTTTTAAAAATCATTGCCCTGTTCATTGTCGGGGCGGTAGGTGGTATTTTCGCCGATCAAATCTTCTGGCCTTATTTTGTAGAAAGGCCGCTTTTTTATCAGTACCGGTTGGAGCAAAACCCGGTTTATCTGACCGAAGTCAAAGAAATTACTGTCCAGGAGAATACAGCCATCACCGAAGCCATTGAAAAAGTGGAAAAATCTGTAGTAGGAGTAAGAACAGAATCAGCTTTCGGAAAAATTTTAGAAGGTTCAGGTTTAGTTGTCACTTCCGACGGTTTAATGGTTACTTTAGCTGAGTTAGTTCCTCAGGGTTCTGATTTTCAGTTTTTGATTGACAATAAAAAACTTTCTTTTCAAATTTTAAAAAGAGATTCAAAGACAAATTTAGCTTTGATAAAATTGGCTGATAATAATTTATCTACCGTCAGCTTTGCTGATTTGGAAAAATTAAAACTGGGAGAAAGAGTCTTTTTAGTTGGTCTAACTTTTGATGTCAAAGATAATCCTCAAACGGTTGTTAATGAGGGAATTGTGAGGAGTTTGAGTGCCGATTCTATTGAAACCAATATTTTTGAAAATTATCTCTTGGCTGGCAGTCCTTTATTCAATATTGCCGGAGAGGCTTTGGGTATAAACACCATTGATTCTGAAGGAAAAGTTATTACTATTCCTGTTTCAAAAATAAAAGAATTTATAGGTCTTTAAATAATTTTGAAGTGATAGAGTTCATTAAGCCAAAAAGCTTGATTTTTTTTATTAAATATGGTATATTTTAAGAAAATAAATTGTTGTTTAACAAAGGAGGTAATAACAGTGAAAAAGTTCTTGAGAGCAGTTCTAATCCTTATTATGTCTTCTGCATTTCCTGGAAGAGAAGAGGTAGAGTTGGCTGATGGAGTGCACGATGGCATAGAAGCTATAGAAAGGGGGTAAGTACCTTGTCATACAAGATTAAAGGAAAGGGGTTGAATATTCAATTCCATATTATCGTCATTATAGCCTTTGTGATTGCCTACTGCATCTATATTGTGAGTAGCATCATAGAATCGA
>CAYXOH010000006.1:0-6615 GCA_964467045.1 uncultured Candidatus Saccharibacteria bacterium | reverse complement strand
GGGGACACCATCCACGATGATGCCCCCTCCTTTTTTATAGAACTTTTACAGGAATAAGAGCAAAAAGCCCCCGTGGTGAAAATATCACGATCGTGAGATTTTCACCACGGGGTATTTCTTGTATAATATAATAATGTCCTCGGTAAATAAAAAAATATTATTACTTTTATCGGCCGGAGTAGCTTTTGGTTATTCTTATACACCTCAGCGCCAATTCAAAATTTTAAAGACGCTTTCTCGAGAATGGAAAAAGTTGGACAGAAAGAAACTAAAACAGGCGATAAGGGAACTTTATCGATCAAAAGCGATAGAGATAAAAGAAAATCCTGATAAAAGCTACACTTTAATTTTAACCAACAAAGGAAAGGTGAGAGCTTTGACGTATCATTTTCAAGACATGAAAATTAAAAAAGAAAAATGGGATGGTAAATGGAGAATTGTCATATTTGATATTCCAGAGAAGTTAAGGAATGGGAGAGATACTTTAAGGCAGAAACTGAAAAACTTAGGATTTTATGAGTTGCAAAAAAGCGTTTTTATTTTTCCTTACAAATGCGAGGATGAAATAGAATTTATTATTGAATTTTTTAATCTTAGAAAATATGTCCGGTTTGGTATTTTAGAAACTGTAGATAATGAACTACATTTAAAAAAGATTTTTAAATTAATCTAAATTTTGTTCTATTTTGGTCGTGGTGAAAATCTCACGATCGTGAGATTTTTACCACGAAGGAGTTTTCCACAGTTTTATGCTTGTGGTTGATTGGTGTAGTTTGTATGATAGGAAAATATGTCTAAAAAGATTTTAATTCCAATTGTTATTATTGTTTTAGTCCTCGGAGCCGGAGGATTTTTTTATTGGTGGCAAAACAGAGAAATAAAGGGCAGTCCGGACGATTATGTGATTAAAGAAACCACAGAGGGAATATTTGTAGAGAATAAAAAAGCAGGATTAACTATAAAGGCACCAGAAGGATGGGAAGTGAAGAAGATGGGAATTGAGGAGGGATTGGAAGAAGGAGCAGTAGTTTTTTATTCTCCCAATACTGAAAAAGAATTACAAGAAGGGGCGAAAATCCTTCCGTTAGAGAAAGGATGTTTAATTCATGTTCAATTAATATACGAAAAACTCAATTTTAATGAAATAAAAATGGAAATAAAATATACCCATTCTATATGGGGATCAGAGTCTGAAGAATTTGAAGAGATAACAGTAAATAATTACCAAGCTTTAAAAAATTTATTTGATACTCGTGCCACTGGCCCAGGTATGGGTTTTTACCTTCCTAGAAATGATAAAGTATATTGGATTAATTTCTTTTGGGCCTCAGAGGAGAAAGAAAGTTGTAATCAAAAATTCGAAAGTTTTTTAGAAACATTTTCAATAAAACCCGATTAGAAAATTTTCTAACGAAATAAATTAGCTCTTTCTTTTTATCAAAGCGAACCTCGGCTTGAGAGAGGTGTGTAGTTCTTTGACAAAATAGAATCACAACTAAATATTGATTTTAAGTTTTTAATGAAAATCTTTCCAAAATATAGGCGATTTTTTAATATTTTACTGCTAATTTTAATAACAGGGTTTTTATGTTTTCCAGGATTTAGTTCAGGAGAAGATTTTGAAGATATTACTATAGAAGAAATAAGTAAATACCTCGAGCTACCTCCTGGTAAAGTTGAACAATTAATGGGTTCATTAATTCATATTTTCTATTCTGAATGGGAAAGATTAGCAGCTTCTGCTTATTCCACTGCAGAAGAGATGGCAGTACCAATGGTTATGAGGCAAGCCGTAAGAGTTCAAGCCCTGAACCATCTTTTAATAGACGCTCCGATAGAAATTACAAAAGGAATAATAAAAGCCGCTATGGATATTAGTAAATTATTTACTACTCAAGGAATAAGCATTTTAGAGGAGTTTGAAAAAGAAAGCGTTAAGAGGGCGGTTAGTTATGGAATGGAAGCTTTATTTGCAAAGGAGCTTAAAGTGACTCCTGGTGCAATAGAATTTAAATATATTTCTCGGAAGAAAGAGGAAAAGAGAGTTATTTTGCAATACATTGTAATTTATTCTCCCTTGGGTGGCGAAAAAGGAGAAGTCTCAATTAGGTTTTATTCTCCATATCCTTTAGAGCCGCCCATAAATAAAGGTTCTATCGGGCATCTAACAGGGTTATATACTGAACTTACTGATGATCTCCCTCCTTTTATGGTTAATATTCGCGGTGCTGTAGAAGATTATAAATGGATTAGTACTCCTTTAATAGAGATTTCTTTTCCATCCGAAGTACCGGATTTGGGCATCAGACCCATTAGCACTTGGGAGAAATATTTTTTAAAGCCCATTGAAAATAAAATTAAAGAAGCACAAATAATTGTTACAAAAGCCACTGGCGAATCATCGGCCCCAACTGATCTTTGGAATAAAATAAATTCATTTTTCAGTAATCTTTTTTCTCCCGCAGCGTTAGTTGAAACATCAGAAGACGAGATACAATCTTTAATTGGAGAAAAGACAGAACTTTTAACAGTAAAAGAAATATTAGAAGAGGAAATTTTAGATACTTCTTCAGAGAAATTCGAGACGTATCAACCTCAAAAATCAGAAGAATCAGAGGGAGCAGAGAGTCAACCCCAACCATTAGGGGTCCAAGAAATGAGTTTAGAAGAAATGCAAGAGATAATTGATGACATTACTGAGCAACTGGAGATAATAAATCAAAGAATAGCTAAGCTTGCGGAGATTAAATCTCAACAAACAGAGGAGGAGGTTTTGGGGGTTGAAGACGAAACTGAAATTGAAGAAGAAAAGGAAAAAATAAAAGAAGAAACAGAAGAAGAGATGGAAGAAGAAACAGAAGAAAATGAAAAAATAAAAGATAGTGGAGAGAAAGAAGAAGTGATTCTTTGTGAAAAAGAGGGAGAACCAATTAGAAATAAAGTTATTTTTAATGAAATTGCTTGGATGGGAACAGAGAATTCAGCTAATGATGAATGGATTGAGCTAAGAAATATATCTGGCCAGGAACTTGATTTAACTGAGTGGCAAATTTTAGATAAAGATAATCAAATTAAGATAATTTTTGGTCGTGGTGTAAATCTCACGATCGTGAGATTTTCACCACGAGGAGAATTTTTGCTTTTGGAAAGAACTGACGATGAATCAGTACCCGGAATATCAGCTGACCTTGTTTATAGCGGTGTTCTTAATAATAGCAATGAAACGCTTTATCTTTTTGATGAAAATTGTCAGCTTCAAGATAAAGTAGAGGCCTTGCCCGATTGGCCAGGTGGAGATAATTCTTTCAAAAGAACAATGGAAAGAAAAAGTAATTTAGAATGGCAGACTAGTAGTAATATCGGGGGAACGCCGCGAGCAGAAAATAGTAGTGGATATTATATTATTAGTTCGGGTGGAGGAAGCGGATATACATCCCCTCAAGAATCAGAAGAGCCGGCAGAAGAAACACCTTCTGAAGAATTTCCAGCTTATCTATACGAAATTCTAATTACCGAAGTTCAAATTAGAACAGCGACTTCCGCTAATCACGACTTTGTTGAGTTATACAACCCAGCTACCAGTAGTATAGATATTTCCGGCTTACAACTAAAAAAGAAAACTTCTAGCGGAAACGAATATTCAATCCGAGTTTTTCCAGAAAATAGTACTATGCCAGCCCAGGATTATTTCCTTTGGTTAAATTTGGATTATGCCTCTTCTACTCAAATTTCAGCTGATGCTATCAGTAGTCAGACCTTGGCTGGAAATAACAGCGTTGCTCTATTTGATAAGGATAAGAATATGATTGATGCTGTAGCCTGGGGGAGCAGTACTGATCCTTTTGTTGAAAATTCTTCTTTCCCTGATAATCCTGAAGAAAATCAAACTTTAGGGAGAAAATGGTCTACTAGCACCCAAAATTATATTGATACCAATAATAATCAAAACGATTTTGAGATTCAAATTCCAACTCCAAGAGCTCAAAATCAAACTTTTATACCAGAGCCAGAACCAGAGCCGGGGGAGGAGGAGGAGGAAGAAGAAGAAGAAGAGAGCGGACCCCCCTTAACTGTGGTTATCAACGAAATTGGTTGGATGGGGACAGCAACCTCGAGTTGGGATGAGTGGATTGAACTTTATAATAACAATACTGCTTCGATAGACTTGGCTGGGTGGAAAATAAAAAAAGGTGATGAAGTTTTTATTACAATTTCTACTTCAACTGCAGCAACAACTACTATTTCAGATTTTTATCTTTTAGAGAGAGACGAAAAAGCAATTAACAATATCATTGCCGATTTTGTTTATGGAGGACAAAAAAGAATGAGTAATGATTCTTGCGAAACTCTGTCACTTTATAATCAGCTTGACCAATTAATTGATCAAACTACATGTCGTGAGGATGAAAAATGGCCAGCTGGTAAGGCCAGCCCAAATTATATTTCAATGGAGAGAATTGATTCTGCAACCACTGGAGCCACTTCTACTAATTGGGCAAATAATAATTTGATTACTCGAAACGGCAGGGATTTTGATAATAATCTAATTAATGGCACTCCAGGAGCAGAAAATAGTGTTTCCAAATCAGAAACAGAAATCTCAAATGCTAATTTAGATTTTAATCAATTTAATGAAATTACTTTAACTTATCTTGGAAATCCTTATATTGTTTTGAGTACCTTGACTATTCCTCAAAATAAAACTTTAAGTATTAAACCAAATGTAATTTTGAAGTTTGACAGCGATGCTGGGTTGGTAGTAAATGGAATTCTAAAAGCAGAGGGAGAAGAGAATAAACTTGTTACCTTTACTAATTGGGAAAGTGGCAGATGGAGAGGGATTTACTTTAATTCTTCGCAAGAAAAATCAGAGCTAAATTACTGTTCTCTCAATCTTACTATAGGATCGGCAGATTTGCCGGCGATAGAAGTAGAAAATTCAATAATTGAATTTGAAAATTCAACCTTAGAAAATTTTGGCACAATTGGGATAAAATTCGTTGCTGATGTCTCTATTAATCCTACTCAGAATAGTTCATCCACGATTTACAATTCAGAATTCTTAAGTAATAACCTTTCAAGCTATGCTGTTTATATTCAAAGAGGCCATCCAACAATTAAAAATTCGTTGTTTAGGGGAAACTTAAATGGTATTTTGGTAAATACAATTACAAATGAAGATCCACTTGCGCCTGTTATTGAAGGAAATAATTTTGAAGAAAATGAAATTCCGATAAAAGTATCTAATGCCAACCCAATTTTAAAAAACAACAAAGCAGAGAAAAGTAATAATACTATTAACGGCATATTACTCCATGGCCATATATATCAAAATTCTCCAAACTTTAATTTGTTTAAAAATGATATTCCTTATGTGATTAAAAATGGATTTGGCGGCTTTATTCAGATTAATGAAGGGGTAACGCTGAACATAGATCCGGGGGTAATAGTTAAATTTGGATCAGCTTCTTATATTACCATTGAAGGAAGAATGTTGGCTGAAGGTACTGGAGCGAGTCCTATTGTTTTCACTTCTTTATCTGACGATTATGGTGGAGATACGAATAATAATGGTAGCTCCACTATGCCCGGAGCTGGAAGTTGGGGAGGGTTAACTTTTAGGGCTCCAACCGAAAAATCAATTTTAAAGAACGTAATCGTGAGTTACGGGGGAGTCTGGAATCCTTATTGGATAGAAAAGGGAGAAGTTTCAGTCATGGAAAGCAAAATTGGAATAGATGGGTTAACGGCTAGTTACGGTTCGGAGTCAGGCCTTCATTTGTATAATTCAACATCTACTGTTGAAAATTCAAGTTTTGAAAATAACCAGGTAGGTTTAAGGATTGATGGGACGGACAAGATACCCCAAATAAACAATTACTATTTTGCTGATAATGAAAAGTGTGATTTTTATTGGCCGTATGGCGGGGAGGAGTGCGAGGCGTTTAAGGCAGATCCGGATTTAGAAGTTGAATGTGGGTGTTGTCCCTATTGATTTTTTTATAAGTTGGTGTATAATATATCTACAACTGAATAAAGAAGGAGGAAATGATGGAGGAAGTAAAAATTTATCGAGGAACTCCCTATAATGACACAAATGGTAGGGGGATAATAGATGGTACGGTTTTCGAGAAAGGAGTAATGTCCCAAACAAAAGATATCTGTCTAATCACTTTCCCCCCAGGTTCAAGAAAACCGACTGAAGGCCATTATCATCCCAAAAAGTATGAATTCTTTGTAATTTTGGGCAAGATTTCCAAGAAAGAGAAAGGAGATCCACTCGAAGCTGTCATTCTCAGATTTAAGAAAGCCGGGAGGCTAGGGTTTGAAGAAGTAACGTTGAATGTGGGGGATAGCTGTTATGTTCCTGCTGGATACAGCCATGCTTTTAAACCCAAAAGAGATCGCTTATGCATAGTTTGTATTGCCAATAAAGAACCGTCTTCCCAAAAAGACGAAGATACTGTACCAGACAAGCTCTTCTGGTAGGAGACAAATCTCCAAAGGAGACTTCCAAATTGAGAAGCCTCCTATTTTTTTATTTTGACCGAATTTTTTATTTCTGATATATTAAAGCAATATAAACGTCTTCTATGGAAAGGGACCTTTTAGTTC
>CAYXOH010000005.1:20941-26521 GCA_964467045.1 uncultured Candidatus Saccharibacteria bacterium | reverse complement strand
CCAAAAGAGCTTTGGCCTTTAGTGGATAAACCAGTTATCCAATATATTATTGAAGAAGCTCAATCTTCAGGCATCAAAGAAATTATTTTTGTTAACCGACCTGATAAAAAAGAAATTCCGAAGTACTTCAAAAAATATCTAAAGAAAACACCGGAACTGGAAGAACTTTTGAAAATGAGAAAGAAAAAACATCTTCTGGACGAACTTAAAAGCTTGGAAAAAATTACCAAGAACATCTCTTTTTCTTATGTTTTTCAAAAAAAACCTTTAGGTGATGGTCATGCTATCTTACAAGCGCAAAGTTTAATAGGAAAAGAACCTTTTGCTGTTTTGTGGGCGGATGATGTAGTAGAATCAAAAATCCCTTGTCTTTTACAATTAATTAAAGTATTTGAAAAATACAAAAGGCCAATAATGGCGCTTTATAAAATTCCGAAAGAAAGTTTTCAATTTTACGGAATGGTCGGAGGAAAAAAAGTAGCTAAGCACACATATCGAATTAAGAAAATAGTTGAAAAACCAGCACGAATTGAAGATTCTCCTTCTAACTTAGCTATTGTCGGAAAATACATTTTTACGCCTGAAATTTTTGAATCGCTCAAAAAAAATTCTTTAAATAAAAATAAAGAATTAATAACTGATGAAGTTTTAGGGAAAGCAATTGAAGACGGCCAAGGGGTTTATGGCTATGAATTTGAAGGAAAATGGCTGGAATGCGGAAATAAACTTGCTTATTTGAAATCAAACTTTTATCTTTCTCTAAAACATCCTCAATTCGGCAAAGAACTTAAAAAATTCTTAAAATAGGCGGACGTGGTGAAATTGGAAGACACGTAGCATTCAGGATGCTATGCCAGAAATGGCTTGTGGGTTCAAATCCCACCGTCCGCACCATGAAAAAACAACAACTCGCCCCGTACCGAAAAAAGGTTTCTGGTGCGGGGAATCTCAAAATCATTCCCCTGGGCGGCTTGGGGGAAGTTGGCCGCAATATGATGCTTCTGGAATATCAGGGGAAAATTTTGATTTGCGATATGGGTTTTAGAATGCCAGAGGAAGATATGCCGGGCATTGATTACATCGTTCCCAATATCAGTTACCTTAAAGGAAAACAAAAGAATATCCTGGGAGCGGTCTTTACCCACGGTCACTACGACCACATTGGCGCCATCCCCTATTTGATTGAAAAAATCTGGCAACCTAATTTAGAATTTTTTGCCTCCCCTCTAACCCGCGGTATCATTTTAAGACGACAAGAAGATTTTCCTAATCAGCCGAGATTAAAAATAACCGAAGTAAAAGATGGCTCAAAAATTAAACTGGGTCCCTTTAAAATTGAATTTTTTCGGCAAAATCATAACATTCCAGATAATTTAGGACTTTTTATTGAAACACCGGTTGGTAATATTATTCATACCTCTGATTTTAAATTTGATTCTCAGCCAGTAAATGACTTACCAACCGATTTTAAAAAACTTGAATCATTGGGCAAAAGAAAAATTTTACTTTTAATGTCGGATTCAACCGGAGCTGAAGAAGAAAACCATTCCCTTTCCGAGAAAACAATTGAGCAGAATTTAGAAGAAATATTCAGACGTTCCCATGGCAGGATTATTGCTGCCACCTTTGCTTCCTTAATTAACAGAATTCAGCAAATTATTTCTCTCTCTGAAAAATATAACAGAAAAGTAGCTGTCGAGGGTTACTCAATGAGAACAAACGTTGAGATTTGCAAAGCCTTAGGTTATATCAAATCCAAAAAGGGTACAATTATTAAGACAAAAGATGTTGAGAAGTATCCTAATTCAAAAATAACTATTCTTTGCACCGGTGCTCAGGGAGAGGGCTCAGCGGTTCTAATGAGAATCGCCTTAAAGGAGCATAAACTTCTTCGTGTCAAAAGAGGAGATTCGGTAATTCTTTCCTCGTCAGTAATTCCAGGAAATGAAAGAACAGTTCAAATTTTAAAAGATGGAATTTTACGCCAAGGAGCCAGAGTTTTTCACTATAAAATGATGGATATCCATGCCGGTGGTCATGCTCAAAAGGAAGAATTAACAAAAATGATAAAGATTTTGCAACCGAAATTCTTTCTTCCTATCCACGGCCAATATTCTATGCTGGTGGATCACGGAGAAATTGCCCAGGAAACAGGCTTATCTGAAAAAAATATTATCATTGCTGAAAATGGTCAGGTTATTAATCTGAGCCCGAACAGAATTTTTATTGAGAGAAACATTGTTCCTTCTAACTATATAATGGTGGATGGTCTGGGCATTGGAGACGTAGGCGAAGTTGTTTTAAGAGACAGACAAATGTTAGCTAAAGACGGCATGTTTGTTATCGTCGCGGTAGTGGATAAACAAACTGGTAAAGTCAGGGGTTCTCCTGATATAATATCAAGAGGATTTGTTTATTTAAGAGAATCAAAGGATTTATTAAAAGAAACCAGAAAAAGAGTAATTGAAATTGTCAATAGAGCAGCCGGTTCTGGGGGAGCAGTCAACTGGATTTATATTAAAGATGAAATTAGAAACAAAATTGGTCAATTCTTTTATACCAAAACTCAAAGAAGACCAATGATATTGCCGGTGGTAATCGAAGTCTAATGAGCTTTGCTCATTATTTTCTTCGCTGACGCTCGAAGTCGAATGAGGTTTGCTCATTATTTTCTTCGCTGACGCTCGAAGTCGAATGAGCTTTGCTCATTATTTTCTTCGCTGACGCTCGAAGTCTAAAAATATGCGAATCTTTTCAGGAATACAACCAACAGGTGACATCCATATTGGAAATTATCTGGGTGCAATTCGCCAGTGGATTGAACTCCAAAAAGAAAATGAGTGTATTTTTTGTATTGTTGACCTGCACGCCTTAACAGTCCCCTATAATCCCAAAAAACTGGAGGAATTAATTTTAGAAAAAGTAATTGTTTATTTGGCAGCTGGGGTTGATCCAGAAAATTCAATAATTTTTGTCCAATCCCAGGTTCCGGAACATACTGAGCTGACTTGGCTGTTAAACACCGTAACACCAATAGGTGACCTCACTAGAATGACCCAATATAAAGAAAAAGCAAAAAAATTTAAAAAAGAACTCAATGCCGGCCTCCTAAACTATCCAATCTTAATGGCCGCAGACATCTTGCTCTATAAAACTGATTTAGTTCCCGTAGGTGAAGACCAAAAACAACATGTAGAATTAACCAGAACAATTGGCCGGAGATTCAATAAAAAATTCGGTCAGGTCTTCAAAATTCCAGAAGTGAAATTGTCCAAATCGGGAGCTAAAATAATGAACCTACAAAATCCTGCCAAAAAAATGTCAAAAACCGACAGTCCTGAAACTTACATTGGTCTTTTTGATGAACCTGAGATCATCAAAGAAAAAATTATGAAAGCAGTAACCGATACTGGTAAAATCATAAAATATAATCCAAAACAAAAACCCGGCATCAGCAACCTTTTGACCATTTACTCTCTGTTCAGCGGCAAATCGGTTCCAGAGCTTGAGAAAAAATTTAAAGGCAAGGGTTATTCAGACTTTAAAAAATCTTTAGCTGAGCTCCTCATAAATTATTTAGAGCCCTTCCGAAGAAAAAGAAAAGAGCTTCTCGCCAGAGAAGTCTATGTTAAAGAAATCTTAAACCAAGGAAGAAAACGAGCTCAGATTATAGCTACCTCAACTTTGCAAGAAGTCAAAGAAAAAATGGGTCTAAATTAATTAAAAAATATTATGCTTAACAAAGAAATTCCTTTGGAAAAATTAAAAAAAATAAAAATGCTGATTTTGGATTCAGACGGCGTCACCGTGGAAAGAGGAACAAAAATTATTGAAAAAGAGGATAAAAATTATTTGGAAGTATCTGTTAGGGCGAATAAAATTAGCGACCGACTTGCCAGCAAAATAAAGAGGCTCAAAGATAAAATGATTATATGCCTGGCCTCTGGCAGAGGATTAATTTGGCTGCAGAGCATGTATAGTAAAATCATAGACGATAAAACCGTTATATTGGCAGAAAACGGAAACATTGCCTTAATTAACGGAGAGCTCAAACAGCTTTTTAATTATAACGCAGAATACTTCACTCTAAGAGCCAGGTTGAGAAATGAAATCAGTAAATTGTCCATTAATGGATTCGAACCCAAACAGATTATTCTTACTGCCAATTGCCCATATAAAATAGAACAAATACCGGCAATTATTAAAAAGCTGGATAAGAAAAAACAGATCAAAGCAATGTGGGTGGCCGGAGAAGCGTGGGATATCCAAAGAAAAGACGTGTCAAAGGGAGCGGGAATTAAAAAAATCATGAGATTGCTCAAACTAAAAAAAGAAAATCTTCTAGCCGTCGGCGACGGCCCAAATGACAAAGAAATGGTTGAAATGGCGGGAATAGGGATTTCAACGAATATTAATGATCTTAAGGCTCAATATTATACTGTTGGCAAGGGGTTGGGCGGAGAGATATTGGTTGATTATTTATTAGAAAAGATGTTTTAATTTTTATTTTATGTCTTTTTCAGTGGGAATTGTTGGTTTACCCAATGTCGGGAAATCAACTTTATTTAAGGCCCTGACCAAAAACCCAGTCGATATTGCAGCTTACCCCTTTACTACCATTCATCCCAATGTTGGCGTTGTTCAGGTACCTGACGAAAGATTAGAGAAAATTGCTGAAGTAATAAAGCCTGAAAAAATCACTCCTACTGTAATTGAATTTGTTGATATCGCTGGTCTGGTTAAAGATGCCCATAAAGGTGAGGGTTTGGGTAACCAGTTTTTGGCTCATATCCGGAATTGCGATGCCATAGTAGAAATAGTCAGAGGTTTTGACGACCCTAACGTTGAACATGTTGCTGGTATTATTGATCCTCAAAGAGATATTGAGATAGTTAAAACTGAACTTTTAATGAAAGATTTAGAAACCCTGGAAAATGCCACAGCTAAAGAAAAACAAGAAGATAAAAAATTAAAACTACTTAATAAAATTAAGGACTGGGTTTCTCAGGGTAAATTAATTTCTAATCTTGATTTAACTGAAGAAGAAAAATCAGAAATTAAGGAATATCAGTGTTTAACTCAAAAACCTATTGGATTTGTTTTAAACACCGACGGGAATAAAGCACTCAATTTAGATGTTCAATATCTGGCAATGAATTTAAAAGACGAGGAGGGAATCTCAGAACTTTCGGAAAAGGAAGCAAAAGAATTACAAATAGAATCTAAACTTGACCAATTAATACTGGCTTGCTACAATATTCTTGATTTAATTACCTTCTATACGGTAGCTGGCAACAAGGAAACACGAGCTTGGACTCTAAAAAAAGGATTAAAAGCGCCCGATGCTGGCGGGGTAGTTCATACTGACTTTGAGAAAAATTTTATTCGAGCTGAAGTAATTTCTTGGCAAAAATTAGCAGAAACAGAAAGCTGGCACAAAGCAAGAGAATTGGGCTGGATTAGAACGGTTGGTAAGGATTACGCAATAGAAGATGGCGATGTAATAGAATTTAAAATTTAAGGTCAATGAAACTAAGGTTTCATTTCCACCTGCGCCCCGCAGAACGGGGCTTGGTATAT
>CAYXOH010000005.1:9317-20841 GCA_964467045.1 uncultured Candidatus Saccharibacteria bacterium | reverse complement strand
AATGAAACTAAGGTTTCATTTCCACCTGCGCCCCGCAGAACGGGGCTTGGTATATAAGGTCAATGAAACTAAGGTTTCATTTCCACCTGCGCCCCGCAGAACGGGGCTTGGTATATGAAGGATTACGAATTAGCATATTTAATATCTCCTGAATTATCAAAAGAAGAAGTTAAACCTTTTCAAGATAAAATTATCTCCTTTATTCAAAATGAAGGAGGAGTTTTAATTGAAAACGTCAACCCCGTAAATAAATTATTGTCCTATCCGGTAAAAAAACAAATTCAGGCCTATTTAGCAGTTTTAGATTTTCAGCTCAATCCCGAAAAATTAGCTGAACTTGAAAAAAAAATAAAAGCAGAGACTCAAATTCTTCGCTATTTAATTTTAATTAAACCTAAACTAAAAGAAATTAAAGCTGTTCTAAGGAAATTTGCTCCTAAAAAAGCTCCAGAGAGAAAGGTCGAATTAAAAGAAATTGAAAAAAAATTAGAAGAAATCCTGGGCCAAGAAGGCCCTGCGAATTACTAATTAAAGCTAATTACGAATATTCGTACTTCGAATAAATTCGTGATGAGTAGGATTTTATGAATCTTAATAAAGTTATTTTAATTGGTCGTTTAACTCGTGACCCCGAAACTCGGGCTCTTCCCTCCGGGCAATCGGTGACTTCTTTTGGAATGGCTACCGATAGATTTTTTACTAATAGTTCGGGTGAAAAAAAACAGCAAACAGAATTTCATAATATTGTCACCTTCGGAAGATTAGCTGAAATTGCTTCTCAATATTTAAATAAGGGCTCCTTGGTTTTAATTGAAGGCCGACTTCAAACCAGAAAATGGCAGGATTCTGCCGGTAACCAAAGGTTCCGAACAGAAATCATAGGAGAACGATTACAGTTAGGGCCGAAATCAACAAACGTATCCCGTGAAACGGCTAAAGCAGCACCCCCTAAAGAAAAAGAAAAAAGTCCTCAAGAAAATATTCCAATTATTGAGGAAGAAGAAATCAATGTAAAAGACATCCCCTTCTAAGAATTTTATGGAGTGTTATTTTTGCCAACGTAATATTAAAGCTATTGACTTTAAAAATACGCAGCTTCTGCGGAAATTTATCTCTGGCTCCGGGAAAGTCAAACCAAAAAAAAGAACTGGAGTTTGTTCCAGTCATCAAAGAAAATTAGCCGGGGCAATTAAAAGGGCCAGGTATTTAGCTCTGCTCTCCCCCACCTCTAAGTAATATTTCTTTAATTTTCTTTGCTATCTCGGGGTTTTCTTTCAGAAAAGCTTTGCTTGCTTCCATACCTTGTCCTAATTTACTATTTTCAAATTGAAGCCACGAACCGGCTTTTTTTATTACGTCTGATTTTATTCCAGCATTTAAAATATCTCCTAAATAAGAAATGCCTTCGTTATAAAAAATATCAAACTCCGTAATCTTAAAAGGAGGAGCAACTTTATTCTTGACAATTTTTGCTTTAATCCGGGAACCAGTAACTTCCTCTTTTTGTTTTATCTGAGCTATCCTTCTTAAATCAATTCTTATTGAAGCATAAAATTTTAAAGCTAAGCCGCCGGAGGTAGTTTCCGGGTTGCCAAACAGCTGACCGATTTTCATTCTGGTTTGATTTAAGAAAATTACTATTGTTTTTGTTTTAGAAATTATTCCTGATAATTTTCTTAAAGCCTGACTCATTAATCTTGCCTGAAGACCAATTTGGAATTCTCCCATTTCCCCAGCAATTTCGGCCCGGGGTACCAAGGCGGCAACTGAATCTATAACGATTACATCTACTTCACCTGACTTAACTAAGGTTTCAACGATTTGGAGAGCTTGTTCTCCTGAATCGGGCTGGGAAATTAAAAGGTCATCTATATTCACGCCAATTTTTTTTGCGTAGTCTGGATCTAAGGCATGTTCGGCATCAATAAAAGCTGCCACCCCATTTCTTTTTTGGGCTTCGGCACAAATATGAAGCGCTAAAGTGCTTTTGCCGCTGGATTCTGGCCCAAAAATCTCAATAACTCTTCCTCTTGGCACTCCGCCTACTCCTAAGGCTAAATCAAGAGAAAGGGAACCAGTGGAAACCGCATCAACATCTACTGCTTGTGCTTCCCTTAATTTCATAATTGCTCCCTCTCCAAACCTTTGTTTAATTTCCTCTATTGCTTCCTGTAAGTCCCCGGGTTCAATTTTAGCTTCTTTTTTCTTTGCCATATTTTTATCCTACCACGAAAATGACTAATGACTAAATCTAAATGTCTAATCAATAACTAATGATTAAATGTCTAAAAACTTATCATCGTTATTAAGGTTTAATCATTTCATTCTATTTATACTTTTTTCCAACCTTCTTCGTCTTCTTGTTCGATTTTAATTAAAATTTCTCTGGGCTTAGCTCCCTCGCCTGGTCCGACTATTCCTCGTTCCTCAAGTATATCTAACAGTCTGGCTGCCCTGGCATAACCAAGTCTTAGTCTTCTCTGAAGCAAAGAGGCAGATGCTTTTTTTGCTTCAATGACTACTCTTTTTGCTTCTTCATAAAGCGGGTCTTCTTCTCCACCGAACCTATCTGGCTCTGAATGCTCACCTTCAAGAGTATTCTTCAGGTCTTGGGCTAAATGATTTTCTAATATTCCTTCTGCGGTTTTTTCGGCTGGAAATTCTGATTTAATCCAATCTATTACTTTTTTAACTTCTTTTTCTGAAATGTAAGCTCCCTGGATTCTTTTGGGTTTAATAATTTCAGCCGAGACAAAAAGCATATCTCCTAAACCTAAAAGCTTCTCAGCACCGGCTGCATCAAGAACTGTCCTTGAGTCAACCTGAGAAGCCACTTGAAAGGTAATACGGGAAGTAATATTTGCCTTAATTAAACCCGTAATTACTTCAACCGATGGCCTTTGAGTAGCTACTACTAAATGTATACCTACAGCTCTGGCCATTTGGGCTAACCTGACAATACTTGCTTCCATCTCCCTGCCCTTGGCCGCCATCAGATCTGCTAACTCATCAATAATTAAAACAATGTAGGGTAAAGGTTCATTTCCCTCTTTTAAAACTTTCTCATTATAGCTGGTAATATTACGTGAGCCATTCCCGGACAAAATATCAAATCTTCTTTCCATTTCTGCCACCAGCCATTTTAAAGCATTAATTGATTTTTGAGCATCAAAAATCACCGGCGATAAAAGATGAGGCAAGTCTCTATAAGAAGAAAATTCCACTCTTTTAGGATCAACAAGAATTAATTTCAGCATTTCCGGAGAATTTTGATAAAGCAGACTTAAAATTAAGCTGTTCAGAAAAATAGTTTTACCAGTTCCCGTAGAGCCCGCTACTAAAAGGTGCGGCATCTTCCCTAAATCAGCATAGCAAGGATTACCAGAAACATCTCTTCCTAAAACAAAGGTTAAGCTTGAGGATACTCTTTGAAGTGCCGGGTTTGATAATAAATCTCTCAATCTTATTAAACATCTTGTTTTATTCGGAACTTCAATTCCTACTAAAGACTTTCCAGGAATTGGAGCTTCAATCCTGATTGGATGACTGGCTAAAGCTAAAGAAAGATTATTGGAAAGACCGGTAATTTTGGAAAGCTTAATGCCTTCGGCGGGCTTTAAAGTATATTGCGTAACTGTCGGCCCAATATTTATCTCCGACATTTCTACTGGTAAAGAAAAGTTTTCTAAGGTCTTTTTAATAATGGCAGAGTTAGTTACCGTATCACCAGCCGTAGGCTTTCCTTTATCTATTTCTAATAATTCCAGGGGGGGATTTTTATATTGAATAGCAGCAGCTGTTTTCGGGATCTCTTTTGATTTCAGTTCTAACTCTGGCTGTTCTTCTGTTTTGACTGGAGTTTCTTTTATTTTTGGTTCAACTTCTTTAATTTTAAATTTCGGACTAAAAATTCTTTTCACTAAGCTCTCCCTGGCTGGAGTTTCAGCTGGAACAAAGGGTTTCTTTTCTTCTTTAACCCGGGGACCTCTTATTAAATGCCAAAGAATTAATCCTCCAATTAAGATCACCCCTCCAAAAATAATTTGAGTAACCAAAGTACCAAAAAGTTTTGTAAACGGCCAGCTAAAAAGATAACCCACCCATCCTCCATTTTTTGCTTCCGAAGCTAAAGTTTCCAAAAAGCCTGCTACTCCTATGATTAGAATAAAAATTGCTAAAATTGACGGGGCTAAAAATCTTTTATATCTGGTATTAAAAAAAACTAATCCTCCCAAAACTAAAATCAGAGGAATAATAAAAGCCGCTTTACCAATTAAAAAGATAAGACCTGATATTATGGTCTTACCTGCTACACCGGCTAAATTAAAAAAACTTAGAGTGACAATTAAAGCTACTATAAAAATTACCACGCCCGAAATCAACTTTTTTGTTTCTTCGGGAAGAGAAAATCGACTCGGTTTCTTATTTTTAAGTTTTTTGAGATTCTTCTTCTTCATCTCTTCTTCTTTATCATAGCATTTTCTGCTCTTCTATAACCAGTCCCTGCCGGAATTAATTTGCCAATAATTACATTTTCTTTTAATCCCTTGAGTCTATCTTCTCTTCCTTCCAAAGATGCTTTAATCAATACCCGGGAAGTCTCCTGAAAAGAGGCAGCCGATAAAAAACTATCTGTACTTAGAGCTACCCGAGAAATTCCAAGCAAAATGGGAGTTCCTTTGACAAGTGTTTTTTTATTTTTTTTGAGTTGGCTATTTTCTTCTAAAAATCTTGATTTTTCAACAACTTCACCGATTCTAAACAGAGAGTCTCCGGAGTCTTTAATTCGCATTCGAGAAAACATCTGGCGACAAATAATTTCAATGTGTTTATCGTGAATAAGCGCTCCTTGCGAAACATAAATTTTTTGAATCTCTTTAATTATATAACGTTGAGTTTCATCTACGCCCGCTAACTTAAACAATTCTTTTAAATCCAAACTGCCTTCCCAAAGCTGTTGACCAGGCTTCAGATCATCACCTGGTTTGACCCAAATTGCTGATTTGACCGGTGCCTGAAATTCAATAACTTCTAATTTACTGCGCTTTGCTTTTTTCTTTTCTCGCAACATCCCGGCAGGTTGGACAGAGACAGCTTTGGGCTTTATTCTGATCACCCGCTCTGGCGTTATTTCCAGAACTTTTCCATCCACTGGAGAAATTTCAGCCTTACCTCCTGGCACCCTTGCTTCAAAAATTTCTTGAACCCGAGGCAAGCCAAAGGTTATATCGCCACCACCAGCTACTCCACCAGTATGGAAAGTTCTCATGGTTAATTGGGTACCGGGTTCTCCAATTGCTTGGGCAGCCACAATGCCTACTGCCTCTCCTAATTTTATTAACTGATTGTTCCCCAAATCCCAACCATAACATTTCCGGCAAACCCCTCTCACTGATTTGCAAGTTAAAGGAGAATGTACTCTTACCTTCCCTATACCCGAAGCTACTATTTTTTCAGCCTTTTCCCAATCAATAATTTCTCCTTTTTTACAGATACCGCGAAAATTATCTAAATTTACTCTGCCTAAAATTTTGTAAATAAAATTCTGACCTAGAATATCGGCCTCATGCTTATAAAGAATTATTCCTTCCTCATCTTTGCAATCCTCTTCTGTAACAATTACTTCATGAGCAACATCAACCAATCTTCTGGTAAGATAACCAGCGGTTGAAGTTCTTAAGGCGGTATCGGCTGTTCCCTTTCTGGCTCCGTGAGTAGAAATAAAATACTCCAAGACATCAAACCCTTCTTTAAAAGAACTCTTTACCGGTAACTCGATAATTTGACCTGCTGGATTAATTACTAAACCTTTCATTCCCGTCATTTGAACCGGCTGCCCCCAAGAACCACGAGAGCCGGAATCAACGATTTGGAAAACTGAACCGTCTTCGGGCAAAGTTTGAGGAACCAGTTCCTCAATTTTTGTTTTAACTCTACTCCAAATTTCTATGGCTTTGTTAGTTTTTTCTTCTCTGGAAAGAAGACCCTTTTTAAAATGTGTTTCAATCTCTTCAATTTCTTTTTCCGCCTCGGCTACAATCTGTTTTTTCTCTGGGGGCACTATCAAGTCATCCATTCCCCAAGAAATTCCAGCCCAGGTTGAATATTCAAAACCCAATTCTTTTATTTTATCCAAAGTAATTTTTACTATAGAAGTTTCATAATTTTCAATAATATTTCTGCTGAGTGTTTCTAAATCCTTTACCTTTATTTGAGAGTTCTGGAAGGGATAATTTTCGGGTAAAGCAACATTAAACATAATTCGTCCTACGCTGGTCTCAATTAAATTATTCTTCATTCTTACTTTAATCTTCGCCTTTAAGTCTATATCGCCAAACTCATAAGCCAAACAGGCTTCCTCGGCATTGGAGAAAATTTTTCCCTCGCCCCTTGCTCCCTCTTTTATTTTGGTTAGATAATAACAACCTAAACCAATATCTTGATAAAGAGTAAGAATTGGGGCTCCGGTTGCTGGCTTTAAATAATTTGAAGTAGAGAGCATAATTTCCTTTGCTTCTTTTTGAGCCATTTCTGACAGGGGCAAGTGGACAGCCATCTGATCGCCGTCAAAATCAGCATTAAAAGCTTTACAGACCATCGGATGAACTTGTATTGATTCGCCTTCAATTAAAACAGGATAAAACGCTTGAATTCCTAATCTGTGTAGAGTGGGAGCTCTATTTAATAAAACAACTTTATCTTTGACTACTTCTTCTAAAATTGCCCAAACCTCGTCAGTTTCTTCATCAATTAGCCTTGATGCTCCTCTGACGTTGTAAGCTAATTCTTTGTCTAAAATCCTTTTAATTACGAAAGGTTTAAAAAGTTCCAAAGCCATAATTTTAGGAATGCCTACCTGGTCAAATTTTAATTCCGGCCCCACAACAATTACCGACCTACCAGAATAATCGACTCTTTTTCCTAAAAGATTTTGTCTAAATCTCCCCTGTTTTCCTTTAAGCATGTCGGCCAATGATTTGAGTAATCTTTTGCCCCCAGTAGTAGCCATAGTCATAGTACCCTTTCTCATACCGTTATCAATTAAAGCATCAACCGCTTCTTGCAGCATTCTCTTTTCATTTCTCACAATAACTTCCGGAGCTCCTATTTCTAAAAGGTAAGTCAGCCTGTTGTTTCTATTAATAACCCTTCTGTAAAGGTCATTTAAATCAGAGGAGGCATATCGGCCACCATCTAATTGAACCATTGGCCTAAGGTCGGGAGGCAACACCGGTAAGACAGTTAAAAACATCCATTCCGGCCTTATTTTTGCTTTTTCTAATCCCTGAAAAAATCTTAAACGAGTCAACATTTTTCTTTTAATAGTGCTTTGAGCTTTGTCCAAAGAATTTTTCAAATTATCCATTTCTTTTTTAAAGTCGGTTTTTTCAAAAATCTTTCTTAGGGTTTCAGCTCCAGTACCAGCTTCAAAAACTTCGCCATATTTTAAAGAAAGTTGATGGTATTCAACCTCGGATAAAATTTTTAAAGGTTTCAGATTTGAAACTTCCTCTAAAGCTCTGTCTCGAGCCGCTTTAAGTTCGTCTAATTTTATCTTTTTTTCTCTTTTTTTATTTTTAATCTTTGGTTTTTTAGCTTGGACCTTAATAGAAGAAAGGGCTCTAACTTTGCTTTTATATTCTTTATCAATTTCTTCTAAGGTTTTTTTCTTAGCATCTTCATTGCAACTTGTAATAATATAAGAAGCGAAATAAATCACTTTCTCCAACTGCTGCATTGAAACATCTAAAACCATTCCCATGCTTGAAGGAACGCCGCGTAAAAACCAGACATGAGAACAAGGGGTTGCCAATTTAATATGCCCCATTTTCTCTCTTCTAACAGCTGCCTTGGTTACTTCTACTCCACATCTGTCACAAACTATTCCTTTATAACGAATTCTTTTATATTTTCCGCAATAACATTCGTAGTCTTTGGTTGGACCAAAAATCCTCTCACAAAAAAGACCATCCTTTTCAGGTCTTTGGGTCCTATAGTTTATTGTTTCTGGTTTAATTACTTCGCCATGAGACCAACTTAAAATTTCCTCAGGAGAAGCTAATTTTATTCTGATTGACTCTAAATCTTGTACCCGCATAGTTTTATGGAACAATGTGTTACATCTTCTAAGAAGAGCTCTGCTCGTGGGGCTTTTCTTTTACTTCAACATTAAGTCCTAACGACTTCAGCTCGGCCACCAAGAGGTTAAATGAAGCAGGAGTGTGGGGATTCCTAATTTCTTCGCCTTTTAATATTGCTTCGTAAGCAAGTGCCCGACCCGATACATCATCTGATTTAATAGTCAGCATCTCTTGTAAAACGTGCGCTGCTCCATATCCTTCTAATGCCCAGACTTCCATTTCTCCGAATCTTTGGCCACCGAATTGAGCTTTTCCTCCCAATGGCTGTTGAGTAATTAGAGAATACGGTCCAATACTTCTCATATGGATTTTATCTTCAACCATATGGATTAACTTAATCATATAGATATAACCGACCGTAATTCTTCCCGGAAACGGAAAACCAGTTTTTCCATCAGATAAAGTAATTTTTCCATCCTCGGGTAGCTGAGCTGCCTTTAATTCTTTTTTAATATCTGTTTCGGTAGCTCCGGCTAGGGCCGGACTTACTGCCTGATAATTCAATTTCTTAGCAGCCCAACCAAGATGGGTTTCTAAAATTTGACCGATATTCATCCGGGATGCTACACTCATTGGGTTTAAAATTATATCTACCGGAGTACCATCTTCCATAAAAGGCATTTCTTCAGCTGGTAAAACTTTGGAAATTACTCCTTTGTTACCGTGACGTCCGGCTAGCTTATCGCCGGCATTAATTTTTCTCAATTGGGCAATTTCTACTTCTATCCTCTTGATCACGCTTGGTTCCAACTTGTGTCCTAATTCTCTCGAGAAAATCTTTACTCCAATCACTCTTCCTCTCTTACCATGCTCCATTAAAAGAGAAGTGTCTTTAACTTCTCTGGCTTTTTCTCCAAAAATTGCTCTCAATAATCTCTCTTCGGCAGTTAACTCTGCTTCACCCTTGGGAGAGATTTTTCCGACCAAAATATCATTGGGGCCCACCTCGGCTCCGATTCTTATAATTCCTTCTTCATCTAAATCTTTGAGTTTCTCTTCGGAAACATTAGGAATATCGGCAGTGGTGATTTCCGGACCCAATTTTGTTTCTCTCACATCGCAGGCAAAACTCTCAATGTGGATTGAACTATAAAGGTCATCTTTCACCAAACGCTCGGAAATAATAATTGAGTCCTCAAAATTTCCTCCCCGCCAAGGCATAAAAGCTACCAAGATATTGTTGCCCAAAGCAAGACTGCCCTGAGAAATTGCTCCTCCATCCGATAAGACATCTCCTTTTTTAACGGTTTTACCTTTCTTAACAATCGGCTTCTGATGAAAACAAGTATATTGATTTGTCCTCATGAAGGTTTTTAAGTTATAAACTTTTGTCTTCTTACTTTTGTTTTTAGGTTTCACCGTAATTTGATTTGCGTCAATATTGGTTATTGTTCCCTCTTCTTCGGCAATAACTACCTGGCCGGAATCCTTGGCTATCCTTTTCTCTACACCAGTTGCCACTAAGGGCGGCTCGGGATTTACTAAGGGCACCGCTTGCCTCTGCATATTAGAACCCATTAAAGCCCGGTTAGCATCATCATTCTGTAAGAAAGGAATACAAGAAGTAGCTGCTGAAATACTTTGTTCAGAAGAAACGTCAATAAAATCAATTTTATTTTTTTCAACTAAGCCCGGCTCTCCTTTTATTCTTGCTGCAACTTTTTGAGGAACAATATTTCCTTTATTATCAATTGATACAGCACCCGCAGCAATATTATATCTTTCTTCTTCGTAAGCATTGAGGTAATAAACTTCTGAGGTTACTTTCCCTTTTTCTACTTTAAAATAAGGAGTTTCTAAAAATCCGTAAGGATTTATCCTGACAAAAGAGGCCATATGGCCAACCAATCCAATATTTGGTCCTTCAGGAGTTTGAATGGGACAAATTCTGCCGTAGTGAGAAGGCTGAACATCCCTGACTTCAAAACCTGCTCTTTCTCTGGCTAACCCTCCGGGGCCAGTAGCTGATAATCTTCTTTTATGTTCCAATTCAGCCAAAGGATTCTCGTTATCCATAAATTGGGACATTTGAGAAGAGGTAAAGAATTCTTTTACTACCGCCATAAATGGCCTCGGGTTAATCATTTGATTTGGAGTCAAAGTGTATATATCTAGAGTAGACATTCTGTCTTTAATAATCCTTTCCATTCTCATTAATCCTACCCTCAACCTATTTTGTAAAAGCTCATTCAAGGTTCTGACTCTTCTGTTCCCCAAATGATCTATCTCGTCAGGTCTCCCTGCAGGATTATTATTTAAACGGATAATCTCTTTTAAAACTGCTACTATATCCTTTAGGTCTAAAACTCTGTCTTTTATTTTAATTTCTGGTTCTTTCTTTTCTGGTATTTTAAAATCCGATAATCTCTGCCACATTCTCCATCTCCCCACTTTTGATAAATCGTATCTCTCAAAATTGAAAAACATATTCTCAATTAATTCTCTAGCTGTATCGGGTGTGGCCAGATCGCCTGGTCTTAATCTTTGATAAATTTCAACCAGGGCTTCAGCTTGATTATGAGTTATGTCTCTCTTCAGCGTTTCTTCAATATATTTAATTTCCCCTTTATCCACATCCTGAAATAAAGATTTAATTTGTTCGTTTTCGTCTTTTTCTTTGCTCCGCAGCTCACCAGAGGTAATGGCTTGGGAAATTCCAAAAGCTCTCAAAAGAGTAGTTGCTGCCACTTTCCTTCGTCTGTCAATTTTTACCCCAATAAAGCCGGAGTTTTCTGTTTCAAACTCTAACCAAGCGCCTCGGTTAGGAATAAGTTTGGCGCCAAAACAATTTTTTCCCCCAATTATCTGTGAAGTAAAGAAAGCTCCCGGCGAACGGATTAATTGAGAAATAATTACCCTCTCTACTCCATTAACAATAAAAGTTCCCCTTTCTGTCATCAGGGGAAAATCGGTTAAAAAAACTTCCTGCTCCTTAATTTCTTTTGTCTTTAAATTAATCAGTTTTGTCTTAACTCTTAAAGGAGCTTCGTAAGAATCATTGTTTCTCTTTGCCTCCAAATCAGTCTTATATTTTGGTTCACCTAATTTATAATCTAAAAACCAGAGTTCCAACTCCTTGCCGGTATAATCTCTAATAGGAGAAACTTCCTGAAAAAGTTCTTTTAAGTCTCTCTCCCAGAAAATCTTCCAGTTATCCTTCTGGATTGAAAGTAAATATGGTAAAGGAAGCTCTACTTTTGTTTTAGCGAAACTCTTTATCATCATAGATATAGATATTTTTTAAGTAATTTCGTAGAGGCGAAAAACATAAAAAGACCCCCTAATTCTTTATTTTTAGGGAAATCAATTTAAATTTTTATTTAAATATAAAAAAAGAAGGGAAGGGCCAAAATAGTATTAAAATATTAAATTAGCCAAATTTT
>CAYXOH010000005.1:0-9217 GCA_964467045.1 uncultured Candidatus Saccharibacteria bacterium | reverse complement strand
TAAATTCTACATTACACTAAACCTAAAAGTTTGTCAATAACAACCGCCGTTTATTTATTTTTCGTAAAGGTTGGACTTTTTGATGATTATTTTATAAATATTCTCAATAAAATCACCTCCGGCATAGCCAATGACGAAAGCCAAAGCTGGCGTGAAAACGCCAAATAAGGTAAAACCTAATTCCTTTGTAGCAATAGCTACTACTAATCCTACAATTCCGGAAATAAACATCATTGCTAAAAAATAATTTAATCTAAAAGGAACATTTTTATAGGAAAACTGATGTTTGATAAAACCAACTAAACCCCTGAAGAGACCTCCGCCAAAAGCTGCCAGCCATATAAAGACCATCAAATTACCATAACCTTTGAATGAATTGCCTACACTCGCTGTCTGAGCACCCACGTTGAGAAAACTGCTTTTGGTTGCTTTTACAACTTCTCCAATAATTATATCTCCGGCCCCGCTCATTTCTCTTACATAAAAGTCTACCTCGCTATAAGAATCTTTTATAATCTGGGAATAAACCGATAATACCAAACTTCCCGCTTGACTAATGTTTATTACATAAGGATCTAAATCGCTGTAAACATTTTGAAAAGATGCCTGACCGTAAAAAATACTGGTCGTTAATAAAACTCCTAAAACTATGACTAGCGGTATTGGAACAAACCTTAGTCTTTCTATTAAACTTAATTTAGGGGAAGTTGATTTCCTAATTTCCCAAACAGGCAGGTTTTTTGGAGGAACAGCAACTTTAGGAGTTATCTTTTTTTCATTTATTTTCTGCTTATATCCCTCGACCTGCGATAAATATTCCTCCAGCCATTCTTTTTTTGTTACCCAGTTGCGATTAAACTTTACTGCCTTTAGTTTTCCTTGTCTGGCACGAAATGATAAGTATTCCTGGGAATAATTGCAGTATTTTGTTGCTTCTTGTAATGAAATATAAGTATCGGATTCTTCTGGAATCGTTTTATTATCTCTATTATATTTATCGGGTTTGTTTTTTTCCACTGTTAAAACGGCTTTTATGTTTTTTATTAATCCGATACGGTTGTCCGATATATAATCTCAAATATTATTAAATTGTCGCCTAATTAAAAGAACTCGTCAAGCCTAAATTTGTGGATAAACTTCTTGATTCTAAAAACTCTTAAAATTACTGGTTGGTCTTAATATTTTGTAAAATTCCCAACCCTATTAAGGTAGAAATTAGACTACTTCCTCCGTAGCTAAGAAAAGGTAAAGAAATGCCAATTATTGGTAATATCCCCAAGTTCATCCCTGTATGGATGAAGATTTCGGAAATTAGTAAAATAGCAAAACCAGTGGCAAAAAGTCGAGGAAAATTCGTCCGACTGGCTATAGCAATTTTAATAATTCTAAAAATTAAAATAGAGAAAAGGGAAAACAGAACCAATATACCTATTAAACCTGTTTCTTCGGCAATAGCAGCAAAAATAAAGTCATTTTGAGGTTCGGGTAGAAAGCCATATTGCGTTTGAGAACCCGAACCGATACCCTCTCCAAATAACCCTCCCGAGCCAATGGCTATTTTTGCCTGATTTTGACTCCAACCAGCCCCCAAGGGGTCAGCGGGAAGAATAAAACTGATAATTCTTTCTTTCTGATAATCCTTTAATAAGAATCCCCAGCTGAACATAAAGACTACTAACCCGCATAAAACAAGGATTAAAAAATGGCGGATTTTTATCCCGGAAATAATCAATACCCCTGTCCAGAGAAACAATAAGATTAAAACAGCTCCCAAATTTGGCTGAAGAAAAATTAATACGGCCGGTACTAAAACATAGAATCCGGAAAGGATAATGTGCCTGACCCGATACATTTCAACGTGACGGGTTGAAAAATATTTAGCGAGTAAAATTATCAAAATAATTTTCATAAATTCTATTGGGTCAATAGAAAATTCCCCTATTTTGTACCAGCTTTTCACTCCTCTGATTTCCGGAGCAAAGAAAAATAAGCCCACTAAAGACACTAAACAAAGCAGATAGATTATCAAGATTACATAAGTGTTTTCACGAAAAAACCTCCAATCAAAAAAACTGAAAAGAAACATTAAAAAAATTCCGGCAACAAAAAAAATAATTTGCTTATTGAAATTAGAAAAATTTCCCTTGCCAATGGAGGAACTGTAAATAGACAAAAGCCCTATACTCACCAAGAGGACAGCAGAAATAATAAGTATCCAGTCCAATTTTTTAAAATGGTGCCACATTTATTTTATCATCTCTAAAAATTCTTTTTCGTTAATGGTTTTGACTCCAAGTTTTTTGGCTTTTTCTAACTTGGAACCGGGCTCAGAACCTACCAAAAGATAATCTGTTTGCTTGGAAATTGAACTTGAAGGATGACCGCCGAGCAAACGGACTTTCCTTTCTGCTTCTGAACGACTCATACTCTCTAAAAAGCCGGTCAAAACAAAGATTTTCCCCTTCAACTTCGCACCGGAACCCTTGGTTTGGTACAGAGCAGGTTTTTCTACCTTAACTCCGACTCTAAGTAAATCATTAATAAATTTCTGATTTTGTTTTGTTTGGAACCAATTATAGACACTTTCTGATACTTTTTCGCCAATATCCGGAACTTTTTCTAAATCCTCTTTTGAAGCTTTTTTAAGCTTATCAATACTGCCAAAATAACCTGCCAAAGATATTGCTGTTTCTTCGCCGACATATCTAATACCCAAAGAATATATAAAGCGAACCAAGGAAATCTTTTTACTTTTTTGAATTGCCTCAATTAAATTCTTGGCTGATTTTTCTGCAAATCTCTCCAGGGGGATCAGATCTCCTTCTTTTAATTCAAATAAATCAACTGCTCCAGAAATCAAATTTTCATCTACTAATTTATCAATGATCTTTGGTCCCAATCCCTCAATATCAAAAGCTTTTTTTGAAGCAAAGAAATATATATTTTCTCTTTTTCTGGCAGGACATTTCAGGTTGGGGCACCTCCAGATTGCTTCACCCGTTGGTTTCCTTAATTTGCTTCCGCAAACCGGACAGGCTTTGGGAAAATGAAATTCTTTTTCTTTGCCGGTTCTCAATTCCGGCAGAGTTTTGGCTACAGCCGGAATAACATCACCCGCTCTCTCAATAATCACCGTATCTCCTATTTTAATTCCCAATCTTTTTATCTCACCTTCATTGTGAAGAGTGGCCCGGGTAATAGTCACTCCTTCCACTTCAACCGGACTTAAATAAGCAATTGGGGTTACGGCTCCTGTTCTGCCAAGCTGGACTTTAATGTCTAAAACTTTTGTAGTGGCTTGTTTCGGAGAAAATTTAAAGGCTCTGATACCCCGGGGGCTTTTACCAACCACTCCTAATTTCCGGAAAATAGCGTTATCGTCCACAGTAATTACAATACCATCAATTTGGAAGAGCAGGGTTTCTCGTTTTTTGGCAGTTTCTCGCCAAAAATCTACTACCCTATCCATGTTTTTACATATCCTGCCGGGATCTGTTTTAAAGCCTAAGGCCGGTAATATCTGATGATCTTCTGAATGTTTTTTCTGACCCATATCGGTTACTATATCGTATGCTAAGAACTTTAAGGGACGAGATGCTGCCAATTTGGGGTCTAACTGACGGATAGACCCTGCCGCTAAATTTCTGGGGTTAGAATAAGGGACTAAACTCCTTTTTATTCGTTGCTGGTTGAATTTTTCAAAGTCAACCTTATTCATATAAACCTCTCCCCTAATCTCAATTTTTCCTTTTTCAATAAGCTTTTCTAATCTATTTTCAATGTTCTTATCCGATAGTTTCTTTTTAATTTCCAAATGTAACGGGATGCTCTCAATTGTTTTTAAATTTTGGGTTACATCTTCTCCGGTTCTGCCGTTTCCCCTTGTCGCACCGGTAGTAAAAACACCATTTTGATAGATTAAAGTAATAGCAAAACCATCTATTTTAAACTCTGTAAAATATTCGAGTTGGGCGGATGGTGCAAGGCGTTTCAGATAGTCCTGCCAGTTTTCAAGTTCTTTCTCTGAGAAAATATCCTCAATAGAAAGCATGAGGACTTTATGGTCTATTTTTTTAAATTCTTTGAGAGGTTCTCCTCCTATTCTTTGAGTGGGAGAATCGGGAGTAATAAATTCGGGATGCTGCTCCTCCAACTGTTTAAGCTCATGTTTCAAAGAATCCAAGGCAGCATCTGAAATCTCTTGCTTGTCTAAAGCATGATAAAGATAACGGTAATGGTTAATCGCCTTTTTTAATTTTTCAATCCTTTTTTCCGCCTCTTCTTTCCTCATATATTTTATTATATCTCAGTTTAACGAACTAAAAAACTCCCTTATCAGGAGTAAAAATAATTAAGGATTATTATACTTAGTATTCAATTTTTATCGCTCTTTTTGTTCTTTTTGTTCCTTGATATATACCAACTGATTTTATGCAGCAATTCAGAGCATCACAATCATCATCAATTGAAAGATTGGCAGGACAATTTTCTGGAAGAACATCAGCTCCACAACTTGCAATAACCTCATAAGAAGCATCTCCAAGATCACCTGTATACTGCGGTGGATGTTCGCCTTCTTCTAATTTATATAAATCATAAAGTTCCTGTTCAATACCACTATCTGCTGCATAAAAAGCAACTACAGAATAACCTATCTCCCCCGTTATTCGGGTCTGTTGAACTAAAATGCTGCTAATTCCTAAACCAATAGATAAAATCACCCCCATAATTAGGACTACAAACAATAAAGATATACCCTTTTGTTGTTTAATAGATAACATCTAAGTTTCTTTGAGAAATTGTTGTTTGAATTTTAATAACCGGTTGGAGTTCTGGCCGGGCTGACCTTGTTCCTTTAATTTCCAAAAATAAAGTGATTCTGGGCTGGTCGTTGTCCCCCTGATCCCAAGAATCTGAAGGCCCAACTTTAAACGAAATCACTTCTAAAGAATCTGAGGTTAAAGCTATGGGTCCAGAATAGCCCGTTTTATCTTCTTTTATCGCTCCATTTTCAAAATAAAATTCCTGACATTTATCTCCGTCATAATTTCTAAATTTTATCCCCTGGTCACCATGAGTAATCTTATAATTTACTTTATCTTCCTCCCAACAACAATCAAGCTCGGTAATATCATCTTTTTTTGCCATCCGGATGGCTCGACTCATATATTCTAAAACATAGGAGGTCTGATCTAAGAGTTCTTGAGATGACAATGCTTTCTGTTGACCTTTAATAGAGCCAACGAAAAAGCCAGTGGGAGCAGCTATTACAATAAAGAAAATGCCAACCGCCACTAAAATCTCTATTAAAGTATATCCTCGGTTGATTTTCATAAGGATTAGGGTTTCCAATTGTACAAATATTCTGATACTTCAACACTATGGTTTCTTCCTCTTTCTGACCACTCAACTTGAACAGTGACTAACAATCTATAGTCATCGGGGTAAGAATTTAACGGAGGAAGATCTAAGGTTAATTTTGTAATTCTAATTTTTCTTTTAAAAGGGGTAGGGTTATCCAAGACATCGTAGCTATAAAAACCGTACTCATCTAAATTAAGAGGATTACTTTCAAAATTTTTTAATCTATCATCATTATAATCTACAATATAATCTCGCGATTCACCAATCTCCAAACCTTCAGCTAAATAAGTATCCCAATAAAAATTAAAGTCAGTTCTTTGTTCTAACCAGTTGGTGTCACGAATATTCCTGACTATCTCAATACCCTCTTGAGCGAGATAATGGGCGGTTAATTTAGATTCGGCTAAAGAAGCAGCTATAAGGGTCTGTTGAATCAAAACAAAGCTGCCGCCAACCGCCACAGTTAAAACAAAAATGGCTACAATAACTTCAAGAATAGTAAATCCTCTTTTCATAATTTATTCAATATCAATTAAGCCGGCAATATTAATATTAATTTGTTTTTCTGAATCGCCGCCAAAAGTAAGAATAATAAAAGCCAAATTAGCAGAAGGAGTAATAGTAATATCAGGATTCGGAGGGAAAAAAGTAATATTAAGTTTGTTCTCAGCTGAAATTGGAGAAAGTTCAGATATTGATATTCCTTCCTCTAAAATGGCTTCTTCTATTTTTTCAGGGTAACGGTTAAATTCTGTAGCTTCAGCACAACTTAAAGCACTACCACTATAACTATATTCACCATTACCGTCACAATCAGCGAATAAAATATAAGAGTTAGCTCCTATCTCAAAATGTACTCCATATCCTCCTTTGGGAAAAGTTTCTTCAAATTCCTGGGAAGACATAGCCATGTTCTGGGTTTGCCTTAAACTCTGAGCTAACTGATGGGCGGACCTTTGCAAGGCAAAATTTTTTTCTCCCTGACGATAATTAGCCAAAAAGATAATTGAAAGCAAAGTGATAATCGAAATCACCACTGTAATTTCTAATAATGTAAACCCTTTATTTTTCATAGAAAATTAAAGAGGTGGAATTTCTCGCCATTCAGGCAGAGAGGGCCTCCCATTAATCGTATATTCTTGAGAAGCACTTCTGTTCATATTATCAGTAATGATCAATTGGATTACGTTGGGACCCTCCTCTAAATTAATATCGGGGTTAGTTTCATCTACTCCAAATACTCCATCATTTCTTTTCCAGGTGCGAGAACTAATTGCCGTAGCATCTTCAGCAAACGTTGAATACTTAGAAAGATCAGGACTGTCTTTAAAGTAAATTTTTTCTCCCTCGGTTGCTGTAAGACCCTGACAATCTCGCCAACTTCCTTCTTTATTGGTTAAAGAACACATAAAATCAGCAGTAGCATCCTGTTTAACCCATATTAAATGAGAGACATCGTCGGTAAGTCCATATTCGTCTTCAACTATTAATTCAATATCATAGGTACCGGCTTCCATGCTCGGAATTGCACCTAAGTGGCAGTTATCGGGATCGCCCTCACAGGGAGGATAGTCTAGATAGCCGATTGACCAAGTTGATTTAATAATATTATTGTTTGGATCAGTAGAATTATTATATACTTTAAAAATATCATTCCCAAGATTGTAGGTTTCCCAGTTACCATTACAATAACAG
Organism: uncultured Candidatus Saccharibacteria bacterium; assembly: GCA_964467045.1. Lineage (GTDB taxonomy): Bacteria > Patescibacteriota > Minisyncoccia > Minisyncoccales > RBG-13-42-11 > CAYXOH01. Next base: position 2,158 of record CAYXOH010000005.1, on the reverse strand, counting down.
CCTGAACCATTGCAATATTCAATGTCACAATACATATCTGCAGTCGGTGGAGAATTAGTAGTGACTTCGATTTCCTCAGAGCAAGCAGCTGGACAATCACCGGGATCTTCACTCCAGAGCCCACCATCATCCTGAGCCCTAACCTTAGCACAATAAATTCCTGCTACATTATAAGTATAAGTGGTGCCTGATACAGGAGTATTTCTATCCCAATTCCCATCTCCATCAAAATCCCACTCATAAGCAACAATTGTACCATCTGAATCGCTAACATCTCCAGTAAAATAAACGGTGTCACCAACTGATATTGAGGTAGGAACAGCATTAATATAATTACAGGTAGGTGGCTGATTACAACGGCTGTCGTTTGGATAAATTGTCAGCTGGCAGGGCTGACCGCTAGCCGTACCAGTATCGCAAATACAATCGCCGGTGCAATTACCATATTCCGGATATTCATAATAATCACCGTCAACACAACTTGAAGGTGGACAAGGACAATCAGGACTATCTTCACCCGGACTGCAAACTCCTCCTCCGGAACAACTACCCCAAGTACAAGAACTACTACAGACCTGACTGCCACAAGTTCCACAACCTTGAATTTCGCCTATAGTACATTGATCATTTGGACAAGCCGGCCAAGAGGGCCAATTTCCTGCTGCAGTACAAGTTATTGTTAGAGTATGATCACAACCTTGAGGAGAAGTACAAGTTATACTTTGTTCATCACCTGAAGTACACTCCCCCTCAGGTTCTTCCATAACTTGAATTTCCGCAGTATCTGAATCATCACCCGTACCTCTTTTGGCAAGAACTTTAGCAGTATAATTCCCAATAGCAGGGTAGTTGCAAAGAGGAAGTGTAGTATAATCAGCAGTGATTTGATTGATAGCCTGTTGCTCACAATCCGAATAAACTCCGTCATCAGTACAATCTCCATCTCCTAAATCACAATCAAAATAATAGTTAATCCTACCGAACATTGAGCCTGAAATAATGGCTCTCAGAGAAACACCACTAAGAGAATCTATGCCAAAGGCAGGATTAGCTGTAAGACCCGCTGAAAGCGTTGGATTAATTACTGGAACATTTATCCATCTTCCAGTGGTATTCATATCATTATCTCTAACATAAACATATACTGTATAGGTGTTAGGATTATTATATTGATGACTAGGATTTTGCTTAGTTGAACTTATACCATCGCCAAAAAGCCATTCATAAGTTAAGGGGTCTCCATCCGGATCAGTAGCTGTAATATTAAATTTTACACAGCAACCTGTCTGAGTGGTTGGTGTTATACAACAATTAAATTGATCTGTGCATTGCTGGTTAGGAGTAGAACAACTGCAGGAATAATAACTCAAGTTCTCGATAACCGGAGCATGAGGAGAAGGACCTTCTGCTACGCTAACTGTCACCGGATTTCCCCAGCCGTAGTTTCCGGCAAAATCCCTGCAAGCAAAGCGCATCTGGTAGCTTCCTGAAGAAGTAAAAGTATAATCTGCTGAAACCGTACAATCTGCTCCATTTTCACAAGGAATCGGCGAGATATTTATTTGAGCACTTACCGGACTTCCCCAATTATCAACATAAAGCCAGCAACCGGAAATTTGCCCAATTTCATCTTTAAGAGAAGCTGTAAAAGTTTCTTTTACCCCCTGAGTGGCTGCTAAAGTGTCAATCTCTCCGACAGTTGGTGGCGTATAATCAACTCTGAAATCTCGACTTACGGTTTTTGAATTACCGGCATTATCATAAGCAATAGTTATCGCACGACAAGTTGGTTGACCAATGTCAGGTCCTCTATCTTCTCTATCCTCCTGACATTCTCCACTACCTGACCCTACCGGAACATTAAATGAATATTCGCCACAAGGCCGATAATCACTTACAAGAGAGGCTCTTCCTATATCTATAACTTTGTATTCACAACTGTAACCTGATTTTAGTCCTGAACCTCCCATATCTGAATCCATTACTTTTGCTGTAAAATCATTTCTGTGCCAAGAATTTTCAGCAGGAGTGGGAGGGACAAAATTGGTTGAAGGTTCCCTTTGATCAACCTTAAACTCCACTGGATTATTTGAAAATCCTTCGTTACCGGCAAAATCCTTGGCTGCTCCGCAAACCCATTGATAATAATCAACAGTAT
>CAYXOH010000004.1:2290-28174 GCA_964467045.1 uncultured Candidatus Saccharibacteria bacterium | reverse complement strand
TTTATTCTCCTTTAATTACCGCTAATGGTTTCAATCTGACTACTTTTTTTGATAAACCAGCATTATGGACAACTTCTACCACATCATCAACATCTTTATAAGCAATTGGGGCTTCTTCTGCTATGCCCCGGAAGTTCCAACATTTGACAATAATATCTTTAGATTCTAACTCCTTTAGCAAATTTTGTCCAGAAACTCTCCTGGCAGCTTCGTGGCGAGACATGGCTCTGCCCGCCCCGTGATTTGCTGAGAAAAATGCCTCTCTCCCAGTATTTGCTCCAACCAAAACATAGGAAGCGGTTCCCATGGAACCGGGAATCAAAACCGGCTGACCAATTGCCTGGTATTTTTGGGGAACCTCAGGATGGCCAGGAGGAAAGGCCCTCGTTGCTCCTTTTCTATGAAGACAAAGCTCTAATGTCTTTCCCTTAACTTCGTGTTTTTCAATTTTGGCAATATTATGAGCTACATCATAAACTGCAGTTAATTTTGAAGATTTTTTTCCCAAGACCGACTTCCAGGATTTTCTGACAAAGTGGGTAATTGTTTGACGATTGGCCCAAGCATAATTAGCTCCGGCAGCCATGGCTGATAAATATTTTTGTCCTTCAGAAGAGTTAATCGGACAAGCAGCTAATTCCCGGTCGGGTAATCTTATGCCGTATTTGTCCATGGCTTTCATCATTATTCTTATGTAATCGGTGGCAATTTGATGACCTAAACCCCGGGAACCAGTATGAATCATAATAACGACCTGTTCTGGGAACAAACCAAAAATTTCAGCTGTTTTTTCATCAAACACTTGGTCTACTTTTTGAATTTCCAAGAAATGGTTTCCGGAACCTAAAGTCCCTACCTGGTCTCTCCCTCTATTTTTAGCCTGGTCGGAAACAAGGGAGGCATCGGCATTAGCAAGTTTTCCTTCAGATTCGCAATTCTCTAAGTCCTCTTTTTCACCATAACCCTGCTCAACCACTCTTTGGGCTCCTTTCTCTAAAATTCTATTAATAGAAGCTGTATCTAATTTTATTTGTCTTCCTCGACCAAGACCCGAAGGAACTTCTTTTTGGATTTCTGTTGCTAAATTTTCCAAATGTGGCTTAATTTCTTTTTCAGAATAATCTGATTTCAAAAGCTTCATCCCGCAATTAATGTCGTAACCGACGCCCCCGGGAGAAATGACGCCACTTTGCATATCCATAGCTGCTACTCCGCCAATTGGAAAACCATAACCTTCGTGCATATCTGGCATAGCCAAACTATAATCCACAATTCCTGGCAAAGTTGCCACGTTGATTAGTTGTCCAAGAGATCTGTCTCGGAAAACGTCGTCTAACATTTTCTCTGAAATATAAGCCCGGGCTGGAACTCGCATATCAGACCTGAAACTTTTGGGAATCTCCCAAAGCCAGTCAGATATTTTTTTGAAATTTGATTTCTGAATCATGCCTTTTAATTTTATTGATTTTTAATTAAACATCAAAAGTTATTGTTGCTTCCCAAGTTTTGTCTTTTAAGTTTTGACAGATCTTTAGACCGTGATAAGTTGCGGCCTTAATATCTTCACCGAACCTTTCAACTTTTTGGCCAATTAATTTTCCTTCAATTTCGGTATCAGAAAACTTTTCAAATTTAGTTTCAAAATAAATTTCTTTATTAACCTGGCTTAAATAAAGCACCTCACTTAAAAAATCAACTAAGAGAGCTACTAAATCAAGAGATTTTATTTTAATATTTCTTTTTATTTTTACTTTTTCTTTAATTTCTGGTTTTTGACTTTCTGCCATTCCTAAAAGCGTATTCAAAAAAAGTTCCTCTTTGGTTCCCCCAAAGGCTCTAATTCTCAAATCAGCTTTGTGCTCTAAAATCTCATACCTTTTCATAACCCTACGAATTATTTAATTTCTAAATTCACAAATTCTTCTCTAACTACTTCTCTGTCATCCCAGGGTATCTTTTTGCCTCCCTTCACACAAATCCAGGGTTCACAACCCTTACCAGTAATAACTATCGTATCTCCTGTTTGGGCAAGCTCTAAAGCTTCTTTAATCGCCTCTCTTCTGTCTAATATTTTTTTAGCTTGACCATTTGTTCCTTTAGCCACTTGCTCAATAATTTCCATTGGGTTCTCATCATACGGATCTTCGTTTGTCACAATTATTTCATTGCAATATTTCGCCGCCAACTTCCCTAATTCAGGCCTTTTCCACTTGTCTCTTCCCCCGCCGCAAGCCCCAAGTACGCATATCATTTTTTTATTTTTAGGCTTTAAGGTTTGATAAACTTTTTCTAAAGCATTTGGGGTAAAAGCATAATCAACAAAAACTTCAAAAGGCTGGGAAATTACTTTTTCCATTCGGCCCGGGATTCCTTCAGTTGTTTCTACTGCCTTTTGACAAGTTTTTAGATTAATTTTTTGAGACAAGCCAACACAAATTGCCGCCAGAGCGTTATTAATATTAAAATTGCCAATCAATTTTAATTTAAATTGAGTATTTTTAGTGTTGATATCTCCCTGAATTAAACCGTAACTATATTTTTTATTAGCCGGAAATTGTAAAAAGTATTCGGCATTTTTGTCATCAATATTAATAATATGAATATTTTTAGTAGTTTGGAAAAGTTTTCCCTTTGTTTTTTTATAGTTTTCAAATCCACCATGAGCTTCAATATGTTCGGGACTTAAATTAGTAAAAACTGCTATATCAAAATTAATAAATTGATGACGATGCTGTTTGATTCCTTCGGAGGTTACTTCCAAAACTGCATATTGACATTTATTATTGACTGCTTGTCTTAAAAATTTCTGAATTTTGAAACGACCGGGCATAGTCATCTTTAAGGTATTAGGCCAAGTTTCCTTCCCAACTTTAAATTCAATGGAAGATAAAGATGCTACTCTAAAGCCCGCTTCCTCTAAAATCCTGGTGATCAAATTAACTACAGTTGATTTTCCATTGGTTCCTGTTACTCCGATTACTTTTATCTTTCGGGAGGGGAATGCATAAAAAATAGCACCTAAAAAAGCCAGTAAAAAGTGGTACCAACTGAGTAAAAAAGAGGGTATGAATTTTTTAATCAAATCCTTCATCAATTTTATTCTAACTTAAACTTGAAAAAAGAGAAAATTTGAGCCAAAATTAATCTGTTATGTTCAATGAATTAAAATTCATTTCAATCTTTAATAAATTTTCAATTTATTTTGATGTTCAAGCTTGTTTCAAGATTTAAGCCAACTGGTGACCAGCCCCAAGCGATTAAGAAATTAGTTAAAAATTTAAAAGCTGGAGTACGACATCAGGTGCTTTTGGGCGTGACGGGCTCAGGTAAAACCTTTACCATGGCTTCTGTTATTGCGAAAATCCAAAAGCCGGTTTTAATAATCTCCCATAATAAAACTTTGGCGGCTCAAACTTATCAAGAATTTAAAGAGTTCTTTCCTGAAAATGCCGTACATTATTTTGTTTCTTATTATGACTATTATCAGCCGGAAGCTTATATCCCCCAGACCGATACTTACATTGAAAAAGACGCCAAAATTAACGAAGAAATTGACAGACTAAGACATGCTGCCACTCAAGATGTTTTATCTAGAAAGGACGTCATTGTGGTGGCTTCGGTTTCCTGTATTTATAATATTGGTTCGCCCGAAGATTATCAAAAAGTTTCTTTAGAAATAAAAAGCGGCCAGAAAATAAAAAGAAAAAAATTAATTTCCCATTTGACTTCCTTACAATACCAGAGGAACGACGTTGATTTTAGACCGGGAACCTTCAGGGTCAGGGGAAATATAATTGATATCTATTTGGTTACGGGAGAAGAAATACTGCGGATTGAGTTTTCGGGTGATGAAATTGAAAGGGTATTTATTGCCAAGTCGGGCCTTAATCCTGAATTCAATGTTCTAAATTCTAAATATCAAATTTTCCCTGCTCATTTCTGGATTACCCCTCAAGAAAAGATAAATATTGCTATTGAAAATATAAAATTAGAACTCCGAGGCCAGTTAAAGAAATTAAAAAAACAAAAAAAATTATTAGAAGCCCAGCGGCTTGAACAAAGAACAAATTATGATTTAGAAATGTTAAGAGAAACCGGTTATTGTCACGGCATTGAAAATTATTCAAGGCATTTAGAATTTCGGAAACCAGGCCAATCTCCTTATGCTTTAATTGACTACTTTTCAAGCGACTTTTTGGTTTTTATTGACGAATCCCATGTGACTTTACCTCAGCTACGAGCAATGTCGGTCCAAGATAGAATAAGAAAAAAAACATTAATTGAGTATGGATTCAGGTTGCCTTCGGCGATTGATAACCGACCCTTAACCTTTGAAGAATTTAACCAGAAAGTTCCACGGCTTGTTTATGTCTCAGCAACGCCTGATGAATATGAGCAGAAAAAAACTCTTCAACAGGCTCAGGGTAAACCCAAATACATTGTTGAACAGTTAATTAGGCCAACTGGCCTTCTGGAACCAATCATTGAAATAAGACCAATTTCCCCCCACGCGAAACGAACACCTACTTCGTATTCTGGTGCTAAAAGTACCAGCGTTCGTTATCGTGTGAGGGCCAAAAATCAAATTCAAGACCTAGTGGAAGAAATCAAAAAAAGGGTAGTGAAAAATCAAAAAGTTTTAGTTTTAACTTTAACTAAAAGATTGACTGAGGCATTGTCTGATTATTTGACTGAGAAAGGAATCAAAAATCAATGGCTTCATGCTGAAGTTAAAACTTTAGAAAGACCACAAATACTCAAAGATTTAAGAGGGGGAAAATATGATGTCTTGGTGGGAATTAACCTTTTAAGAGAAGGTCTTGATTTGCCAGAAGTTGCCCTAATTGCTATTTTAGATGCCGATAAAGAAGGGTTTTTAAGAAGTAAAACAACTTTAATCCAGACTATGGGGAGAACAGCCAGACACCCTGAGGGACATGTTATTCTTTATGCAGACAGAATAACTGGTTCAATGAAGGCAGCTATTAATGAAATAACCAGAAGAAGAAAAATCCAATTAGAATATAACAGAAAGCATAAAATAACTCCCCGACCAATCGTTAAAGAAATCAGGGAGTGGCCTTTTTCTAAAAAAGAAGGAGTTAAATCTGAATTTTGGCTAATCAAGGATTTAAAACTGTTGGAAATGGAAATGAAAATTGCCGCTAAAAATTTAAATTTTGAAAGGGCGGCAGAAATCCGCGACTTGATAAAAAACTTAAAAAGTGGTAAAGAAAAATTGTATGCCAATTACTAAATCCGCTAAAAAAGCTTTGCGTCAAAGCGAAAGGAGGCGAATCAAAAATCTTGGACAAAAAAGAAAATTAAAAAACCTCCTCAAAAATGTAAAAACTTTAATTGCCCAAGCGTCAGCGAAGGGTGGAGAAGAAGCTTTAGTTTCTTCGGCTTCTCAAAATAAAATTGAGGAGGCAAAAAAACTTTTGCCACAGGTTTATAAATTTTTAGATAAGGCGGCGAAAAAGGGCTTAATTAAAAAAAATACGGCTTCAAGAAAAAAATCTCGTCTTAGTCAAGCCATATTTAAAAATCTGAAATAACTAAATCTAAGGCAATTTCTGGATTAATTTTTCCTGTTTTTATAGCTAAATCTACCTGAAAAATTTTCTGGTAGATTTTTTTTAGTTCCAGCAGTGTAAATTTATTTACTAAAGACCAACTTTTTTTTAAAACAAAGGGATGGAGTTTACTCATTTTTAGAATAGAATTATAGGAATAATTTTTTTCTGTCAGGTCTTTTATTATTAACAAATTCCTAAACTGAAAATTAATCATTGAAAGTAGATATAAGGGACTGTCACCCTTCTTTAAATGATTATAAATCAACAAAAGAGCTTTTTTTCTGTTTTTTAAGGCAACTGCTTCAATAGTTTCGAAAATGTCGGTCTCAACTTCCGGTTTTACCAAAAGTTCTACATCGTCTAATTCAATTTTTTGTTGTCTTTTGAAATTAGCTAATTTGCTTAATTCGTTGGTCAACCGCCAAAGGTTGTTGCCAGTGTAATTAATGAGCTGATCTAAGGCTTCCGGACTAATATTCACCTTATAATTCTTAAGTTCTTTTTTGACCCAGTTTTTTAATCTTTGGCCTGCTAAAGGTTGAAATTCCTGAGATTGACCAGATTTTCTTAAAAATTTAAATAAAGAATCGTTTGTTGATGTTTCCCCCGCTTCATAAAAGAGAATAAGATCATCGGAATCTGCAAAATTTTTTGAATTGGCTAAAAATTTTTCTTTAAAAATTTTATTTTTATTAACGTTTTCTAAAATTATTAATTTTTTTTCAGCGAACATTGAAACAGATTGAACTTCATCTTTAAAATCCTGGAAATTCAGATTTTCACCATTAAAGTATTTTAAATTCAAGCCGCTTTTATGAATTTTTCTGTATTGTTCTATTATTTCGTTTAATTTCCGCCGCGACCTGTATGTATCTGAACCATAAAGAAAAATAATCATTATTTTTGTGCTTCAATAAACTCAACATTAACCCTGAGATTGTCGAACGGGTTGACATTGAGGGCAAAAATGGGCAGAGCGGCCTCCAATTTTTGCTCTTTTTATTTTTGTTCCGCAGCGACTACATTTTTCACCCTCCTGGCCGTAAACTTTAAGAAATTTGAGATAGTTACCCTCCCGACCGCAAGCATCGCGGTAATATTGCTTGGTGGTTCCGCGATAGCGAAGGGCTTTTTTTAAAATTTTTTTAATATTCTGGAAAATCCGTCGAGCCTCCTTATTATTTAATGTTTTTGCCCGTCGTAAAGGATTAATTTTAGCTGCGAATAAAATCTCATCTGAATAAATATTACCAATACCAGCAATGGATTGCTGATCCATAAGTAAAGGCTTAATTTTTGAATTCGGCCGTTTCTTTAAAAGAACTTTGAAGGTTTTAAAATCAATTTCTAATGCTTCAGGGCCGAACCCTTCTTCTATTTTCCTTGTTCCTTTTGTTTTTTTCCACCAGCCAAATTTACGCACATCATTAAAAAACAGCTGCGAACCATCTGCAAAATTAAAAACCTTACGCGTATATAACGAAGGTTTCCCATTAAAAATCAATTGCCCAGTTAATTTCAGGTGGAAGATTAAGTTTGAACCGTCGGCAAAATCAATTATGAGAATCTTGGCTCTTCTCCGAACATTAATGATTTTCTGGCCATTTAGTCTTTTACCAATAATTTTCTGAGCTAATTGCCGCCGAATTGTCTCAACTTCCGGCAACTCGGGCATATGTTATTTAAGGGCAGCTTTGACTTTGTCAATGATTTCACCGGGTGTGAAATGAGCTTTAATTAAGTAATCCACTGCTCCTAATTTTAAGCCCTTTTCAACATCTTCTTTCTGACCAAGATTGGAAAGAATAATCACCGGAATTGAAGCTAAGGTAGAATCATTTTTCATCTGAGATAAAACTTCAAAACCATCTATGCTGGGTAAAATTAAATCAAGTAGAATTAAATCGGGTTTTTCACTTTTGATTTTTTCCACTCCTTCTTCTCCGTCAACTGCTTCGGAAACTTCAAAATTTTCTTTATAAAGTTTCCGAGCGATTAGCTCTCTTAAAAATTTGTCGTCTTCTATTATTAAAATTTTTGACATAGATTTATTTACCTATTTGTTTAACCACTTTATTAATTACTTCTTGGGCATCAAACTCTGTCTTAATTAACCAATCTTTTGCTCCTAATTCTTGGGCTCGGTCAATTTCCACGGGTTGACCAGAATTAGAAATAACAACCACTGGAATATCTTTTATTCTGCTATCTTTTGTCATTTCTTCCATAACCTCAAATCCTCCCATCTTTGGCATAATAATATCGAGTAAAATAAGATCGGGATCTTCTTCTCTTATTGTTTTAAGTCCGGCTTTTCCATCTCGGGCTATGAGGACTTCATAACCTTCTTCAGCCAATTTTTTTTGCAGGAGACTAATTACAATTTCTTCATCCTCAATGATTAAAATTCTTTTAGCCATAATACCTAACAATAATAAGGCTTTATTATTACGAATAATATTTGTGTTATTCGTGTGAAATTCGCCTATTAGTGTCGCTAATACTATTTTAAAACTTTTAAAAAACCTTGCAAGCTTTCTGGTTTAGTTGTTTTTAAAGCAATTCTGCCATCTCCATTTTTCTACCAACAGCCAACCTCTTTCTTTTATTAATTATAGAATATTATTGAAATTTTTCAATCAAGAAGGCAGTTAAAAACCCGGGCGCAGGCGTAGCCAATGAGCGAATAAACCAAAGCTGGGAAGGTGTCCTACTAAGATTAATTAAAATGTTTTTAAAAATTCTGTAAATTCCTCTTTAATGGGAATTGTAAAATAGAAAGTAGTGCCTTCTTCTTCTTGAGACTCAAACCAAATTTTGCCATCATGAGCCTCAATAATATTTTTTGCGATATAAAGACCCAGGCCGGAGCCCTCGGTATCCATACGTATAGCATTGGCTGCTCGGAAAAACTTAGTGAAAACTCTTTCTTGCTGGTCTTTGGGAATACCTACCCCCGTGTCATGAATTTGAAACTCTATTCCCTTTTTAATATCTTTAAGAGAGACTGTCACTTCGCCACCAAGCGAAGTATATCTTATAGCATTATCAAGAAGGTTTTGAATAACCAGCTTCATTTTCTCAGCGTCTATTTTTACCTTTGGCAATTTCTTTTTAGGTTTTTTAAATTCAAATTTAAGTTTTTTCTTTTTAATTTCCTCCTGATAAAAATCTATTACAGACTGAACCACTTTTTCAATCTGGAAAGGTTGCGGATTGTAAATATACCTTCCCTCTTCAATCCTGGTAACATCCAAAAGGTCGTTGATTAAAGAAATTATTCTTTCGTTGCTTTGATAAGTTTTTTCAATAAAACCTTTCTGCTCTTTAGTTATCTCTCCCAAGTCTCCATCTAACAGCATTTTCAGGGTCCATTTAATCGCTGAGAGAGGAGTTCTTAGCTGATGGGCAGCCAGAGAAACAAACTCAGTTTTCATCTTCTCAATCAATTTCTCTCGCGTGATATCGTGCACAATGACTAAAGTTCCTATCTTTTCTTTTTTTTCCAGCAAGGGCAAAATTGTTACCTCTAAAACCAAGTTTTCTCTTAGGGTAATTTCTTTTCTGAAGACTTTCGTTAGATCTGCGCCCAAAATATTTGTCAGGGGTCTAAAAACTGGTATTTGACCCAACTCTGAAACAGATTTGCCTATTATCTTTTTTGCTTCAGCCTTGAAACACTCTATCGCTTTCGGATTAATTAGAGAAAGTTTACTTTCTCTATTAAACACTAAAAGTCCATCGGCGAAGTTGCTAATAATCGTTAAGGTTTCATTTTTTGCTGCTTCAGCCATTTCCCGACCCTTAGCAGTATCATCAAGCATGTTCAAGAGGGCAATCTGGGCGTCTTGAAGTTCTCTTTCTTTTTTTTTAATATCAGTTAAATCAAAAAAGGCAATGAAGTAACCGATAATTTCTCCTTTTTCGGTTTTTCTTAATATGGTTGAGGTTCTAACGGGAATTTTCTTTTTGTCTTGTCTGAGAATATCTATTTCTTTCGCTTCAACAAAACCTTTTTTGAAAGTTTCTTCGGATAATTCTTTAAGTCCCGCCTGATCAAGAATACTATCAACTGATTGGCCAATAATTTCTTCGATTTTATAGCCTGAGATTTTTTCAAAAGCAGGATTCACCTCTAGAATTATCCCAATGGAACTAACAAGACAAACTGGCAAAGGTAAAAAGGTAAAGAGATCTCTCGCATATGTTTCTAAGGAAGCCAAATCTTCTAATAAAACCGCGAAGTTCTCTTCTTTTTTGTCGTCTTTTATTTCCATTTTATTAAATATTCGTGGTATTCATCTCCTAGAAAAGAACATTTTGTTTCCTCAGAGGTTATTTGGGTACTTTTTATTATTAACTGGAGAACTCCACAAAAATAACCGCCCAGATAATGACAGTAAATGGAATGAAGATTAAAATTCTTTAATCTAATAATGGCGTACTGCTCTTTTTCATTAAGCTCAACCGGGAGAAGGGTCCCTACTGTCCAGTGCTTTTTCCAAATCCGGGGCGCTTCCTTAAAGAAAACCCGTTGAAGAGAAAGAAAGTATCTCGTAAAGAGTTTGATTATTAAAGACACTTTAGTGGCGAAAAGGCCCATTTCTTTAATTTTGTCATTAGAAAAATTAAAAACATCTTTGATGACTAAAAGTGATAAAACTCTCAAACCTACTGGATAAAAGTCCATAGTATTAATATCTTTATATTTGAGGTTGACCCCTAGCTTTTCTAGTGCTTGTTCTACTTCTTTTAACCCCCTCTCTCCTTTTTCTCGAAGAATATATTCAATATCGGTTTTAAAAGTAACACCCCTTACTTCACCCTTAATATTCATTAACTTTTGGGCTTGTTCTTTTGTTAGTTTTTGTTCCATAAAATTTTCTTAATTTTTGTAAATTTTATTAGCTTTTTATTTCTCACCATCTAATGACATATTCATGATAAGGTGCACCCCGGAACATACACTTTGTCTCCTCAATGGTGATTTTAGGACTTTTAATGACGAATTCGGCTACTCGTCGATAATAGCCTTGGTGATAAACGCACATTAAAGGATGAAATTTATATCCTTTTTCTCGTAAAATAATATATTGCTTTTCTTCACTAAACTCGCAAAACTCCAATTGGCCAAAATCAAAATGTTTTTGCCAATAGTGTGGGACTTCATCTAAAAACCGTTTTAAGGACAAGAAATATTTCATCAATATTGTTGAAATAAAAGACGAAGTAGGGATGTAATAGCCCAGATCAAAAATATCTTTTTCTTGCCAATTAAATAAATCCCTAGTCACTAAGATAATCGATACGCTAAGCGCTTCGGAATACCAGTTGCCAACTCTAATTTTTTTGATGTTAATTGGATAACCTAATTCGGCCATTCTTTTTTTAACCGCCTTTAGCCCTTCTTCCCCCTCCTTTTTTTGAATAAAGTCAAGTTCGGCCTGAATTATTCCTCCTCGAACGTTACCGGGAATTTGCATTATTTTTTCTATACTCTCTTTGGAAATCATATTTATTTTACTTTAAAAATTTTTTAACTTTTTAATTTCTTTCTTTAACTCGACCATTTTAAGTTCTCGACCAACCGATAATCTCTGGAATTTTTCTAATGCTTTAATCTTCTCCTGAAGCTCTTTTGTTCTTTGCTGAACCTGTTCATTAAGAGTTTCGCTTAATTCTCTAAGCTCTCTAGTCCTAGCCTCCACCCGAACCTCAAGACTGGCTTTGGCGCTCTGTAAATCATTTTCTCTTGTCTTTAACTGCAAGGTTCGGGCCCCAATTAAGTGAATGGTATCTAGGAATTTTCTAGAGAATACATCCACATAAAAACTCACGCAAATAAAGGAGCCAACCATAAAAGACATAACCAATAATACAAGATTACTGTTTTCATACGGATTTATACCTAAACCTTGAAGGTCCGTATATGGTATGATCTTAAAATATTTCACCAAACCAGCGATAATGTATCCGATGAGACAAAAAAGGGTTAAAAGTCGGGGATATATTATTCGAGTGAAACCCAGATAACAAAACACTACATAAATTAGTAAGACGGTTATTCCGCCATACAGCACTCCTTCAAGTTTGCTAATGGCAATTAGGACCGCCACCACTTCTAAAACCTGAAGAATAAAATAACTAATACTTACTTGATTGACTGTCTGGCCGGGCCAAATTCTCTTAACGAGATACTCGCAAAAAATATTCAAAAGAAAAAGCGAGAAAATAATTGCGATAACCGAATAGGGCATTGGGGCGTCTAACCATTTCAGCACAAAGGAAAGTATTAAAAAGCTAATGAATACAAAAGATCTAATCTGATTGTTCTTGTGGATATTACCGATCAGCTCTTTTAACTCATTATCTTTAATGACAAGGTTTTTAACCATTAGCTTTAGCCCCCTAATCTCCTGAGAAATTAGGTAATTTGTCGATTAAACTATAAAATTCGAGGCTTTTGAAAAATTGAATAATTTTTTCTTTATCGTATCCCCTTAAAGCGCAATTTTTTAGATGAAAATCAAGGGGGACATCTCTTTTGATTTTCGTCAATTCTCTACTAAAGAGGGCTTGATCTTTGTAGTTTTTTAAAATCTTTCTAATTCTATCATTGATTTTCTGGGACTTTTCGGTATTTTGTTCAATCTCTTGATATAAACTATCAAGGGTACCAAACTCGTTCATTAACCAAATGGCATTTTTTTCGCCTATTCCGGGTACTCCGGGTATATTATCTGAAGGATCCCCTTTCAGAGATTTAAAATCGAGCAGTTGGACAGGCTCTAACCCCTGATATCTTTCTGTAATTTGCTTTTCATCATATAAAACTGTATCTTTTACTCCCTTTTTACAAGTATAAACCCTTATTTGAGAATTGACCAGCTGTAAGGTATCTAAATCCCCACTTAAAATAATGGTTTCAATCTCTGGAAAGATCTGCTTTTGGGAAGCTAATTTGGCAATAGTTCCAATAATATCGTCGGCTTCGTAGCCCTCCTTTTCAAAAATGGCTACATTGAATCCATCTAAAATTTCTTTCACTTTTGGGATTTGCCGATAGAGTTCTTCTGGAGCTGGCGGTCTTTTAGCTTTATATTCTTTATATTTTTTGTGCCGAAAAGTTGGGGCCGGGAAATCAAAACAGGCTGCAATAAAATCTGGCTGAAAATCTTTTATGGCTTTTAAAAAAACTAATAAAAATCCGTAAACCGCATTAACTAATTCTCCCCTTTTAGTAGTTAGGGGAGGAAGGGCATGATAAGCCCGGTGGATAAGCGAGTTAGAATCAATAATAACAAGCTGTTTTTTATCTTTGGTCATTTTGTTATTATTTTTACTGTTTCAGTACAATTTTTCTGATATTTTTATTAATAAAATCAAATTTAAAAAATAAGATATCTTTGGGTAATATTTTTTTTATTCTATCTGACCATTCAATGGCTATAATGTTTTGAGGATTAGAAATAATTTCTTTAAAACCTAAATCCAGAATTTCTCTTGGTTTTTTAATACGATAACAATCAATGTGATAAAGTTCATGAAACACGGAATATGGAAGATGAAACTTTTTTATGATAACAAAGGTTGGACTGGTGATTTTCTCTTTTACCCCCAAACCTTTAGCAAATCCTTGTAAAAAAGTGGTTTTTCCTCCTCCCAAATCTCCTTCTAGCCCCAGAAGAAGAGCTCTTTTTTTCAGTGGGTTTTTCAAAATTTCCTGGGCTAAAATTTTTCCCAGTTTTTTAGTTTGATTTGGATTTTTAGTAAAAAAACTGACTTTCATTGACTTTTAAAAACATTCGGGTTAATTTGGATTAAACGAAGAGAATTTTATTCTTTTTAACCTCGTTTCTCTATTATAATGGAAACCTGGTAATTAATTTAATTCTAAACCCTGTAGAAGAATTTTAACAGCATCTCTAAAAGAAAATTGTTGTTGTAAAACCAGTTAAAATTTCTCTACAGGATAAACCTTCATGGCAGATATTTCAAAAGAAATTACTGGAGGACTAAGAATTACCAAAGAAGAAAATGAGGCGTTTGATAAGGAGATAAAAAGTGTTTCCGATTTTGAAAAAAAGATTAAAACTGCCTCAGCTGAAAGTGTTTCCAGACTTTCAGAGATTATTTTAGGCGGCGGGATTAATTTAAAAGCCTCTGATGTTCACATTGAGCCAATAAAAGAACAGGCAAAGATTCGGGTAAGGATTGACGGTGTTTTACAGGACGTAACAATAATTAATCAAAAAACATACGAAAATCTTCTTTCCCGAATTAAGCTTTTATCTGCAATTAAATTAAATATTACCGATCGGCCACAGGATGGCCGTTTTTCTGTTTTGATTAACGACTTTTCGATTGAAATAAGAGTCTCTACTCTGCCAGCAGAATACGGAGAATCAATGGTTTTAAGAATCTTAAATCCCAAAACTTTATTCGATTTGGAAGTTTTGGGGCTGAGAGATGATTTGCTAAAAATTTTCAAAAAAGAAATCAAAAAACCAAATGGAATGATTATGGTTACGGGACCCACGGGCTCGGGGAAAACCACTACTCTTTATGCCTTTTTAAAGAAAATTCAAAAACCAGAAATTAAAATTATTACTATCGAAGACCCTGTTGAATATCATTTAAAAGGAATTTCTCAAACTCAAGTCAATCCTAATAAGGGTTATGATTTCGCCTCCGGTCTCCAATCAATAATGCGTCAGGATCCTGATGTAATTTTAGTAGGAGAAATTAGAGACCAAAAAACCTGTCAGGTTGCCCTGCAGGCCGCTTTAACCGGCCACCTTGTTTTAACTACTTTACATACTAATGATGCTGCCGGCACTGTCGCCAGATTAATCAGCTTAAATGGTGATGTAAAAAATATTGGTCCGGCTATAAATTTAGCTGTTGCCCAAAGATTAGTCAGACAGGTTTGCAAAAAATGCAGCAAAATTATAGCCATCTCACCCCCTGTTTTAAGTAAGTTAAAAAGGGAACTAAAAAAAATTCCAAAAGAAATCAAATTACCTCCTTTAAGGAAGGGGTTAAAAATCACTCAAGCAAAGGGGTGTAAATATTGCAATCATACCGGTTACCACGGGAGAATAGGTATCTTTGAGGCAATTTTAATAGATGAAGAAATGGAAAAATTTATTTTAAATAATCCTTCTATCGCTGCTTTTAGAGAAAAGGCAATTGCCAAGGGTATGGTCACAATCCATCAAGATGGACTGATTAAGGCTTTGCAAGGAATAACCACTATTGGAGAAGTAGAAAGAGTAACCGGAGAATAAAAAATAGCCCCAAAGCTGGGGGCAACTTAGGTATTAGGAACGCAAAGTTTAGAACCTTTCCGAGGAGTAGCCCAGTGAGATACCAAACTATCCAACTAAGAAAAGCTCCTCGCCCCCAGCTCTAGGGCTAATTTAATATTGTAATACATTATGATGATTTTGTCAAGTCCACCACAAAAAGAGTATCAATATAAAATAGCTGCTTGTTTAGTATTACTCTTGTTAGCTCTTTCTTCTCGGGCAGCCAACCCCCCTGACGTAGTAATTAATGAAATTGCCTGGATGGGAACGGAAATTTCCCATAACGATGAATGGATTGAATTATATAATAATACTGATGAAAATATAAATTTAGACGGTTGGATTTTAAAAACTGCTGATGATGAGTTAGAAATCAAACTCGAGGGAACTATTTTGTCAAAAGATTTCTTTCTTTTAGAAAGGACTGATGATACTACTTTGTCCGACTTCCTGGCCGACTTAATTTATACCGGTTCTTTAAATAATGGAGGTGAAAACTTAGAGCTTTACAATTACAAGGAAGAACTAATTGATTTTCTTGAATTTTCTGATAGTTGGCCAGCCGGTGATAATAAAACGAAACAGACAATGGAAAGAATAAATTTGGATAGTTGGCAAACAAGTTTAAACTCCGGAGGCACTCCCAGGGCAGTAAATAGCCCTAGACCTACTAAAACAGAACAATTAATTGATAATAAATTACCGGATGAATTAAAAATTTCACCTTCGGGAATTGTTATTAATGAAATTCTTCCCTCACCCGAGGGAGCTGACGCTGAAAATGAATGGATTGAACTTTCTAACCAAAGTGATTTGGAACTAAACCTTGCCGATTGCCAAATTAGAGATGTTGTGGGAGTTGTAAAAACCTATACTTTCCCCAAAAAGACAATGATTTCTCCTCGGGGATATTTAGTTTTCTTCAGGCCCACTACTAAAATTACTTTTAATAACAGCGGTGATTCCTTAGAACTCATTGGTCTTAATGGCGAAATATTAGACACCATAACTTATGGAAAAGCTCCTCTCGGCGAATCTTTCAACAGAACAGATACTGGCTGGCTTTGGAGTAAAGATTTATCACCAGGAGAAAATAATATGATGTCCGCCAATATGGTAGGATTAAAAGAAGAACTACCAGATTTTGTCTTGGGTGAAACTAAAAAAATTAAAGAAGAAAGGAAACAATTGGCTTCTTTGGGCGAGCAAATTTCTGACAACAACTTTTCTTTTTCAGCCTGCTTCACTGCCTTAATTCTAGCTATCTTCTCAGCTTTGATTATTTTTATTATTAAAAAGAAAACGAAAATGAGTTAAAATAAAGTAGTTATGTCAGGCCATTCTCATTTTTCAACTATAAAACATAAAAAAGCTATTACCGATGCTAAGCGGGGAAATTTGTTTTCTAAATTAACCAAAGCAATTTCTGTTGCTGCCCGAGAAAAGGGAGGTGACCCAGATGTTAATTCTAAGCTAAAATTAGCTATTGAACAAGCCAGGGAGGCTAATATGCCTTCTGACAACATAGAGAGGGCAATTAAAAAAGGCTCTGGCGAATTGGGAGCTGGAAAGCTTGAAGAAGTTCTTTTTGAGGCTTATGGGCCTGGCGGTATAGCCCTAATCATTGAAGGAATTACCGATAATAAGAACAGAACTTTCGGTGAAATTAAACAGATTTTAACTCAACACAACAGTAAGTTAGCCAATGAGGGTTCGGTTAGATGGCTCTTTAAAAGAAAGGGTTGCGTAACCCTGGACTATAATTCCCAAACAGGTGAGCTAAAAGACAAAGAAAAACTTCAGCTAACAACCATAGAGGCTGGAGCAGAAGATATTTACTGGCACAATGAAACGTTGGACGTCTATACCAAAGCAGAAGATTTAGAAAAAGTTAAAAAAACCTTAGAAGAGAAGGAGGTGAAAATTACCTCAGCTTCCTTAGATTGGGTCGCCCAAGAAGAAATTACTTTGCCAGACGATAAAAGAAATGCTTGTCAAAAACTTTTTGAAGATTTGGATGAAAACGATGCTGTCCAAGAAATATATGCTAATTTAAAAGTTTAATGCCTAAAGAAAGCCTTATTCGAAAAAAAGCAATTCAAATATTAGAGGAAAGGGGCTGGATATGTTGGTACCCCTCTAAGGTAAAATACCAACAAACAGATGTTTTTGGTATTATAGATGTTCTGGCCTTAAGAAAAAGGGAGAAGAAAAATATTCAGCTGACAACTTTACCAAACGTTTCCGCCAAAAGAAAGAAGATAACAGATTTTTTAACAAAGTTTAAGGTAGATTTAGCTGTTGAAATCTGGGCCTGGGATGGCAAAAAAAAGATTTTTAGAAAAGAAAAGGTCGGAAGAAGGGCTTGACAAATCTTCTTGTCCCAATATAATAGCCAATAGAACCGAAACTCTCTGTTTCAAAGCAGGGAGAAAGGTCGATCAAAATCAAGGAAAAAAGAATTAACTCCGCTTGAAGGCGGAGTAAAATAATTAAATAGAAAATTATACTAATTATGGAAGAATTGAAAACTTTTGTCTGTCAGGAAGAAGAAACTCCCGCAGAAGGAACTCCTGAAGAAGGAACTCCTGAAACTCCCGAGGAAGGAACAGAAGGAGGGGGAGAAGAAACTTCTGAGTAAAAAAGTCCCGCTGTTAGCGGGCTTTTTACTATTTTTTTATTTTAATAAACTTTCTCTTACCTACTTGGATTATTAGTCCATTTTTTATTTCTACATTAATTTTCCAGCTTGTCTGAACTTCCCCAGAAATTTTTACTCCCCCTTGAAGAATTAATCTTTTAGCTTCTGATTTTGAGGAGACTAATTTTGTTATTACTAACAAATCTAATATATTAAGCTTTTTACCTTTCGGTTTTATTACCGGAATTCGAGAGGGCAGTTCTTTCTCCTTAAACACTCTGTTAAATTCTCTTTCTGCTTTTCGGGCAGTTTCCTTCTGATAGCAGACAGAGACTGTTTCCCGAGCTAATCTTGCCTTTGCTTCCCGAGGATTGATAGCCTTCTTTTTTATTTGGCGTGAAATTTTATCTATTTCATCTGTCGGAACACTCGTACAAAGCTCAAATCCAATCCCAATTAATTCATCCGGCCAACTCATTATTTTCCCATACATTTTCTCTGGTTTCTCGTCTAAATTCACCATATTGCCTTCTGTTTTACCCATTTTTTTCCCCTGAGGATCAATTAAAAGCTTGGTCGTTAAAACAAACTTTTCTTTATTTTTTAATTTCTTCATCAATGTTCTGCCAGCCAGCATATTGAAGGTTTGGTCATTGCCTCCAATTTCCAAATCAATATCCATAGAGACACTGTCATAGGCCTGGAATATGGGATACAAAAACTCGTGAACATGAATATCTTTGCCGGCCCTTATTCTCTTTTGGAACATCTCCCTTTCCAATAATCTGGCTACGGTGAAATAGGAAGCTAATTCAAGCATGTCTTTTGGTTTTAATTTATTAGTCCATTTTTCGTTATGTAAAAATCTAATGTTTGCTTTCCTAAAATCTAAAAATTTGCCAATCTGCTTTTTATAATCTTTGGCGTTTCTCAAAACCTGTTCTCTGGTTAATGGTTTTCTGGCTGCTTCCTTGTCCGTAGGGTCGCCAATGGTGGCAGTAAAATCGCCTATTAGTATAATAATTTCATGTCCTAAATCTTGGAACTGACGCAACTTTCTGAAAACCACAGTATGTCCAAGATGAAGTTTGCCGGTAGGATCAATGCCATTATAAATTTTTAGTTTTTTACCGGACAACAACACTTTCTCCAGACTCCGGCGGTCAGGATAAATCTTCTCTACCCCCCGGCTAAGTACTTCTCTGATTTTTTCACTGTTTATGACTGTCTTCATGTTTTTTTATTTTAACAAAATTAGATAATAATTGCTAATTTAGTTAAATTTCAATAAACCCCGCACTTAATTCCTAATGTTTTTACTGCCTATGAAAAGTACAGTAAAAGAACAAGTTGACCTTAAATTAAGTGCAGGGTAAAATCTAAGATAGTTTAACTCATGGTTCAAAGAGTAAGAAATCCCAAAATCTATAAAAAAAGTAGGGGTAAAAGATTTGTTTTTATTTTAAAAATTTGTGGTTTTGGTATTTTATTTTTGTTTTCAATCGTCTTTATTGTTTTTATTTTTTTTGCCAAGGATTTGCCCAGACCGGAGAAATTCACTGAAAAGCAATTTATTCAGTCTACAAAAATTTATGACCGGACAGGAGAAATTCTTCTATATGAAATCTATGGAGAAGAAAAAAGAACTATCGTTCCTTTGGAAAAAATTCCTAAATATCTTCAAGAAGCTGTAGTCGCTACCGAAGATGCTGATTTTTATTACCATTTTGGTGTTGATTTTAAAGGAATCATTAGATCTGTTCTGATTAATTTTAGGATTATGGAGCCGGTTTACGGTGGTTCAACAATTCCTCAACAATTAATCCGTTCAACCTTTTTTTCCAATGAAAAAACTGTTAAAAGAAAAACCCGGGAGATTATTTTGTCTTTAGAATTAGACCGTCGCTATTCAAAAGAAGAGATTTTGGAATGGTATCTCAACCAAATTCCTTTTGGCTCAAACTGTTATGGAGCGGAGGCTGCCAGCCAAACCTTTTTTGGCAAGCCAGTCTCGGAAATTTCAATAGCTGAATCAGCAGTCTTGGCAGCTTTGGTTCAGGCCCCCAGCCATCTTTCCCCCTACGGACCGAATAAAACAGAACTTTTGGCTAGAAAAGATTATGTCTTGGACAGAATGGTCAAAGAACAATATTTAACTTCCGAGAAGGCCGAAGAAACAAAAAAAGAAGAAATAAAATTCGTCGAAAAACCAATCCAGATTAAGGCTCCTTATTTTACTTTATGGATAAAACAGAATTTAATAGACAAATATGGTGAAGATTTTTTAAGAAGAGAGGGGCTGAAAGTCTACACAACTTTAGATTGGGATCTCCAGGAAAAAGCCGAAAAAATAGTTGCTGAAGGAGTTGAACAAAATAAGATTTACAACGCTTATAATGCGGGGCTAGTGGCTATTGATCCTGACACGGGGGAAGTCTTAGCGATGACTGTCGGAACAGGAGATTATTATTCTCCATCTTACCCCGAAGATTGTACCTCGGGAGTTAACTGTTTATTTGATCCTAAATTTAATGTAGTAGTGGGGACAAAAAATAATCCGGGCAGACAGCCGGGCTCGGCCTTCAAGCCCTTTGTTTACGTCACTGCTTTTGAAAAAGGATACACGGCCACCACGACGGTGTTAGATGCGGAAACAAATTTTGGAATTTGGGGAGACAAAGAATATATTCCTAAAAATTATACCGGAAGATTCTATGGTTTAGTAACCTTAAGAAGGGCCCTGTCTCAATCATTAAACATTCCTTCAATAAAAGTTCTTTATTTAGCGGGCTTGGAAAATGAAATAGAAAGTTTGGAAATTAACGATTTTTCCGGTATGGAAAATATTTTTGTTAAGGGTTTGGAAAAAAGCATAGAAACAGCTGAAGGTTTGGGGATTACTACCTTAAACAAGCCCTTATCCTTTTATGGACCGGCGCTTGTTTTGGGAGGAGGAGAAGTAAAGTTATTGGAAATGGTTTCTGCTTACGGAGTTTTTGCTACTGAGGGTCTTAAGGTAAAAACTTCGGGAATCTTAAAAATAGAAGATCGGAAGGGAAATATTATTGAAGAAAATAAAAATACTCCATTAAGGGTTTTGGAGAAAGAGCCGGCAAGATTAATTAACGATATTTTATCGGATAATGAATCAAGAACCCCGATGTTTGGTCCGAATTCCGCTTTATATTTTAAAGATTATGAGGTGGCTGCTAAAACCGGGACAACTCAAGACTCCAAAGATGCCTGGACCATAGGTTATACTCCTTCAATTGTTGTTGGAGTCTGGGCGGGAAACAATAATAATACATCTATGGCAAACCAACCCGCCGTAGTCATTGCGGGACCGATTTTCCATCGATTTATGGAAGAGGCTTTGGCAAAATATCCAAAAGAGAATTTCAATAAACCTGCACCTTAACTTGCCTTAATCGGCATTACTAAATAGAAATAACTCTCGTCACCCTTAGGTCTCAAAATGCCGGGTTTTTCTGAACCACTTAACTCAAGAATAACTTCTGGGGTTTTAATGTTTAAGAGTCCGTCAAGCAAAAATCTGTAATTGAAAGAGATTTCACAATTCTTGCCTTCCGCTTTTCCATTTAAAATACTCCTGTGTTCCCCCAGGTCCGGATTTTGGCTAGATATATTGATTTTATTTTTTAGAGAGTCAATTTTTAATTTAACCTCATTGATTTTACCGCCGAACAAAGAAGCTAACTTAACTTGATTTATAAAATCATTCCTAGAAAGGGTAATCTGGGTTTCGTATTTTTGGGGAACAATTTCCTGATAATTAGGGTATTCTCCCTCAATTAACCTAGAAACAAGTTGAATTTGAGGATGAGGTGTCTCGGGCAGGAACGTTTCAAACATAACCTGGTTTGGAGAAAGATAAACCGTTAAGTTTTCATCTTTGGCACTAAAAATATTGACAATCTCTTTAGCTGCTCTTTGGGGGAGGATAAAAGAGTAATCTTTAGACAGTCCTTCAAACGGAGGATTTATAAAAATCTTCTTTTCACCCAACCTAAAACTGTCAGTCGCTGTTATAATAATGAGGTTTTTTTGAAAAGAGAAATAAATACCTGAAATTTCTGGCCTAGAGGAAGCATACCCCACAAAGTCTACTACCTGGCCTAATCCTTGGCAGAAAATACTGCTTTTTATCGAAATATTCTCGTCGCTGGTAATCTTAGGAATAATCGGGAATTCTTCAGGGTTAAGACCCTTAATAGAAGTTTGGTGATTTTCGCAATCAACTTTTAAATTGAGTCCTTTTAACTCTAATTGTATTGGCTTGTCTGGTAAAAAATTTACAAAACCAGACAACACTCGGGTAGGGACGGCAATCTTTCCCTCTTTTTCTGTTTTAACTAAAGACCACCAATTAATTCCGATTTCCAAATCAGTTGTTGTCAAGTTTAGAAAGTTCTTTTCTACATTTATCAGAATATTATTTAAAATTGGCAAACCAACTACTCTGTCGGCTACTCTTTCAACAATACTAATCCCATTTTTTAATTTCTCTTTTAAAATTGTTACCTTCATTAATTTAAATAGATATTTATTATTTTTATTATTTACTATTGGGGATAAATTAATTTTTGAATTTAGTTTGTTTATAAATTATTTTATTGAAAACCGCCGTTTAATAGTGGGGTAAATTGTGGATATTTTAACAATTGAATTATCTCCCCAGTTTTTTATAATTTTATCCACTATATATTCGCTGCTTTATCAGATTGATTTCATCGCCTAAGGTTTCATTTATTTCTAATTCTTTTGTTATTTTTGTACAGGCATGGATAGCTGTGGTATGATCTTTGCCGCCAAATTTCCTACCAATAAAAGGATAGGAACCCTTTAATTCCTCTCTCAGTAAAAACATGGCGATTTGGCGAGGTCTGACTATTTCTTTTTTTCTTGTTAAAGATAACAGCTCCCTTTCGGTTAAATCATAAAACTCAGCTACGTATTGAATGATTTTTTTAGGGTTGATGACTCTATTGGGAGAGAGAAATAAATTTTTAAGTAAGGATTTAGCAGCTTCTAAGTCCGGGGTTTTGTTGTTTATTTTTTGATAAGCTGCTAATCTGTTTAAAGCTCCCTCTAATTCTCTAATGTTCCTTTGGACATTGGTAGCAACATAATCTAACACCTCATCCAAAAAATCAACCCCTTTTTCTTGAGCTTTAGCTTTTAAAATTGCCATTCTTGTTTCGTAGTCGGGGTAGCCAATATCTCCAATCATGCCGCCCTCAAAGCGAGACCTTAATCTTTCAGCTAAAGCTGGTATTGCTTTTGGTGAACGGTCTGAAGAAAGAATTATTTGTTTATTTTTCTCATATAAAGCATTAAAAATATGAAAAAACTCTTCCTGAGTTTTTTCTTTACCCGCCAGAAACTGGACATCGTCTAAAATTAAAACATCAATCTCTCTATGCTTTGTTTTAAATATATCAATATCGTGATTTTTAATTGAAGAAACTATGCCGGTAGTAAATTTCTCAGTAGGGATATATTTCACTTTTTTATTATTAAAATTCTTAACGACCGCATTCCCGACAGCTTGCAGGAGATGAGTTTTACCTAAACCCACTCCACCATAAACAAAAAGAGGATTATAAACTAAGCCAGGCTTTTTTGAGACAGCCCAGGCTGCAGCGTGAGGCAACTCGTTAAAAGGACCGACGATAAATTTCTCAAAAGTATATTTTGGGTTTAAATTGGTTTCCCTGTCAATTTGCAGCTCTTCGAGTTCAAGCTGACCGGTTTCCGGAAGAGAAATCTGAGGCTTCTTTAGAATTGTTAAACCGGACTTTCCGACAGCATATTTAACTTCTTTAATTTCTTTATCTAAACTATATAAAATTTTGAAGATAGTTTTACCATATTTATTTTCCAGCCATTCCTTAGCAAAAGAGTTAGGAACAGAAACAGTTATCTGGCTGTCTTTATGTGAAATGATTTCGGTATTTTTAAACCAGGTAGCAAAATTAGCTTGGGAGATATTCAGTTGAATTTGGGCAAGAACCGCCTGCCAAAGTTCCTCTTTTATCATGAAAGCGATAGCTTGAATAATAATTTAGTCCTTAAAAACTAAATTAGTCATCGAGATAAATATTTAATATTTATCGACTTTTTTCCCAATAGTTATCATATCACAACGTCAAATTTTTTAAAGTGAGAACAAAAAGCAAAGGGCTGTTTAAAAAGAGAGGAAAAAGTGTGGAAATTAATACCCCTTGGGAATTAATTTTGAGATTAAGACACAGAAATAAGTTGACTTTAATTAGTTTTTTTGATAAGTTTAAAAAGTATATTTATGTCTGTTACCTATCATAGAAAAATCAAAAAAAGAAGGAAAAAACATGGTTTTCGGGCTCGGCAAAAAACAAAAGGAGGAAGGAGAACCCTTCAACGAAGAAGAAGAAAGAACAGAAAAAAACTTGTAGTTTAAAGACTTATGCTGCCCGAGATTAACCGTTTAAAAAGAAAAAAAGACTTTGGAAGAGCTTTTAAAAAGGGGAAAAGGTTTAAAGAAGACCTTTTACTTTTAAAAGTTATTAAAAATAATTTAGGATTAATTCGTTTTGGATTTATTGTTTCCCAGAAAGTTTCAAAAAAAGCCACGGTCAGAAACAAAATAAAAAGGAGACTCCGGGCGATGGTCGGCAAGGAAACCAAAAAAAACAAAATAGGGCTTGATATTTTATTTATAGTTTTGCCCGGTTTAGAAAAAAATAAATTTCAGGATGTTGAAAAAATAATAAATAAGTTATTTCAAAAAGCCGGAATAAAAGATGATTAAAAAACTATTTTTGAAAATTATAATTTTTTATCAAAAAATTATTTCTCCCAATCTGAATCATCGTTGCCGGTTTTATCCGACCTGCTCTGATTATGCTGTCTTGGCTATTGAGAAATACGGCCCCCTCAGCGGAGGCTGGAAATCATTAAAAAGAATTCTTAAATGTGGGCCCTGGTATCCTGGGGGAGTAGATCTGCCGTAAAACCATGGATTTTTTTATTAGTGCTTTTAATACAATTTTATATCAGCCCCTGTTTAATGTTTTAGTTTTAATCTATCAATATTTACCCGGTCATGATTTTGGAGTTGCAGTTATTGTTTTAACGATAATTATCAGAATCATTTTTTCTCCATTAATGATAAAATCTATCAAATCCCAGAAAGTGCTCTCAGAACTCCAGCCAAAAATTCAGGAAATTCAGCAAAAATATAAAGACGATAAAGAAAAGCAGGCTAAAGAAATGATGGCTCTTTACCAAAAAGAAAAATTTAATCCTTTTGGCGGCTGTCTGCCTTTATTAGTTCAGTTACCAATATTGATTGCCCTCTACAGAGTTTTTTGGAAAGGACTGCAACCGGGAGCAATGAGTTTGCTTTATAGTTTCGTTCCTAACCCCGGAGCGATTAATCCTACCTTTCTTGGTTTTCTCAATCTTGGCGAAGCCAATATTTTTTTAGCCATTATCGCCGGAATAACTCAGTTTTTCCAGACAAAAATGTTATCACCTAAAAAACCTAAAATCGGTCAAAAAAAAGACCAAATGGGACAGTTTTCAAATTTGATGCAAAAACAAATGCTTTATTTTTTTCCAATTTTCACGGTGGTCATTCTTAGCAGATTACCTTCGGCCATCGGTCTTTATTGGATAGTCACTGCCCTTTTTTCCATCCTCCAGCAATATTTAATTTTTAAACCAAAAAACACTACCTCAAATAGTTAGAAGATGATTTCGCAAGAAGCTTTAGAAAAAATAAAAAAAATTACCAGAGAGTTTTTTGAAAAAACTTCTTTTGAAGTGGAAATTGAATTTTTGCCCGTCAAAGAAGAAACCCTGTCGGTCAGAATTCAGACCGAAGAACCCCAGATTCTAATCGGTGAAGGGGGGCAGACCCTAGCTGAGATTCAACATCTTTTAAAAGTAGTTTTAAGAAAGGAAATTCAAGATTCTTTTTATATTGACCTTGACATTAATGGTTACAAGGAAAAGAAAATTGACTATTTAAAAGAACTGGCCAGAAATTCAGCCGACGAAGTGGCACTTAGTAAAAAAGAAAAAATGCTGGCACCGATGCCAGCTTACGAAAGAAGGATTATTCATTTGGAGTTAGCCGAGAGGAGTGATGTTATTTCAGAAAGTATCGGCAAGGAACCTGAAAGAAGCGTGGTTATCAGATCGCACCCTTAAAGACCTAAATCGGGTAAATTTAATGTAGTTAATTCAGGATTAATAACCTGTAAGATTAAATAAGAAGCAAGGATAATAACCAGGCCCAGCATTGCCGAAGACATTCTTTCTTTAGCGCTGGAAACCTTACTTGGAT
>CAYXOH010000004.1:0-2190 GCA_964467045.1 uncultured Candidatus Saccharibacteria bacterium | reverse complement strand
CTCTCTAAAACATTTTCAAAGTCCGACATTAAAGGAATTTTCTCTTGCCAGCTGTCGGAGTTAGATCCAGGAGTAATATCTTTGGCTGCATAAGTTTCAGTTAGAGCCCTGTCTATAATTGCATCTTCTTCCGGAGTCAATCCTCCCAACATAATTCTTAAAAGACCAACCAAATTAATAATATTTGACCTTAAGACATCTTCTGGTTTTTCATCTTCTCTGGGAGCAGGCAGGTCAAAAGGGTTAATATGGTTTGGCGAGGCTAGAGACATATTGAAGAAATTGCCTCCGACAGTCTCAGCCAGATATTTGTATTCATTTTCCGGGTCAACAACAATAACGTCTACTCCCAGCATCAAAGAGCGGAGAATTTCCAGCTTTACGGCGTATGATTTTCCGCTGCCAGCTTTGGCAAAAACTACTGAATTGGCGTTTTCGAGAGAAAATCTGTCAAAAAGAATCAAAGAATTGTTGTGCATGTTAACGCCGTAGAGAATTCCTTCATTTGAACTCAAATCAAAAGAAACAAAAGGAAAGGTGCTGGAAAGCGGTCCTGTGTTCATTGAAGTATGAATCATTAATTGGTCCAAACCGTAAGGACAAGCAGAATTGTATCCCTCTCTCTGCTGATATAAAGCAGGTTTGATATAAATTAATCTTGATTCCAATACCGATCTTAAGGTGGTCTCAACTTCTCTGATTTCTTTTAAGCTGTTGCCGTAAACGGTCAGATAGAGACCGAATTTAAACATTCTTTCCTGGGCAGTTTGCAATCTGTCTCTTAAGCTTTCCAGGTTTTGATAGGCTGCTTCCAGGGCCGGGTCCCTGACCAGCCCTTTACCCTCTCTTTCCATAATTTCTGACTGGACTTCGGTAACTCTTTTCATCAACTGTTTTAAGGCGTGGCCGGTTTCAATCGGGTGAATGTGAAAGCCAATATCCATCGGCGAATCTAAATTAATGACCGGCGAGAACCAGGCCGTACTTAAATACCGGGGATAAGAAAAAATAAAAAATGATTTAACAAATCTTTTTCCCATTTTCAGATGATCGGCACCAACCACAATTGAAGAAGGAGCAACAATATCTTTAGCCTCAATAATGGGAGCTTCAAAAATCCTTTCTGGTACTTTTGTTTCTCTTTTTTTAAGAAAAGGTAATTGCATAATATTTATTGAATGACTTCCGGCGGGACTTCCGGATAATAACCCACTTCGGATTCCTCCGGATGATATAAGCTCCAGAAAAGCTCTATTAATTCGGTAGAGTTTAAGGGAACGCATTGTAGCCCGCACCTTCTCAACCCTAAAGCTACAAATTCCATTCTTTGCCAAAGCTGGGCCTTGGCTCTTTGAAACTGGGTTTCGCTCGGAGCTTCAAGTTTTTGTTTTTTAAAAAGGCCACCGGCAGCTTTCATTCCCGGAATTTCAATTAGGGTAAAGGGTATGACGACGAAAAAGTTTTTAGATAAAATTTGGCCGCCGGCAATCAAATCCTTAATGAATTTCTGGTATTCAGCAGTCTGGAGCTTAAGCAGTTCTATTTCTTGTTTCTTTTCCAGTTCCTTCAGTTGCTCTAAATATCCCGTAATATTTAATATTCGGGATTGGACAGCTATTTCTAAGGAAAAATCCAGTGAATTTAAAAAACTTTGAAATTGATAAATAATCGCTTTTTGTTCATCGTCTGATTTTAAAGCAAAATTAAGGGAAGAAACCATCAGAATCCCCCTCAAGGATTTGTTTTTTAAAAGCACCACTCCTTCTTTAATCTGGTCTATTTCTAAAAATTGTTGAGTAGAAGCACCTGGCATAATTATTATTTAGTTTGGATTTCAATTTTGGTTCTTAGTTTTTTTAACTGGCTTTTTTCTGAAATTTTCAAGGGCAGTTCTTCCTCTTCTTCCTCTTTCTTTTTTTTCTTTACTATCTTCTCTTCTTTTTTAAAAACAGCAACTGCCTGTTCTTTTTTCCGCCAGATATACATTTTTGGCGTCAGCTTGAAGCGCAGAAAGTTGCCCAAAATTGCCGGCAGGGTTCTGCCGCCAATTTTTATAAAAGCCAGAGCTGTGGCCAGTATTCCCAAAACAAAACAGGCAAGTATAAAAACATAAAAAGGAACTATAAAATAAAGAACAAAGCAAGCGGCTCCGGCGCTGCCAATGTAGATAAACTGCTTGAAAGTAAGGGG
>CAYXOH010000003.1:27580-33942 GCA_964467045.1 uncultured Candidatus Saccharibacteria bacterium | reverse complement strand
CCGGAAGAGGTAAAAAGAAAGTAATCATCAAGAATTGCCCAGCAGATTCCAAAATTATCGGTTGGGAAAGAGATATATCGAAAAACCCTGCCCTGATAAAAAGCATTTTTAAAGTAAGAAACAGGGGCAGTCCCTTCCTTTCCCAAAGTAGTAAAAAGATTTTCTGTATCACTTTCCATTGTTCCTTCCCAGGAGGCCAGTAAATCAGACAGGTCTTCTTTATTCAAAATTTCAGTTACCAATCCTAATCTGTTAGTATCCTGGGAAGAGTAAATAAACAAAGTAAAGTCATTGCCGAATTCATTCAGCAATCCTGCGGGTGGCTGTATTGCAAATATTTCAAAGAATTCCCTTAGTCCTAAAACTTTATTCTCTTTTTTATCCTCAATTATAACCCGAGCGAAACTGTCTGTCTCAAAAGTACTATCAAGAAGTTGGGGCAGAGTTGTGGTCAATTCTTCCAAAGAAGCCATTTCTAATATTGAAGTGCTCTTAACTAAAATTAGAGCTGGGGGAATAACGATTTCTTCCTCCTCGGCTATTGGTTCTTCTATTTCTTCTTCCTCTTCTCCGGGGGGAATGACTATCCCCGAAGGTTGTTCTTTTTCCAAAAGAAAAAACCAGACTGAAGCCCCAATGATTAAAAGAATGACAATAAAAATTGCGCTCCTGACTAAGATTTTTCTTGATGATGCTGGTCGCTTCGGTGGCTTGGGGATTATTGTTCCAAAAGCTCTTTTTTCTTCCGGAATTTCCTCTTTTAATTCTGGAGCTTCTCTAGCCGGAGGAACAGGCTTAGTGGAAACAGGTGAAATGGCAGCGATTTTTTCTCTTTCTCTTTGAGCTTCAGTTTCCCTTAAGCCTGAAATATCCTTAGCCATCGTTCTGACCTCTTCCCTTTTTAAAAGCTCTAATTTTTCATCCTTTTTTTCTTCTGGCTTTGAAGTTTGATCCATGGGATTTCGGTTTAAAATTAGCTATGAGGATTTTCCCTTTGCTTCTTTCAACGAAAGGTTGATTCTTCCTTGTTCATCAATAGAAATTACTTTTACCGGAATGATATCGCCAACTTTTACTATATCTTCTACTTTTTTTACTCTGTAAGGAGCCAATTGAGAGATATGAACTAATCCTTCTTGACTGGGTAAAATTTCGACAAAAGCTCCGAAATCCAAAATTCTGGTGACTTTTCCCTGGAAGATTTCGCCTACCTTGACCTCTCTGGTGATATTTTCTATCCAGGCAATTGCTTTTTTAGCCGCTTCTTCTTTTTCAGCCGTGATAAAAACCTTGCCGCTGTCTTCAATATCAATTGAGACGCCGCACTCCTCAATTATTTCATTGATAACTTTTCCTCCAGGACCGATAACTTCTCTGATTTTGGCAGGATTGATTTGGAGAATCATGATTCTGGGAGCATAAGGAGAAAGTTCGGCTCTGGGCTTTTGAATGCTTTTGGCCATTTCTTCTAATATTTTCAGTCGAGCTTTTCTTCCTTCAGCCAAAGCTTTTTTTAAAATCTCTTCTCCGACCCCCTCAATTTTAACATCCATTTGAAGAGCGGTAATGCCATTTTTAGTCCCGGCCACCTTAAAATCCATATCACCGTGATGATCTTCGGGACCTTGAATATCAGTAAGAATTTTGTAATTTCCCTGGTTGTCCTGCATTAAGCCTAAAGCAATGCCAGTGGCTGGTTCTTTAATGGGAACCCCGGCATCCATTAAAGCTAAAGAGGAGCTGGAAACCGAAGCCATAGAAGTTGAACCGTTGGAAGAAAGAATTTCAGTAACAATTCTGATAGTATAAGGAAAATCATCAAAACTGGGTACTAAACGGAGTAAGGCTTTTTCCGCTAACATCCCATGACCAATTTCTCTTCTGCCAGGTCCCCTCATTGGTTTTATTTCTCCTGCCGAATAAGGCGGGAAATTATAGTGATGCATAAATCTCTTCTTGCCCACAATTTCCATACCCTCTAATAATTTCACATCGCTGGGTGCCCCTAAGGTCAAAATGGAAAGAGCTTTGGTTTGCCCTCTGATGAAAAGACCAGAACCATGCGTTCTGGGCAAAAGGCCAGCTTCCGTCTGGATTTTTCTAATTTCATCTATTTTTCTGCCATCAGGCCTCTTTTCAGACCTGATAATGTTTTCATGGACTGTTCTTTCTATTTCTTTTTCAAAGAAATCTTTCGTATATCCCTGTTTGCCCATTTCCGGATATTTTCCCTCAATATAATAAAGCAGATCTTCTTTAAGAACATCAATATTGTCTTTCCTTTCAACCTTATTTTGTTGATACAGAGCATCATTTAACCTTGAGCTAAGAAAATCTTTAATTTCTTTTTCTAATTCTAAATCCCGAACAGGCTCTTCAATCTTTATTTTTTTCTTACCAATCTTTCTAACAATTTCCTTTTGAAATTCAATTATTTTTTCTAAATGAGGATTAGCAAACTCCACTGCTTCCAAGATCAAATTTTCCGGAACTTCTTCTCCTTCTCCCTCCACCATATTAATCATCATGCTGTCACCCTTTTTATTTCCCAATAAATGGGCCAAGGGCGAGACAACGCCAGCTAAGGCCAGATCTAAATTACTTTTCTCCCTTTGACTATAAATGGGATTTAAAATAAATTTTTCTTCTTCCCGGCCAACCCTTAAAGAAGCCACGGGTCCCGACCAGGGAATATCAGAAATAGAGAGAGCCAGGGAGGCAGCAATTAAACTTATGGTATCGGGATCATTTTCTCCATCCCAAGAAAGACAAGTAACCACCACTTGAACTCCCCTTTTCAGATATTGGGGAAATCTTGGCCTGATAGCCCTGTCAATAAATCTTGAGGTTAAGATAGCTTCATCTGAAGGTCTGCCTTCTCTTCTCATATATCTTGAACCCAAGATTTTTCCTGCAGCATAATATCTTTCTTCATAATCAACAGTTAAAGGAAAAAAACCCATTCCTTCAATGTCTTGATCTGATATGACAGCAGTAGCTAAAACCATAGTATCCCCATATTGAACCAAAACACTACCAGAAGCTTGTTCGGCCAAATTTCTTACTTCTACTTTTAACTCCCGGCCGCCAATTTCTAATTTAAATTTTTCATCAGTCATCTTTTTAGTAAGTATTTTGCCGGGCCTTGCCCTAAATCAATAAATTCATCGGCCTCTTCTTTCAATTTTGCCGAGGCAGACCTGCCAAAAGCAACGACTTCCACTCTTTTTCCCTGGTTTTTTAGGTATTCAACCAATTGAAGAAAATCACCATCTCCTGAAGCTAAAATAATCGCATCAACACTAGGAGCAATTCTGATGGCGTCAACAGTGATTCCCACGTCCCAATCTGCCTTTTTTAAACCGCCAAAAAACTCCTGAAGATCTCTGACCCGGGTTTCAATTCCCAGCTTGGTCAGAGCTTCAAAAAAGGCCTTTTCTTCGCCAGTTTTTGTTCTGACAACGTAAGCAAAAGCCCGAATTAAACTTCTTTGGCTGACAGCTGATTTTAAAATAGCCCCAAAATTAACCCGGGCTCCATAGAGATTTTTTGCAGAGTGATAGAGGTTCTGAACATCCATTAGAACCGCCACCCTTTGGCCTGAATGTTTAATGACCGACATAATTTATTTTTTGAGACCTACTTTCTTTATAATGCTGTTGTATCTCCTAGTATCCTCTTCTTTTAAATAATTCAAAAGAGACCTTCTTTTGGAAACCATCTTGAGAAGCCCCCTTTTTGAATGGAGGTCTTGAGAATGCTTTTTCAAATGTAAAAGTAATCTTTTTATTTCTTCAGTCAGTAAGGCAATCTGAATTTCGGGAGAGCCAGTGTCTGATTCGTGAAGTTCATACTTTTTAACAATGTTTGTTTTTTCTTCGGGTGTTAACATAATTTTAAATTTTGTATTTTAATTTTTTATGATGCCCCCACCAGGACTCGGACCTGGAGTCAATGGATTAAGAGTCCACTGCTTTACCAATTAAGCTATGGGGGCTTAGGGACATTGTATTTCAAACCAACCTTCCTTTTCTGGAGTATCTGGATCGTCAAGAAAACCAGTCCACTTGGCAACCCCAATATAAGTGAAGAAAGTGTTTAAGAAGACCCAGGCAACAAAAATAATGACCAGACCAATCACAGCTCCGGTTAATGCCTTTTTTGCCTTATCGAATAATTCCGGACTGGCTCCGGCAATTAATAAATAAATGCCGCCAATAATAATCATAAAACCAGCAAAAATCGGAGTCAGGCAGGTTAAGATAAAGTTGATAATATTATCTAAAAGGACGAAAATGTGGCAGAAATAGCAGGGATTTCCGCTGCCAAAGCCGCAAGGAACAAGTGGTCCTTCGCAAATAGCCAGAACCTGGTTTGCTGAAAATAAAAAAACAAAAGATAATGCGACTGCCCCGGCCATTTTTTTATTTTTCATTTTTAATTTTTCACTTATCATGTGCCCCCGCCAGGATTTGAACCCAGACTTCAACGTCCGAAGCGTCGCGTGATATCCGTTTCACTACGGGGGCTTACATTTTCTGATTATATCAAACGCGTTGAAAAAAACAAGTTTTTAAGCTAAGATGAATTCAATGGAGATACCAAAAGAAGTAAAAAAAGTGATTGAAAAGCTCAAAAGCAAGGGTTTTGAGGCCTATATTGTTGGTGGCTGCGTGAGGGATATTTTAATAAATACAGATCCTGAAGATTGGGATATAACGACCAACGCTCAACCCTCAGCCATCCAAAAAATATTTCCCAAAAGCTTTTATGAAAATAAATTCTTGACCGTCACGGTTCAAACCGAGAGCCAGAATCCAAAACTAAAAGAAATTGAAATTACCACTTACAGATCCGAGGCAAAATATACAGACAAAAGACATCCAGATCAGGTTAGCTTTGCCAGGACCGTTGAGGAGGACTTGGGGCGGAGAGACTTCACGGTAAACGCAATAGGGCTCGGGTTTACAACTCGAACAAATTCCCAATTCATTTTGACTGATCCTTTCAGTGGTCAAAAAGATTTAGAAGCAAAAATTATTCGGACGGTCGGAAAAGCTGAAGAGCGTTTTTCAGAAGATGCTTTGAGAATGATGAGAGCGGTAAGATTTACTACTACTCTTGGAGAGGGGTGGAAAATAGAGAAAAAAACCGCAGAAGCTATTGAAGAAAATTCTCGCTGGCTGCAAGTTATTTCCAAAGAAAGAATCCGGGATGAGCTAATGAAAATTATTATGGCTGAAAGCGCCAGTGAGGGAATTGAACTTTTGAGGAAATTAGGATTATTGAAATATATTATTCCTGAACTAGAAGAGGGTTATGGTGTTTCTCAAAACAAGCACCACATTTATGAGTGCTACGAGCACAGTTTGCGGTCTTTGGACTATGCTGCCAGACAAAATTTCAATAAATATGTCAGATTAGCAGCTTTGTTTCATGATATTGCTAAACCAAGAGTAAAAGAGGGCGAGGGACCCCAAGCGACTTTTTATGGCCATGAGATAGTTGGGGCGAGAATAACAGCTCAAATCCTGAGCAGATTAAAATTTTCTAAAAAAGATATTGAAAAAGTAGTCAAGTTAGTCAGGTATCATCTTTTTTACTATAATGTTGGTGAAGTTTCAGAAAGTTCGGTCAGAAGATTGGTGCGCAAAGTCGGTCCGGAGAACATGGAGGAGCTATTGCAGGTGAGAATTGCCGACAGAATTGGTTCCGGTGTGCCAAAAGCCGAACCCTATAAGTTGAGACACCTAAAATATATTATTGAAAAAGTTTCCCGAGACCCAATCTCTGTTAAAAAGCTTGTGGTTTCAGGGAACGATATAATGAAAATATTGAAAATCCAACCGGGGCCCAAAGTAGGGCAAATACTGGATATCCTACTCAGTTTCGTCTTGGGGGAGCCTAAGAAAAACAAAAAAGAATTTTTAGAAAAAGAAACAAAGAAATTGGGAAAATTATCTGAAAAAGAACTCAATAAATTCGCCCAAGAAGCCAGGGGAGAAAGAGGAAAAATAGAAACTAAAAAAGATGAAATGACCAAAAGGAAATATTGGGTACTCTGAATTTATGAAAGAAATATATAATTCAAAACAATACGCTTCAATAAATAAAAAAGATAAACACCTTTACAGGAAAGTTTTAGATTATTTAAGACCCCAGAAAGAAGATAAAATATTAGAGATAGGTTGCGGCAGAGGATTTTTAACAAGAGAAATTCAATTTTTCAGCAAGGACACAACGGGAATTGATATTAATCCTGAAGCAGTTTTTCAAGGAGTCGCTCCGAATTTAAAGATAATGGATGCCACTAAATTGGACTTCCCTTCAGATTGTTTTGATAAAATATATTCTTGCCATAC
>CAYXOH010000003.1:23515-27480 GCA_964467045.1 uncultured Candidatus Saccharibacteria bacterium | reverse complement strand
TTTTTTTAACTCCCCAATATTTTACAATTTTAGAAAAAAATAACGGAGTGTAGTATAACGGTAGTACACATCCTTCGGGAGGATGGAGACTGGGTTCAATTCCCAGCACTCCGAATCGGGCCTGTAGTTCAGTGGCAGAACACTACATTCGCATTGTAGAAACGGCGGTTCAAATCCGCCCGGGTCCACCATATGCACAAAAACCCCATAGGCAGGTTAGGCGAGAAAATTGCTTTAGAATATCTTAAAAATAAAGGATACCAGATTTTAGACAGAAATTATGAATATAGAATTCCTGGCAGCCCCTTAAGGGGCGAAATTGATTTAATTGCCAAAAAAACGGATATCATTAGTTTTATTGAAATAAAAACCCTTCAGCAGGTTTCTGGTGAATCATTTTCACCGGAAGAAAAAGTGGATTATAAAAAACAGAAAAAAATAATAAAAACCGCCATTAGCTGGTTAATGAAAAATAGGATTGCTTTAGACAAAAAATGGCAGATTGATATAATTGGGATTAGATTGCTGCCGCAAGTTAAAAAAGCTAAAATTTCTCATCTGAAAAATGTTTTCTGTCAATCTTAATTTAATGGGTCTGATAATCTTAGCTTATTTGTTGGGTTCATTGCCCACAGGATTTTTAATTTGTAAAATCAAAGGAATTAACATCCAAAAAATTGGTTCCGGAGCTACCGGCGGGACAAATGTTTCTCGGGCTCTCGGTTGGGGATGGGGGTTTTTGGTAGGGATTGTAGATATCTTAAAAGGATTAATTCCTGTTTATTTAGCAATAAATTTTTTAATCTTTGACTGGCAGATAGCCATGGTGGCAATTTTCCCGGTTTTAGGGCACATTTTTCCAGTTTGGCTCAAATTTAAAGGAGGTAAAGGGGTGGCTACCAGTTTTGGCGTTCTATTTTTTCTCATCGGAGGCAAGGGCATATTAGCCCTAATTTTACTCTGGTTTTTCTTTCTGGGAGTTTTCCGGACAATGAGTATCTCCAGTATTTTAATGACCAGTTTTATTCCTTTAATTACTTTTTTTCTGACTCATTCTTTTTCCTATTATATTTTAGGGATTGTTTTAGCTGTTATTATCTGGTGGGCTCATCGGGAAAATTTAGTTAGAATTAAAGAGAACAGAGAGCCGAAATTTCATTTGAAGAAAACCATATGAATAATCCAACAAAAAAAGTTGCCATTTTTGACTTAGACGGGACCCTGATAAGCGCTCATCTCTGGTTGGGAATGGTTAAATATTATTTCAAAAACAAAAAGAATCGTTTTCCCGCTTTTTGGTATATTTTTAGCCATTTGGGTTTGACTCCCTTTTGGAAAATGCGATTATTGTCAACAAAAAAATATTATCAAAGCTGGGGTAAAGATATCGTTAAAATGATTGAAGGGTTAACAATTGAAGAAGCAAAGGAAATTTTTAATCGGTTGTCTAATGAATATCTTTTACCTACCTTGAAAAAAAATGTCTTTGAAAAGCTGAAGAAACATCAGCAAGACGGTTATCTAACTATTTTAGCTTCGGGGACCTTTCAAGAATTGACGAAAATTATTGCTGAGCGTCTTAATATAGATTATTCTGTCGGTACAGAATATGAAGTTAATGGTAACAGAATTTCAGGTAAAATAATCTCCCCCTTCTGTTTTGCCGAAGGTAAGGTAGAAAAAGTAAAGAACTTATTCGACAAGAACAACCTCAGAGTGGACCTTAAAGAAAGCTTTGCTTATTCTGATGGATTTTTTGATTTACCCATCTTAGAATTAGTTGGCAATCCGGTAGCAGTTGACCCGGATAAAGAGTTATTAAAAATAGCCCAAAATAAAGGGTGGCAAATAATTTAAAATCATGTCCAAAATAGGCTTGGTTATAGATGAAGGAGCAGATTTTACTCCAGAGCTAATAGAACAACACCAAATAGAAGTAGTTAATTTTAAAATGGATTGGCCGGACTTAGATAATCTACCAGGAGAAAACACTTTTCAGAAAATGAGAGAGTTAGAAAAAAGAGGAATTAAAAGTTTTGGGAAAACTTCTCAGCCTTCCCCCAAAGCTTTTTTAGACGCCTATAAAAAACAACTAGAAAGTTTTGAAAATATTATCTGCTTTACCATCACCTCCAAACTTTCTGGCACCTATAATTCAGCTGTTCAAGCAAAAAACCTACTGGGGCCGGAAACGGAGAAAGTTTTTGTGGTTGATTCTTTAAGCGCTTCTTGTGCTGAAGGACTCTTAGTTTTAAAAGCAATTGAATTAATTGAAACAGGCAAAGGGATTGAGGAAATTGTTAAAGAGTTAGAAAAGAATGTTCCTGGAATTCATTTATATGCACTAATATCTGATCCCAAATGGTTGGAAGCTTCAGGTAGAATATCTCATGGAGTGGCTAATGGAATGAGGAGAATACAGAAAATAGGTATTAGGCCAATGTTGGGAGTAAAAAAAGGATTAGTTAAAGTGATTGGAATAAAAGGTAAAGCTAAAGACCTCCCGGCTGCTCTCTTTGACCAGCTAAAAAGAAAAACAGAAAAGGAAAGAAAAAAAGGAAAAAAACTCAGGGTAGCTATTACCCACGGAGATAATTTAGAGGACGCTCAAAGATTAAAAGAGATGATAGAAAAAGAGTTTCAGGAGATTGAAATTTCTTTTATAAATTTAATTGATAACGTTCTCGGTATTCTGGTTGGGTCCGATGCTTTAGCCTTGGCCTGGATGGAGGTTTAAATATATTCTCTGGAATGCAGTCACATTTGAAAGAACAGCCAGGATAATCAAGGGATAAATTATCCAAGAGAAATTCATCAGACCCAGCAGTAGAGCCAAAATAATCAAAATTATTCTTTCCGCTCTACCTACCAACCCATTTTTAATTTTCCCCTGAATCAAATTTTTTTCTCCAGCTGCCGCTTTTGCATAAGTAGTCATTAAAGAACCGAGAAGACAGAAAAAAATCCAGACTTCGGCTGGCAAGAAAAAATCAGCCAGGGGTAGAAATAAAAAACCCAACAAAATAATTCCTTCTACATAGCGATCAGCAATGGTGTCCAAATAGGCGCCTTTTTTTGTTTCTTTCTGGGTGAAACGAGCTACTGCTCCGTCAATAAAATCCAAAATAGCAGCTAAAAAAAAGAAAATTAAAGCTAAAAGAAAATCAGCTCTGATCAAAAAAAAGAAAGAGACAATAACAAAGAATAGAGAAATTGCAGTATATTGGTTAGGGCTGAGTCCTAACTTGGAGAAAAAACCGCCCGTTGCCTGAGATATCCCTTTAAATTTTTCTCTTTTTTCTTCTAACATATAGAAATAGAATCTTAGCCAGTCCTCTTTGAAAACGTTCCAAGATGTTTGCAAAGAAATTAAATTTCTCTCCGCATATTTTTACATTTTTATTTTTTATTTGTTCAAAAATATCCTCTATTGACAGATTCTTTCCGGTAATTTCTAAATAAGCTTTGCCAACATTGTCCTGATAATGGGCGTCGGAGCCGCCGGTCTGAGGCAGATTGAATTTTTTAGCGAAAGCTAAAGCTTTTTGGTTGCCGGGACCAAAGATGCCGGCATTTAAAACCTCAATCGCGTCGATTTCGTCTAAGATTTCTTCAAAGTCTAATTTAAAATTACGAAACCAGCCAAAAGGATGAGGAATAATTACTTTTCCTCCCAGCCCTTTAATTTTTTGAATAGTTTTTTTGACAGAAAGACCATTGGGAATTTTTTCTTTGATGTTGAGCCCGATAATGTCTCCGCCTTTGCTTTTTATTTCAATTCCGGGGATAATTAAAATAGGTTTTCCCCTGGCGTATTCCATTGCCTCTCTTGCTCCCTTAGTTTCTCCGTGATCGGTAATAGCTAAACAATCGATACCCTTTTTAATAGCCGCCTCCACTATCTTTTTGGGAGAAGAGGAACCATCGTAAGAATAATGGGTGTGAACATGTAAATCGCATTTCAT
>CAYXOH010000003.1:11155-23415 GCA_964467045.1 uncultured Candidatus Saccharibacteria bacterium | reverse complement strand
CTTTATTTCTTTCTGCCGGCTTACTTTGTTAATATGGCTCCTCCATTAGCCAAAAGAATTAGAATTTTTGATTTTCTTAACAAAGAAGTTGATTCAAAAAAAAGATTTATGGGTCAGCCAATCTTTGGTTCCCATAAAACCTGGCGGGGAGTAATTTTTGGTATTTTGATAGGATTTATAGCGGTTTATTTTCAAAGATGGCTTTATCGGTTTCCCGGTCCCAAAAGTATTTCTTTTCTTGATTACAACCAAATTAACCTTATCTGGTTTGGTTTTTTAATTTCAGCTGGGGCAATTTTTGGCGACTTAATTTTTGCTTTTATTAAAAGGCGCTTGAAATTACAACCCGGAGCAGTCTTCGTCCCTTTTGACCAGACCAACTACGTAATTGGAGCTGCTCTTCTTTTGACGTCCTTTTTTAAAATTGACATATTAATCTGGGTAACTTTATTTATTGCCACCTTTGTTTTACATGTGATATTTAATCGGCTTGGCTATCACCTTGGCATCCATAAGAATAAATGGTAATATTATGAATATAATTATTAAAATAGTTAACTAATATGTGGGAAAGTTTTTATCAATTAATCTGGCTAAATCTAACCGAAGTTTTACCCCCCTTATTCTGGGCAGCCCTCCTTTTGCTGGCCGGGATTCTTATTTCAAAATGGATGGGCTCTATGGCCGCAGCTTTCCTAAGGAGAATCAGACTGGATCAGATTTTAAGAAAGTTGGGGCTGGAAGAGGCTCTTTCTAAAATCGATACCCGGCTTAACGCTCCTGATTTTTTCGGAGGAGTAATCAAATGGTTTTTTATCATCCTTTTCTTAATGGCTTCTTTTGAAATATTAGGGCTAATCCAACTTAGTCAGTTTCTCAGTGGAGTAATCGAGTATTTTCCCAATATCTTTGTGGCTATCTTAATTTTTCTGGTAGCAGTTTTCTTGTCTGATTTTTCTCAAAAGATTGTTATTGGGACTTTAGAAAAAGAAAAAATAACTTACTCCAGGTTTGTCGGCAGGATGGCACGCTGGGTAATCTGGGGCTTCGCTATTTTAGCTATTCTTTACCAACTTCAAATTACTCCTAATTTGATTTTAGCTATTTTTATTGGCATGGTAGCCACTATTTCTCTTGCCTTGGGTATTGCTTTTGGTCTGGGGGGCAAGGATCTGGCAACTAAAATTTTAAAAGAGTTAGAAGAAAAGTTTAAGTGATACTTTATTATGGATTATCTAACCCATAAGGAGCTCAGAGAAATGATGCTCCTTTCTTATAAAAGGGTTGAGGAAAAGAAGGAAGAAATTAACAAAATCAATGTTTTCCCTGTTCCGGACCAAGATACAGGCAACAATGTCGCT
Source organism: uncultured Candidatus Saccharibacteria bacterium (assembly GCA_964467045.1). Taxonomy (GTDB): domain Bacteria; phylum Patescibacteriota; class Minisyncoccia; order Minisyncoccales; family RBG-13-42-11; genus CAYXOH01. Next base: position 22,054 of record CAYXOH010000003.1, on the reverse strand, counting down.
AAAACCTTGTTGGGGATCAAGGAGGCGATTGAAAATAAAGAATTCAAAAATCTGAGCGAAACATCAGAAGCTGCCTTAGACGGTGCTTTAACTGCCGCTCAAGGAAATGCCGGTGTAATTTACACTGGTTTTTTAGCTGGTTTTTTATCCCAGCTTAATGAAAATCCTGTTGATGCTAAAAAATTATCCGGGGCCTTTGAAAAGGGGGCAGAAAGAGCCCGGCAGTCCATTCAAAATCCCAAAGAAGGAACAATTTTAGATGTGATTGACGCAGCTACGGAAACCATTAAAGAAGAATCAAAAAAAGAAAAAAACATTATCTCTATTTTGAGAAAAGCCGTCGAGAAAGCTAAAGAAGCTCTTTTAGCCACTCGGGAAAAAATGGAAATTTTCAGAAAAGCCAATGTGGTTGATGCTGGCGGCTTGGCCTATTTAATAATTTTGGAAAGTCATTTGGAATCCTTAGACTCTGATTTTGCCAGAAAAGAAAGGGCAGAGGAAAAACCATCAGAAAAGGTCAGCAGATTTGTCCAGGTTCTTGCCAATCGCTACGAAGTGGTTTCTCTGATTGAAAACCCCAAGTTTACCGAAGAAACTATTAGAGGAAAATTGAAGGGTCTGGGCAATTGTTTAGATATCGTTCAAGTTAAAGATAAAATGAAAATTCACATCCACACAGATTATCCAGATGATGTCAAAGAAATAATGAGGGGTTTGGGGAGAATTCAAAATTTAAGGATTGAGGATATGTCCAATGAGGTTGTTGGTGAAGAGTCAGTGAGAAAGGTTTCAATTGGCATGGTGACAGATGAAGTAGCAATGATCCTGCCGAAGATTGCCGAGAAATATCAAATAGAAATCTTACCCATTCATTACGATTGGCCAGAAGAAAAGGATTTGCCCGGTAAAAACATTTATCAAAAAATGAGGGCCGCAGAAAAAAGAGGGATTAAAAACACCCCTAAAACCACTCAAATTAGCCCCAAAACTTATTTGGAAGCTTACAGAAAACAATTGGAGAAATTTGAAAAGGTTTTATGTGTTACTCTGACTTCCAAGCTTTCTGGTTGTTATAATTCAGCCATTCAAGCAAGGATTGCAGCAGAAAATCCTGGCAGAATCTTTGTTTTAGATTCTCTGAATGCAGCTTCATCTCAGGCACTCTTAATTTTAAAAGCAATTGAATTGATTCAGGAACAGAGAGATATAAATGAGGTTATCAAAGAGCTCAAAAAAATGATTGCTAGGGTTCACTTGTATGTTATTTTTGAAGACCCCAAATGGATAGAATCTTTAGGAAGGATAACCCATTCCCAGGCAAGCTGGGTTAGAAGAATAAAGAAAATAAATATTCATCCCATAATGGAAATTAAAAATGGAACAATTGCTAAAGGGGGCGTAATTTTTGCCAGAAGCGGCGCCGAAGCTCTTTTTAAAAAGGTTTTTAATGAAAGTAAAAAAATAAGGAAGGAAGGGAAAAGAATTAGAGCGGTGATTGGCCACGCTGATAATCTTCAAGAAGCAGAAAATTTAAAAAAGATGCTGAAAGAAAAAATAAACGCTGAAATTCCCTTCATTAGTATGGGTCCTACCGTAATCTGCGCTGCTGCAGGACCGGGAACTTTATTAATTGGTTGGACAGCAATTGAATAATATAATACATATATGTATATAAAAGGGGTGGGTATGACAAAATTTGATTACTCTGATAAGCCTTGGTGGAATTTTGTTTACGAAGCAGCTCGGGAAGCCCTAGAGGATGCCAGAATGAAAATTTCTGAAGTTAATGCTATTGTTTTGGCAACTATTTCCAGTGCTGCTGGTGGAGAACATCAAACCCATAAAATTTCTCTGCTTTCTGATTTGTTGAAAACCAACGTACCGATTATTGAAACTCCTTCAGTTTGCGCCGGAGGAGGTGTTGCTTTTTGGACAGCTAATCGTTTAGGTTTTAACAATGTTTTAGTAGTTTCTGGGGAAAGACTGGTAGACAGTCCAAGCGAGGTTACCACTGACTGGATAATGTCAGCTGCTGAAAGGGTAATAGAACAGACAGAAGGAATGGTTTTTCCTGCTCAAAATGTTTTGGTCTGGCAGCAGTACATGGAAAATTACGGGGCCACAATGGATGATTTAGCTTTAATTGCTTTTAAGAATCATCAAAATGCGGCTCTTAATCCAAAAGCCTATTATTATAAAAGACCTGTCTCTTTAGAAGATATTAAAAATTCTCCAGTTGTTGCTTCTCCCTTTCGCTTGATGGATTGTTCTTTATCGGTTAATGGAGGAGCAGCGGCTATCCTTTCCAAAAAAGAAGGGGAAGTTGAAGTTATAGGTTCAGGTTTTGCTACAGATTATCTTTTAACATTCGGCAGGGAAATAATAACTCATTTTAAAGCCAGTAGATTGGCGGCCAAAATCGCCTTTCAGGAAGCAAAATTAAAACCTCAGGATATTGATGTCGCTGAGGTTCACGATGCCTTTACTTCAGTAGAACTATTTTCTTATGAAGATTTGGGGTTTGCTCAAATTGGCAGAGGGGCGGAATTAATCAGGCAGGGAAAAGTTAATTTGGATGGGGAATTACCGGTTAATCCTTCGGGAGGTCTGAAAGCTAAAGGTCATCCGATTTCCGCGACTGGTTTAGCTCAAATATACGAAATTACCAATCAATTAAGGGGTAGGTGCAAAGAGCGTCAGATAAAAAATGCTGGAATAGGTCTTTGTCATAATGTTGGAGGAGTAGGAGGCAGTGCCACGGTTAATGTTCTAAGGAAAATTTCTAAACAGGGTTAGTTTTAAATCTCTTGAGCAGTTCTTTTAAATCTTTTTTTACTTGAGGAGTTACTTCAATCAAACAAATTCCCTTACCGGGAAAACCGTAAATTACTACTGTTCTTTCTTCAGAAAGCAAGACTGCTGGAATGACTAATAGATCTTCTTCACCCTTGATAAAAAGATTTTTTCTATTTTTAATTACCTTTTTAATTTTTGGCCAAACTTTCTTCTGAATAGTTCCGGGTAGATTAGAACAGGCGAAAGAAAATTCAGGAATATTTTTGACAATTTTTCTTTTTATCTTCCCGTCAAAAATTTTTACATCGGCAGGAAACACAAGAGAACAATAATCTCCAACAGCAATTATTTTTTTATAACCCCTCTTTTTACAAGTATTTTTAAACTCTTTTAATACCTCTTTTTTATCACCAAATAAGGGATTTCCCCAAATTTTCCTTAATTCTTTTTTGAGATTTATTGGTAAATAATAATTATCCATAATATAGAAATTATTATAACATGTTTTATTGTTTATGTTAAAATCAAAAACTTTTTAATTAAATGAATAAAAAGAAGGTTCTATTTGCAATTTCTATTATTATTTTTGGAGTTGCTTTTCGTATCTTCTTGGTAGAAGTAGTTGGTATTCCTAATTTTGAGGCAGTAACAGCTCTTTCTTTAGTTTCAGGTTCATTTCTCGGTGGTATTTTTGCTCCAATTATTCCTCTTTCAGTGATTTTTCTTTCTGATATTTATTTTGACAATACCTTAGTTTACCTTTTTACTTGGTCGGCTTTTATTCTAATTGGAATCTTTGGCACTCTAGTGAAAAGAAATTCTAAGCATCACTTTTTTAAAATTACCGGCTTGGGGATTCTCTCAGTCCTCTTTTTCTATCTCTGGACCAATTTTGGCTGGTGGCTAACCTCAGGGATGTACCAAATGACTTTCCCGGGATTAATCAAATGTTACATTGCTGCCCTTCCCTTTTTAAGAAATCAATTATTTTCTGTTTTAATTTTTGCTCCTATCTTTAGTTCAATCTTTTTATTAGTTTTCTATAATGTTAAAGTCGATATGGGGCTGAGCAAAACCCGTTATAAACCTTCCCTATGAAAATCTTACTTATATATCCAAAATATCCAGAAACCTTTTGGAGTTTTGAATATGCTCTGAAGTTTATTGGTAAAAAAGCAGCTTTTCCTCCTTTGGGACTGTTAACGGTGGCCGCTTTCTTACCCGAGGAGTGGCCAAAAAGGATTATTGATCTCAATGTAGAGAAACTCAAAGACAGAGATCTTGAATGGGCTGATTATGTATTTATTAGTGCGATGATTGTTCAAAGAGAGTCGGTAAAAGATATTATTAGAAGATGCAAAAAATTTGGTACCAAAATTGTTGCCGGCGGCCCTTTTTTTACAACCGGACACGAAGAATTTGAACAGGAAATTGACCATTTTGTCCTTGGCGAAGCTGAAATTACCCTCCCCATTTTTTTAAAAGATTTGGACAAAGGCTGTCCTAAAAAAGATTATATTTCTAACAGCTATCCAGATATCACCAAAACGCCGATTCCCATCTGGAAACTTATTAATCTAAAAAACTATGCCTCAATGAGTATTCAATATTCCCGGGGCTGCCCTTTTAACTGTGAATTTTGCGACATTACCATATTAAATGGTCATATTCCCCGGACAAAGACCAAGGAACAAGTATTAGCAGAACTAGAGAGCTTATATAAGCAAGGTTGGCGTGGAAATGTTTTTTTTGTTGACGATAATTTCATTGGAAACAAGGCAAAACTCAAGGAAGAAATTTTGCCCGTAATAATTCAATGGATGGAAGAGAAAAAATATCCATTCTCGTTCAATACTGAAGCGTCAATTAACCTGGTTGACGATGAAGAATTAATGGATTTAATGATAAAGGCAGGGTTCAATACGGTGTTCGTTGGTATCGAAACCCCAAACGAAAAAAGCTTAGTTGAATGCGCTAAATTCCAAAATACAAATCGAAATTTATTAGAATCGGTGAAAAAAATTCAAAGATATGGTTTTCAGGTTCAAGGGGGATTTATTGTCGGTTTTGATAACGATACTCCTTCAATTTTTGAAAGACAGGTTAATTTTATTCAAAAGAGTGGCATTGTTACTGCCATGGTTGGAGTTCTAAGTGTTTTGCCAAAGACAAGATTATACCAGAGGTTAAAAAAAGAAAACCGTCTTCTAAAAACTACTTCTGGCGACAATACCGATTGTTCAGTTAACTTTATTCCAAAGATGGAAACAGAAACTCTTATTAATGGCTACAAGAGAATTTTAGAGACGATTTATTCTCCAAAAAATTATTATGAAAGGATTAAAACATTTTTAAAAAATTACAACTTACCCAAGAGAGAAATATTTTATTTTCAACTGCCCCTACTTAAAGCATTTTTAAAATCTATCTGGCTTCTTGGTATCAAAGAAAGGGAACGTTATCATTACTGGAAACTTTTTTTCTGGACTCTATTTAGACGGCCCCAATTTTTTCCCTTAGCTATTACCCTCTCAATTTATGGATTCCATTTTAGAAAAACTTCAGAAAAGTATCTTAGTTTTTAAAATTTATGTTTTATCAGTGTCCAAAATGTAAAAAAATCTGGCAATATCCCGTTGAGAAGTGTCTTGATTGTTTTAAGGTTTTAGAAAGGCTGCCATCAAAAAAAGCTAAAGTAATTGGAATATCTAAAGTAAACATACCAACCATTTTACACCCTCAAGCACCTTTTTTTATTTTAGTTCTGGAAGACGAAAATGGAAATAAATTTGTCCAAAAATCAATCAAAGAATATAAAATTGGAGCATTTATTGATTTTCCTCCCGCTCAAGATAAAAATGCCGTAGCTATTTGGCGAGTAAAATACGATACTTTAGAAACAATTGAAAAAGTAGCAGAATTAGTTGGCAAGTTAAGCCTTAGCCAAGATAGTAAAATCTTAATCCTGCCAACCCTGGTTGCTCCAAAGCATCCTTATTTTGCAGTGAATACCAATCCTGAATTTTTGGAAAGTTTAATAAATTATTTAATACAAAATGGGGCAGATGCTAAAAATATTAAACTAGCAGCTCAAAGTTTTAATGAAATACCAATTGAAGTTTCAGCTCAAAAATCTCAACTTCTTGATGTTTGTCTTAGACATAAAATTAAACCCTTGGATCTGGCTAAGGGTAGTTTTGTGGAAAAAGAGGTGGCTGGTTTAAATTTTGAAGTTTCACAAGAGGTTTTTAATTCAGATTTGATGATTAATGCACCCATTATGAAACTTGATTCTCAAGTAGGAATAAGAGGAGCCAGTGAGAATATTTTAAAGCTCCTGAAAAAAGAGGCTTATCTTTCAAAAGGAGAAGAAATGGTGGAAAATCTTCAAAAGGTTCTGCCTCTATGTTTAACTATTGCTGATGCTACAGCTGTCCAGAAATCAAACAGCTTTGTTAGCTATTTGGGTCTTATTTTAGCAGGTTATGACCCCTTAAATTTAGACAGGGTTTTCGCTGAAATTGTTCTCCAAAAGCAGTTGCCAGAATATCTAAAAAAGCTTAGAATAGATGATATTCCAATAGTCGGCAGAAATATTGAAGAAGTTCAATATAATTTTGAAAGAGCCCATTAATTCTATAGCAACTCTCCCATTTCAAGGTTGGGAAATCGTTAAATTATTAAGACACTAAAATATAAAAATATGTTCAATGAAAAAGTAGTTTTAATTACCGGAGCTTCAGGAGGTATGGGTAGGGCTATTGCCAGAAAGTTTGTTAAACAAGGAGCTAAAGTGGTCTTAAATGATATTGCCCAAGCAGAGGAAGCACTTAAAACTTTTAGTCAGGAAATAGGTGGTAGCTATTTTTTAGCTGATGTTTCCAAATTAGAAGAAGTGGAAAAGATGGTTCAGGATATCCAAAAGGAATTTGGCAGATTGGACATTTTGGTTAATAACGCTGGAGTTACTCAAGACAGAACGTTAGCCAAGATGACCAAAGAAGAGTGGCAGAAAGTCATAGATATTAATTTAACAGGCGTCTTTAACTGCACTAAAGCTGTTCTTCCTTTAATTATTCAAAACCAAGGAAAGATTGTCAGCATTTCTTCTCTGGTTGGTCAGAGGGGAAACTTCGGTCAGGCTAATTACGCAGCTGCTAAAGCTGGCATCATTGGTTTCACTAAGACCGTAGCCAAGGAATTAGGCAGGTTCGGGGTAACAGTCAATGCGGTAGCTCCGGGCTTTATTGAGACCAAATTAACCGAGAACCTTCCCCAAGAAGTAATAGAAACAGTCAAAAAATTCACTCCCTTGGGTCGCTTTGGCAAACCAGAAGAGGTGGCCAGTTTAGTGGTTTTTCTATCGTCTCAAGAAGCAGACTTTATTAACGGAGCCGTGGTCAACATTGACGGAGGACTATCGCTATAATTCATGTTAAACAAAGAACAAATAAAAGAAATTATTCCCTATCAAGAGCCATTTTTATTTGTTGATGAAGTTTCGGAAATGGAAGAAACCAAGATTTCCGGAGCTTATCAAACTTCCCAAGATGATTATTACTTTAAAGGGCATTTCGTTGATTTTCCTATAATGCCGGGGGTTCTGGTGGTGGAAGCTTTAGCTCAACTCTCAACCATCATTTTAAGAAAAAAGACAGGAGAAAATCATCAAGATTATCATTTTTTGGCTTATGAGGTCAGAAGTGTTCAGTTTTTAAAACCCATGTTTCCTGGTGATAAGATTGTTTTGAAAGATGAGATTTTGGGAATATACCCTACAGGGAAGGAGCCTGAAGCTACAAAGATTGCCAGGGTTAAAGGTCAGGCCCTTGTGGGAGATGATCTAAAATGCGAAGTAAGATTTTCAGTAGCCATTGTTAATAAACAAGAATTTAACCAAAAATACGGCCACTAAACATTATGTTGGGTGAAAAAATTACTCAACTTTTAGAAATTGAATATCCGGTTATCCAGGGAGGAATGGCTGGAGTGTCTGAGGCAAATTTAGTTTCGGCTGTTTCCAATGCCGGGGGCTTGGGAACTATTGGAGCGGGGCTAATGGGAGAAAAGTGGTTGGCTGAAGAAATTGAAAAGACCAAGAAATTAACTCAGAAACCTTTTGCCGTTAATCTTTTTTTACAAAATCCAAAAGTTTCAGAATTAATAAAAGTAATTGGTCAGTATCAGGTTCCAATTGTTTTTACCGGTGGCGGAAACCCTTTGTCAGTTCTGCCTTATTTACAGGCTGCCGGTATCAAAGCGATTCCCGTTGTCCCCTCGCCTCGCTTAGCCAAAAAAATGGAAGACAATGGAGCAGATGCCGTAGTGGTGGAGGGGCTGGAATCGGGCGGTCATATTGGCGAAAATACCACCTTAACATTAATCCCCCAAGCTAAATCTCTTTTAAAACAAATTCCTTTAATAGCTGCCGGCGGGATTTATGATGGCCGGACAGCAGCGGCTGCCTTTTTGCTGGGAGCAGATGGTATCCAGATGGGAACAAGATTTATTGCCACCAAGGAATGTCAGGCTCACGAGAGTTATAAAAAGAAAATTATTGAAGCGACAAGTGATGATATTACAACGACTCTCTGTTTTACCGGCCATCCTTTAAGAGTAATTAAAAACCAACTTTCAGAAAGCTGGCAGCAATTAGAAGAGAGAGGTGCTTTTCCAGAAGAAATCAAGGCAGAAAAAATTGCCGGGGCCAAAGGCGGTGAAAACATTGAGAGTCTCCCGCTCTTATCTGGTCTGTCGGCCGGGGGAATTTCAGAAATTAAAAGTTGCGAGGAAGTAGTCAAAGGAATTATGGAAGAAGTAAAGGAGGTAATAAAGAAAGCAAGTCAAGATATATGAACAGAATAGGTTCTTGGTTTTGCAAAATCTTTCTTGCTCCGCTAGTCAAGATACTCTTTATTAAAGAGGTTAAGGGTTTAAAAAATCTTCCCAGGGGAAACTTCATTTTAGTTTCTAATCACCAAAGCTATATTGATATAATAATTGACGGATATCTTTGTCTCCCCAGAAAATTTCATTTTATTGGTCAGATTGAAGGATTCAAGCCTCCTTTAAGATGGTTAATTTCTTTTTTCTATTTTATTTCCGGAGTTATTCCTTTAGACAGAAAAAACGATAAGTCAAAAGAAAAAGTAACCCAGGAAGCAATTAATATTTTAAAAAAGGGAGATATTTTAGTAATGTATCCTGAAGGAAGAAGGTCGGTTACCGGAGAAATTCAGGAAGGCAGGTATGGGGCCGCTAGGTTTCTTCTAAAAACTGGTGTTCCCATTATACCTGCCGGCATTAAGGGTGCCTTTGAGATCCTTCCTCCCAAGGGAAAATTGAAAGTTAAAAGAATAGTTAAGGTTAATATCGGGAAACTTTTGTTTTTTGAAGAAGAAATCAAACAGGCCCAAAAATTAAATGAAGAATCTCCGGAATACGAGAATATTCTTCAAAATATTACTCAAACAACAATGGAAGCAATTAAATCTTTAGTAGCAGAAGTATGATAAAAAAAATTCTTATTGCCAATCGAGGAGAAGTAGCTTTAAGGATAATTCGCACCTGCAAGGAAATGGGAATCAAAACAGTGACAGTTTATCCCGGGGGAGAAGACAAAGAACAGTTTTTAGAAACCAGATTTGCCGACGAGACTTATTGTTTAGAAGAAGAGGGTATTTTGGGGTACTTAGACCAGAGAAGAATAATTCAAATTGCTAAATCCAGTGGTTCTGACGCTATTCATCCCGGCTATGGTTTTTTGGCTGAAAATGGAGACTTCGCTAACCTTTGTCAAAAAAATGGTATCAAATTTATTGGTCCATCCGGAGATATTTTGAGAAAAGTAGGCAATAAAGTAGAGGCTAAAAAAATTGCCAAAGAGTGCGGACTTCCTTTACTGGCCGGCGTTTCCAAAGCAGTCAAAGATGAAAAAGAGTTCTTAAAAATCGCAAAGAAAATCAAACCCCCATTTCTTTTAAAAGCAGCTAATGGAGGAGGGGGGTTGGGAATTCAAATTATTGAAAAGGATGATAAAAAAGAATTATTGGAGATTTTCTCCAAATTGAAAAGAGAAACTAAAAGCGCTTTTGGTTCGGAAGAGATTTTTATTGAGAAATTCTTTAAAAACCCTCGCCATATTGAATTTCAAATTTTAGGAGATGGTCGGGGAAAGATTTTACATTTTGGAGAAAGAGAGTGTTCTATTCAGAGGAGACATCAAAAAATTGTTGAAGAAGCCCCCTCTCCTTTTTTGGACAAGAAAACAAGAGAAAAGATGAGTAAGATGGCAGTAAAATTAGGAGAGAAGCTGAAATACGAAAGTTTAGGAACAATCGAGTTTTTAGTGGGAGGAGATAAGAAATTTTATTTTTTAGAAGTTAATCCTCGCCTCCAGGTAGAACACCCGGTCACCGAAGCGATTACCGGAACAGATTTAATTGAGGAGCAAATTAAAATTGCCAGTGGAGAAAAGTTGGAATTAAAACAAAAAGATATTAAGTTTTCTAACTGGGCAATGGAATTCCGGATTTATGCCGAAGATGCCCTTAATAATTTTCAGCCCCAAGAAGGTCTGATTACAGACTATTTGCCACCGGGCGGTAAAGGAGTGGAACTCCATAGTTTTTGCCAGCCGGGCCAAAAAATATTCCCCCATTTTGACTGCTTGATTGCCAAATTGGTAATTTTAGCCAAGAATCGAAAAGAATGCCTGCAACGAGCTAAGAGAGCTTTTGATGAATACATTATTGAAGGAGTTCCTACCCTAATCCCCTTTTTCAAAGTATTACTGGAGAATCAAAATTTCCTTGAAGGAGATTTTTCCACCGCTTTTATTGAGAAAGAAAAACTCATTGACATTTTAAAAGAAAAGTATCCCGGAGAAAAAGTAAGAAAAATTACAACTGAAGGAGAAAATGAAGAGGATTTAGCCAAGACCATCGCCCAATTTTATTTGGAATTCAAAAAAGCAGAAAGCGAGAAGTTGGAAACCAACAAATGGAGACTAGCGGAACGAATTCATCCCGTACCAAAATTTGACAGAGGTTCTTCTTGGAAATATAGCGGTATTGAGTAATTTGGTGCGGAGCAAAAATTTTT
>CAYXOH010000003.1:8199-11055 GCA_964467045.1 uncultured Candidatus Saccharibacteria bacterium | reverse complement strand
GGAAATTAAAAGTCCGATTACCGGAATAATCTCTAACATATATGTAAAACAGGATGAGAGGATAAGAGCCGGTCAAAGGGTAGCCACCTTACTGGCAATGAAAATGGAAAATGAGATTGTTTCGGAAACCACCGGAGTAGTGAAAGAAATTAAAGTTAAACAAAATCAATCTGTTAATACCGGGGAAACTTTAATAATTCTAAAATAACTAAGATTATGACTAAATATTTTTCAAAGCTTGATTCCACCAATCAAACGGCGAAAGAGTTATCACAAAGAGAGGGAAAACCCTGGACAGTGGTTGTGGCCGAGGAGCAAACTGCCGGCTACGGAAAAAGAAGAGCCGCTTGGTTTTCTCCAAAGGGCGGATTATATTTTTCAATTATTTTACCAAAGAGTCAAATAGAAGATCTGCAAACTTTAACAGTTTTGGCCGCTTTTATTGTAGCTAAAATTATAAAAGAGGAATTTTCTTTAGAAGCCCTGATTAAATTACCCAACGATGTCTTAATTAACCAAAAGAAGGTAGCCGGTATTTTAACTGAAAACATCGTTGGCAAAACAGTGAAGTCATCGGTCATAGGGATCGGCTTAAATACTAATATCGATAAGTTTCCAGGCGATTTGGAAAAAAAGACAACTTCGCTTAAAATAGAATTAGGTAAGAAAATAGACAATAAAAAGATTTTAAACGAAATTGTTAAAGGACTAAAAGAGCAATTAAAAACAATTAGTGAATAATTTTATGAAGTTTGAGGATGAAATTAAAAAATTAAATTCAAAATGGGAAGAGTTAGAGAAACCGGAATTTGCTGAAAAACAACATCAGAAAGGAAAACTTACGGCCAGAGAGAGAATTAATCTTTTAGCAGATCCGGATAGTTTTGTTGAAATAGACCCATTTATTGAAACCAGATTTCATAGTTTCGGATTGGATCAAAAAAAATTTCCGGGAGATGCAGTAATTACCGGTTTTGCCCAAATTAATAATCATCAGGTTTATCTTTACAGTCAGGATTTCTCCAAAATGGGCGGTTCTCTGGGAGAAATGCACGGTCAAAAGATTGTTAAAATTATAGAATTAGCTCAAAAGACCGGTTGTCCGGTCATTGGTATTGTTGATTCTGGCGGAGCCAGGATTCAAGAAGGCATATCAAGTTTAGACGGCTATGCTGCCATTTTCAGAGTAATGATTAAGGCCTCAGGAGTTATTCCCCAAATTACAGTGATTTCTGGTCCTTCGGCTGGCGGAGCTTCTTATGCTCCCGGTCTTTCTGATTTTGTTTTCATGACCGAAGGAATTTCCCAAATGTATATTACTGGCCCCGAAGTTATTAAGGCCGTAACCGGAGAAAAGATTACCTTTGAAGAATTAGGCGGAGCAGCTATCCATAGCCTTAAAAGTGGTTGCGCCCACTTTGTTTTAAAATCAGAAAAAGACTGCTTTTTGGGGGTGAAGAAGCTCCTCGCCTATTTGCCTCAAAATAATCTGGAAGATGCCCCGAAACAAAAAGGGCTTTTTGGCGAGTTCTTTGAAAAAGAAGGTTCTGAATTATTAAAGACAGTGCCCGAAAAGGAAGAAAAAGGTTATGATATGAAAGAAGTTATTGCCGAAATCTTTGACCGCGGCTCTTTTTTGGAAATTCAATCAGGATTTGCCCTGAATGTTCTGATTGGTCTTGCCAGGTTGGGGGGTAATACGGTAGGGGTGATAGCCAATCAAACTAAGATTACGGCCGGTACCTTGGATATTGATTCTTCAGATAAGGTTGCCAGGTTTGTTAGATTTGCTGATAGTTTTAATATTCCCCTGATTAATTTGGTTGACACCCCGGGTTATCTCCCGGGAACCGACCAAGAACACCGAGGGATAATCCGTCACGGAGCAAAAGTCCTTTTTGCTTTTGCTGAAGCCAGCGTTCCTAAAATTAGTTTGATTTTAAGAAAGGCCTATGGGGGAGCTTATATTGCTTTAGCTTCTCGAAAATTAGGTCAAGATATTGTCATTGCCTGGCCCTCAGCTCAAATTGCCGTCATGGGACCAGAACAAGCAGTTAAGATTATTTTCAGAAAAGAAATAGCCGAGAGCAAAGATTCTAAAAATTTAGAGAGGGAAAAGATTCAAGAATTGAAAGAGTTTTTCTTAAATCCCTACCAGGCAGCAAAATTAGGTCAAGTTGATATGATAATTCATCCGAAAGATACAAGAGCCACCTTAATTAAATGTTTAGAATCTCTTTTAAATAAAAGAGAAGGTAAAATTGCCAAAAAACACGGTAACATACCGCTATAATACTCAATAAATTTTCAATTTATTTTGATGGCTAATTTATATTTAATTTTGATTTTTTTTATTGCTTATTTATTGGGTTCTTTCCCAAGTGCTTACTTGATTACTAAAAAGTTCACCGGGAAAGATGTGAGAGAAGAAGGGACCGGTAATGTGGGGGCAATGAATGTTTCCAGGATTACTGGTAAAGGAAGTTTATTTTGGTTGACGGTAGTGCTTGATGCTGGTAAAGGAATTTTGGCAGTTTTAATTCCTCAGTGGTTATTTTTTTTAGGATACAATCTTTCATTTGGCATTGCCCTAGCTGCTTTCGGAGTGGTGTTGGGCCACTGCTATTCCATTTACTTTAAGATTAAAGAGGGAAAATTTTCTGGCGGTAAGGCTCAAGCCTCTTTAATTGGAATTCTGGTAGTTTTAAACTTTAAATTTTTATTTTTACCTTGGGGGGCAATAGTAATTTTATATATTTTAGCTTCGGGCTATCTTTTCTTGGGTCAATTTATGGGAAATATTTTTTTGCCAATTATTGCCTATTTTCTGGTTCCAGAATATTTTTGGGCTTGTCT
>CAYXOH010000003.1:0-8099 GCA_964467045.1 uncultured Candidatus Saccharibacteria bacterium | reverse complement strand
TCTATTCTTTTTATAATTTTAGCTTATCTTTTGGGTTCAATTCCTTTCGGGTATTTAATTACCCGGCTTTTCATCGGCAAAAATATTTTAGAGATTGGTTGGAGAAAAACTTCAGGATCAAATGTTTTTAAAAACGTTGGTAAACCACAGGGAATCTTAACCGGTGTTTTGGATTTAGCTAAGGGCTGGCTGGCAGTTTGGTTAGCTCAATATTTTGGCCTATCTCTCCAGATTCAAGCTCTTTGTGGGGTAGCAGCAGTTGTCGGTCATAATTGGTCTTGCTTTTTGAGATTTGCCGGCGGCAGAGGCATCGGTACTTTTATGGGAGCCCTCTTTGCTCTGTCTCCAAAAATTTTTATATTTTCTGTGATTCCTCTTATTTCTTTAGCTCTAATTTGGAATGCCGCCATTGGTACTATTTTATTGTTAATTACTGCTATTTTACTATTCTGGTATGACAGTCAGATAACGACCCTTGGGCTTTTACCATTAATTTCTCTTCTACCAGTCTTCCTTAAAAGATTAAGTCCGCTTCAAGAAATATCTTCCAAAAATAGAAAGACAATATTAAATCGCTTGATTTTTGATAATGATAAAAGCTTACTGGGTTTAAGAATCAAAAGAATCATTAAAAAATTGACAAAGAAATAAGGTTTTATTAATATGAAATTGTCCGTAAAAAGCGGACATTTTTAAAAAAATTATGGATATTAAATCTTTTACAGTAGCCATCGCCCAAATTGCCGAAGAGAAGGGCCTGAATCCAGAAAAAGTATTGGAAACCATTGAAATGGCCATAGCTGCTGCCTATAAAAAAGACTATGGTAAAAAAGGACAGATTATTAAAGCCAAACTTGATTCCCAATTAGGCGAAGTTAATTTTTGGCAAGAAAAATTAGTAGTTGACAAGAAAACAATTTATAGTGAAGAGGAATTAGAAAAACTGAAAGCTCTGCCCTCTGAAGCTTTAGCTAAGGAGGGAGAAAAACCAGCCCCCGCCGAGGAGACGGTGGACGAAGGCAAGATTCGTTTCAATCCAGAAAAACACATTCTGCTGGAGGAAGCAAAAAAAATAAACCCTAAAATAAAAGCAGGTGAAAGTTTAGAAATTATTTTGAAGCCCCAAAAGGATTATGGCCGAATCGCTGCTCAAACAGCCAAGCAAGTAATTATGCAAAGAATTCGAGAGGCAGAAAGAGAAAGCATTTTTGATGAATATAAATCAAAAGAAGGAGAAATAATATCAGGCATTATTCAAAGAGTTGAATCCAGATGCGCTTTTTTAGACATTGGCAAAACCCTGGGTATGTTACCAAGAGAAGAACAGGTGCCGGGAGAATTTTATCGTCCTGGTCAAAGACTTAAAATTTATGTCTTAAAAGTTGAAGAAACCCCCAAAGGACCCGTTGTTTTTTTATCCCGGGCTTATCCCAAATTAATTTCTAAACTTTTCGAATTAGAAGTGCCGGAAATTTCTTCAGGTCAAGTCCAAATAAAATCAATTGCTAGGGAAGCAGGTTCCCGTTCAAAAATTGCCGTCGCTACTGATACCGAAGGAATAGATCCGATTGGCAGCTGTGTTGGGCAACGAGGAACCAGGGTTATGGCAGTAATTAATGAATTGGGAGGAGAAAAAATTGATATTATAGAATATTCTGCCGAGTCAGAAAAATACGTAGCCAATGCTCTTTCTCCGGCAAAAGTCTTAGAAGTGAGAATCCTCCCCAAAAATAAAGCCCAGGTTATTGTCCCCGAAGATCAATTATCCTTAGCCATTGGCAAAGATGGTCAAAATGTCAGATTAGCTGCTAAACTCACTGGCTGGAAAATAGATGTCAAAGCCGAAGGTCAAATTGAAGAAGAGAAACCAAAAAAGAAAGCTACTTCATCGGCGGGCGCGGCCAAGCGTCATAAAACCAAAAATAAAACCAAAAAAGATAAATAATTATGCTTTTTATTCCTATTGTTGTTTCTATTTTCTCTTTAGTTTTTACCTATTTTTTAATAAAGGAAATTAATCAAGCTCCTTCTGGTTCAGGAAAAATGATTGAAATTTCTCAAGCCATTCGAAGGGGCGCTTTAGCTTTCTTGAATCGCCAGTATAAAAGCATTAGCTTGGTAGCTCTAATTATTTTTTTCATTCTCCTCCTATCCTTAGGAGCTAAAACTGCTTTTGGTTTTCTAATTGGGGCTGTAGCTTCAGGAATTTCTGGCTTTATTGGTATGATGGTTTCAACCCAAGCCAATGTTAGGGTAGCAGAAGCCGCCAAAAGCGGATTAAGCCCTGCTCTAAACCTTTCTTTTAAAGGGGGTTCAGTTACCGGGTTTTTAGTGGTCGGTTTGGGTTTACTTTCGGTTTCCGGGTACTATCTTTTGACCAAAGACCTCGGAGCTTTAATTGCCTTGGGGTTTGGTGGAAGTTTGATTTCTATTTTTGCCAGGCTGGGAGGGGGAATTTATACAAAAGCTGCTGACGTCGGCGCCGATTTGGTGGGCAAGGTAGAAAAAGCCATTCCCGAAGATGATCCGAGAAATCCGGCAGTTATTGCTGACCAGGTAGGAGATAATGTCGGAGATTGTGCCGGAATGGCTGCTGACCTTTTCGAAACTTATGTCGTAGCTATAATAGCAGCAATGGTTTTAGGAAATTTATTGTTTCCCAACTTATCTGAAGCTGTATTTTTACCTTTATTTTTGGGATCAGTGGCGATTTTAGCTTCGATTATTTCCTCTTTTTTTGTAAGACTATCTAAAAAACAGTCTTTGGCTTCCGGAGGAATAAGTATTATTTCTACTCTTTACAGGGGTCTCATTGGAGCAGGAATTTTATCTGCCCTTGGTTTTTTTCCAGTGATATTTCAATTTAGCCGTGATTTTAAAATCCCCCCTCTTAATCTTTATTTTTCAGCCCTCATCGGTCTTCTAATTACTGGTGGCATCTTTTTGATTACCAATTATTTTACTTCCCAGAAATACACCCCCGTTAAATCCATTGCCCAGGCTTCCCAATCAGGTCATGGTACGAATATCATTATCGGGATAGCGGTAGGAATGAAATCCACCATTTTACCAGTTATTTTAATTTCCTTAGGAATTTTAATAAGTTTTTGGTTGGGAGGAATTTATGGATTAGCTATTGCTGAGGTAGCCATGCTTTCTTTGGTTGGTCTGATTATAGCTTTAGACTCTTACGGTCCCATTACTGATAATGCTGCTGGTATTTCTCAGATGGCTGGTCTTTCCCAGAAAGTAAGATCAATTGCCGATGCATTAGATTCAGTGGGCAATACGACAAAAGCGGTAACTAAGGGGTATGCCATAGCTTCTGCTGGTTTGACAGCCCTGGTTCTCTTTACTGCCTATACTCAAGAATTATTAAATTTCGGAATAAAAGTTCATTTTTTCTTGGAAGACCCTAAGGTTTTGGTTGGTTTATTTACCGGAGGAATCGTCGCTTATTATTTTGCGGCCCTGTCTATGACAGCCGTAGGGAAAACAGCTATCAAAGTAGTTGAAGAAGTAAGAAGACAATTCAGAGAAATAAAAGGGTTATTTGAGGGAAAAGCCGAACCTGATTATTCAAAATGTGTTGATATTGTTACTAAAGCTGCTTTGAAAGAAATGATGATACCCGCTCTTTTACCTGTAGTTTTCCCGATTTTAGTTGGATTTTTATTGGGACCGGAGGCCTTAGGTGGCTTATTAATCGGCTCAATTGTGGTTGGTATTTTTTTAGCCATTCAGATGACTTCCGGCGGTGCCGCTTGGGATAACGCCAAAAAGTATATTGAAGAGGGTAATCTGGGAGGAAAAGGAAGTTTAGCCTATCGGGCAGCCGTAACCGGAGACACGGTTGGCGATCCTTATAAAGATACGGCTGGGCCAGCCATCAACCCAATGATAAAAGTTCTTAATATTGTAGCTTTGCTAATTGCCGGATTTTTAATATAATAAATATATGAACCTTATTCCTACGGTAATCGAGAAAAGTCAATATGGTGAGAGAGCTTATGATATATACTCCCGGCTTTTAAAAGACAGAATTATTTTTTTGGCAGGTCCTATTAATGATGTCATAGCTAATTCAGTCATCGCTCAGCTCTTATTTTTAGCTTCAAAAGATTCAAGTAAAGATATCCAGCTTTACATTAATACTCCGGGAGGTTCGGTAACCGCCGGCATGGCAATTTACGATACCATGCAGTACGTCAAACCAGACATTTCAACGGTCTGCATTGGTTTGGCAGCTTCTATGGGGGCTACCCTGTTGGCAGCCGGAAAAGAGGGAAAGCGCTTTGCCCTTCCTAATTCTCAGGTTTTATTACATCAGGTTGCCGGCGGAGTGACCGGAGAAGCAGTAGAAATTGAAATTACTGCCCGTCAGATTATTAAAATTAAAGAGAAATTAAACAAAATTTTATGCCAGCATACCGGCCAACCCTTGGAAAAAGTTGAAAAAGATACTGATAGAGATTTTTATTTATCGGCCGAGGAAGCCAAGAATTACGGCATTATTGATGAAGTTATAAAACCCAAAACTTAAATAATGAGAAAGTTTTGGCAATCAAAAAAAATTGTTTTTTTAATTTTAGTCCTGCTTATCGCCGGACTTTTTATTTATTTCCTTTGGTTTACCAAAAGTGAATTTCCTTGGGAGGAGGAAGAATTGCCAGGAGAAATAAGAAATGATAATATTTCACCCTCTACAGCCATTATCTCTCCCGAAGATAAATCTTGGTGGCAGAATGATTTCAAAGTAACAATCAATGATTCTGATTTAGGTTCCGGTTTGGTGGAGTATTTGTTTAAAGAGAGTGGGTGTAAGTATATTATTGAGGATTTAGGAACCGGATCAGCAATTGGGGGTTTTAGAAAATGTGATCCTGTGGAGATAAATGTTCCGGTAGGAGAAGAGAAAACCTGTTCTTCTTCTTATCAAAAAAACGATATTTCTCAGGGAAAATGCAAAGTTTCAACCATTGCCTTTGATAAAGCGGGTAATAATTCTGGCTGGAAAAGTAAAGTTTTTAATATTGATTTAATAGAACCTGAGGTGGGTCAGATTAACTTAATCAATCAAAGTCTTGAATTAGATAAAGCTTATCTGCTTGAAGCTTTAATTTCTGATAATAGCAAGATAACCGGCTGCTGGTTTTATCTTGACGGGAAAGAAACAAAAGAAAAGGTAAAAATTGAACCAATTCCCTGTCAGGATAATAATAAGTGTAAAACTTCTGTAGAATATTCTTTTGACAAAGAGGATGATTATTCAATTAGATTCGGCTGTACTGATATTGCTGGGAACTTCAGCCTTGGAGAGCCCTTGGTAATAAAAGTTGTTACCAACCACCCACCACAGATAAGTTCTTGTCAGGTTACTCCCAGCCAGGGGAATCTTTCAACTCCCTTTCAATTTAGCGTTGAAGCAACTGATTTAGAAGGAGATGAGCTTGTTTATGTTTGGGGTTTTGGAGATGGTGGCACTTCAAACGAGAAAAATCCATTTTATTTTTATCTTGACCCCGGGACGTATGAGCCGAAAGTAATGGTGTCTGATGGAAAGGGAGAAGAGGCGGAATGTTCTACCGCTTGGGTGGTTGTCAACCAGGATTAAAAAATGTTATTATCTTAAAAGATGACTAAAAATAATTTTATAAAATATTTAATTATTGTTATTGGGATATTAACCTTATCCTTTTCTCTGACTAATTTTTGTTTAGCTTCTCCTTTGCAATTGATTTTGCCCGGTAACGGAGACTCGGATGTTCCGGTAGATAGTTATTTCCAGTGGGATAGTGTATCAACAGCAGTTAAATATATTTTAGACATTGACCAGTTTACTCAATCTGAAGATAATATTTTGCCTTCAGTGTGTTCGGGAGGCGTTTGTAGTTTTGGTTTTCTGGATTTAACCATAGGCAACATCAATTATTTAACTGCCTATACCTGGAGAGTGACTGCTTACAATGCTGCTGGTGATAACATTGATTCTTCACCAACTTTTTCTTTTACCACCGAGCAGGACCCCTCACCTCATAATGGTAATGGGAACGGCGGTGGTGGAGCGCCAATAAGTTTAATCAATCCCTTAAAATGCAAGACTTTAGAATGTGCCTTTGATGCATTGTTTAATTTCCTTTTCTTTTTAGCAATGGCTTTGGGTCCCCTGTTGATAATTTATGCTGCCTTTTTGATGCTGACAGCTGCCGGCAACGTAGAAAGAGTAAACAAAGGAAAGACAATAATCCTCTGGACTTTAATAGCTATTGCCATTATCTTATTGGCCAAAGGAATTCCTTCAATTATGAAAGGAGCCTTTGGCGGATAAAAACCTTTTAATCTCCAAATTTAAACCTGCCGAGCACATAAAACTTTATGTGCTCGGTTTTGACATCTTCTAAAGATTTTGTTAAAATGTAAGCGTAATAAATTTAACCTTAGACTTTGGAATAATTTTGCATTTGCTATTACTTAAATGCTTAATCTCCAATTTTTAAAATTTAATTATGAGTCAATTTATCCTACTAATAGTGGGCATTATTGCCTTAGGAGCAGGTGCTGTTTTGGGGTATTATGCCCGCCAATCAATTGCCAAAAAACAAGCTGGAACCTTAGAAGCCAAACTTCAAAAGAAAGTTACCAAAGCCAGAGAAACTTCTGAAGAAATCTTAATTGAGGCCAAAAAGAAGTCAGAGGATCTTCTTGAAAAATCTAAAAAAGAAACCAATACCAGACAATCTGAGTTATTCAAAACTGAAAGACTACTTTTAAAAAGGGAAAGTGCTTTAGACCAGAGACTTTCCGTTTTTGAAAGAAACCAAAAAGAGTTTCAAGGAAAAGTAGAAAGATTAAAGGAAATTAAAGAAAATTTAGAAGAATTAAAGCAGGAAACGATAGGTAATCTGGAAAGAATTTCTAAACTTTCCCGGTCGGAAGCAAAGCAAGAATTACTTCAAAATTTAGAGAAAGAATATCAAACAGAAATTTTAGAGAAAATCAGAAAATTAGAAAAAGAAGGCTTTGAAAAGTATGAACAGAAAGCTAAGGAAATCTTAGCTATAGCTATCCAAAAATACGGTCTCAGCCAGGCCCAGGAAATAACAACCACTTCTTTAACTTTGCCTTCAGAAGATATCAAAGGGAGAATTATTGGCAAAGAAGGAAGAAACATCAGAACCTTAGAAAAATTAACCGGTACGGAAATTATTGTTGACGAAACTCCCGAAGCAGTGGTTATTTCCGGTTTTGATCCCGTTCGAAGACAGATTACTAAAGTTGCTTTAGAAAAGTTAATTAAAGATGGCAGAATACAACCCGCTAAAATTGAAGAACAGGTAGAGGCGGCTCATCGAGAGGTTGATATTCAAGTCAAAGAAGCTGGTGAGGCAGCAATTTATGATACCGGAGTTATTGGTCTTGAACCAAAATTAATTCAACTTCTAGGCAGATTGAGATTTCGAACTAGTTTCGGGCAGAATGTTTTGCTTCATTCAATTGAGGTAGCCCATTTAGCTTCAGCCTTAGCTTCAGAAATTGGAGGAGATGCGGCGGTCGCAAAAAAAGCTGGACTTCTTCATGATATTGGTAAAGCTGTTGACCATCAGATAGAGGGTTCCCATGTTGATATCGGAATTAAGATTTTAGAGAAATTCAAAGTAGAAAAAGAAGTGATTGATGCAATGAAATCCCATCATGAAGAATATCCGGCAGAAACCCTGGAAGCAGTTTTAGTCCAAACGGCTGACCAAATTTCTGGAGCTCGGCCCGGAGCCAGGAAGGATACTCTTGAAAATTATCTAAAGAGATTGGGAGAATTAGAAAAGATTGCTCTAGATTTCCCTGGTGTAGAAAAAGCTTGGGCCCTCCAGGCTGGTAGAGAAATCAGAGTTTTTGTTAAACCAGAAGAGATTGATGATTTGGGAGCCAGAAATTTAGCCAAAACTATTGCCAACCAGATTCAAGAAGAACTGAAATATCCAGGGGAAATTAAAGTTAGCGTCATTAGAGAAACAAGAGTGGTAGAATACGCCAAATAGTTGGAGTTTCTGAAATAAAAATTAGAAAACGGCTCGGATGAGCCGTTTTCTGTTGGAGCGGGC
>CAYXOH010000002.1:22412-36047 GCA_964467045.1 uncultured Candidatus Saccharibacteria bacterium | reverse complement strand
AGGCGATGAAGGACGTGGCGTGTCTGCGATAAGCCTCGGGGAGGTGGCTAGCAACCTTTGATCCGGGGATTTCCGAATGGGGAAACCCAGCGTAGTTCAAACTACGTTACCGTACCGTTTCCGGTGCGGAGCGAACCCGCTGAAGTAAAACATTTCAGTAAGCGGAGGAAAAGAAAATGAAATTTATTCCCTTAGTAGCGGCGAGCGAAAAGGGAAGAGCCCAAACTGGAGCATTTTTGCTCCGGGGTTGTAAGAAGGTAACGTCGGGAGTCCTGTGAGATAAAACGACAAAGTCGTTGTCTCACGGGATTATCTGAGGGAGAACACTTAGGCGAAGGTTGGTTAGAAGAACTTCCCTGGAAAGGGAGACCATAGAGGGTAATAGTCCCGTATTTGAAAACTTCTTCGTGCTCCTTGTTATCTATCTTGAGTACCTCAAGGAACGAAAACCTCGTGGGAAACAAGCCGGACTAACCGGCTAAGGCTAAATACTTAACCTCACCGATAGTGAACCAGTACCGTGAGGGAAAGGTGAAAAGTAGGGAGGTGATCCCGGTGAAATAGAACCTGAAACCATCTTGCTTACAAAGAGTCGGAGTCCGCCCTCGGGCGGATGACGGCGTGCTTTTTGCAGAACGAGCCAACGAGTTTCTTTACTTTCTTTGTCTAAGCGGTTTTGCCGCGAAGGCACAGTGAAAGCGAGGGTTAAGAGCCCGATTTTAGAAAGTGAAGAGGACCCGAAGCCAAGCGAGCTTACCATGGTCAGGGTGAATCCCGACGAAAGTCGGGAGGAGGCCCGAACCCGTAGGTCGTGCAATTCCTTGGGATGAACTGTGGTAAGAAGTGAAAAGCTAAACGAGCTTGGTAATAGCTGGTTCTCCCCGAAATAGCTTTAGGGCTAGCTTTCGTTTAATTTTCCAGAGGTAGAGCACTGGAAGGAATATTTTGGCTTTTGCTAGGTACTCCTACCAAACTCCGAATGCTGGAAAAGTTTGGCGAGAAGTAAGACTGTGGGGGCTAAGCTCCATGGTCAAAAGGGAAACAGCCCAGACCTTCATCTAAGGTCCCTAAACCAAACTAAGTGTTTTAAAGGAAGTGGTTTTCCTTTGATAGTTAGGAGGTTAGCTTAGAAGCAGCTACCCTTTAAAAAGTGCGTAACAGCTTACTAATTAAGGAATTCCGCGCCGAAGATTGCCGGGACTAAGTTTGGTACCGAAGATAAGGATTGCCGCTTTTAGCGGCAGTGGTAGGGGAGCGTTTCTATTGCGATGAAGTTCTGCTGTGAGGCGGGATGGAGCGATAGGAAGTGAGAATGTTGGCATGAGTAACCGCAATGCGTCTGAAAGCGACGCACACCGCAAACCTAAGGTTTCCTTGGCAATGTTATTCAACCAAGGGTTAGGCGTGCCTAAGGCGTAGCCGAAAGGTGAAGCTGATGGACAGCAGGTTAATATTCCTGCCCGTCTGTTAAATAACCTCAAAATGACGCAGTTCAGGGATTCAGGGGGATTATTGGATTTCTTACCTCGCTTCGGCGGGGGCCCTGAAGAATGAACTGCCCAGAAAAGTTTTGAGTATTCTATTTAATGGACCACGTACTACAAACTGACACAGGTAGGTTAGTGTAAATACACTCAGGTGAACGGGTGAAACCTCGTTAAGGAACTAGGCAAAAAAGTGGTCGTAACTTCGGAATAAGACCTTCCGCCTTCGGGCGGACGCAGCGAAAGTACCTCTGGCGACTGTTTACCAAAAACACAAGTCCCTGCTCAATTCGTAAGAAGATGTATAGGGGCTGAGGCCTGACCAGTGCTGGAATGTTAATGGTGGCGGTCCAAGCACATTTTATTATGTGCTCGGGCTGACTGCTTGAAGCTCCAGTGAACGTCCGCCGTAACTATAACGGTGTTAAAGTAGCGTAATCCCTTGCCAGGTAAGTTCTGGCCCGCATGAAAGGCCTAACGACTTGAGGACTGTCTCAACGAGGAGCCCGGTGAAAATGCAATACCGGTGAAGATGCCGGTTACCTGCGGCTAGACGGAAAGACCCCGGGAGCTTTACTGTAGTTAGATATTGAGTTTTGGTTTTAGATGCGTAGTGTAGCGGGTAGGCTTTGAAATCCCGATTTCGGTTGGGATGGAGCCGTCAATGAAACACCCGTCTTTTAAAATTTTTATTCTAATTCCGCTTTTAGCGGAAGACAGTGTTTAACGGTCAGTTTAAGTGGGGCGCTTGCCTCCTAAAAAGTAACGGAGGCGTTTATCAAGGTCGGCTAAGTAGGGATGGAAATCCTACGTGTCGGATAAAGCCACAAGCCGGCTTTACAGCGAGCAGGATATTGCGAGCTGTTGGGAAACCATAACTTAGTGAACCGACCCTTTTTAGTAGAAAAAGGGAAGATCATCAACTAAAAGTTACCCCGGGGATAACAGGCTAGTAGGGCCCGCGAGTCCACATCAACGGCCCTGTTCGGCACCTCGATGTCGGCTCAACGCATCCTGGAGGTGAAGCAGCTTCCAAGGGTTTGGCTGTTCGCCAATTAAAGCGTTACGCGAGCTGGGTTCAGACCGTCGTGAGACAGGTTGGTCCCTATCTACCGCAGGCGTAGAGTCTTGAGGGGATTTCTTCGTAGTACGAGAGGACCCGAAGGAACTGACCTCTGGTGTACCAGTTGTTCCGCCAGGAGCATAGCTGGGTAGCTAAGTCGGGAACTGATAAGAGCTGAAAGCATCTAAGCTCGAAGCAGACCCCAAGATAAGGACTCTTAGATTTCCCGGAGACTACGGGATTGATAGGCTGTAGGTGTAAGAGGAGTAATCCTTTAAGCCAAGCAGTACTAATAAATCATTAATTTATTTACCAGGCCTTCTCAGATTTTGCGATACAAGAAAAGGCGTTGAAGTGGCGGCTATACCGAGGTTGTCCCACCCGATTCCATTTCGAACTCGGCAGTGAAATACCTCAGGGCTGATGATATTGCTTAGGCGAGAAAGTAAGTAGCTGCCACTTCAGCGTCTTTTTTAAAAACAAAACTCCCGTTTTCTGCGGGAGCTTTTTGATTTCAAATTAGTTTCAATTATCCAGTTTCTTCTTCATTCTATTCTTCATCTTCTTCATCTTCTTCATCTTCTTTTTCATCTTCTTCATCTAGTTCTTCGGATTCTTCTTCATCGTAAGAAATGGGAGAAAAGTAGACTTTATCCTCAAACATAGACGGTAAAAATAAAGTTTTTATTACTCGACCTTTTAATTGCTAAAACCATTATACTTTTGGCAAAAGCCCTGTCAACCCTGCCAGAAAGCAGTTATTCACAGGTGATGGCCGG
The DNA here is from genome assembly GCA_964467045.1 of uncultured Candidatus Saccharibacteria bacterium. Taxonomy (GTDB): domain Bacteria; phylum Patescibacteriota; class Minisyncoccia; order Minisyncoccales; family RBG-13-42-11; genus CAYXOH01. The sequence goes on along the minus strand of CAYXOH010000002.1, from coordinate 32,721 downwards.
GGTTATTTTTATACTTGTTTGTGCTATAATTTTCTAACGGGGTCAAACCTTTCCTTTTTAGGTGTGATAAAATTAATCTAATGAAAAGCATTCATAAAATCAGAATTATCATACCCATTATTTTATTGATTATTTTTTTTCTTGTCTTAAATTTAACTGGTTTTTCAGAGGGGACTAGAAACTTCTTTTATTCAATATCTGCTCCCATCCAAAGAATCTTTTGGCAGGCAGGAGACAATGTTTCTGACTTTTTTTCTGGATTTTTTAATGCTCAAGAGCTCAAAAAAGAGAAAGATGAAATTTTTCTCCGGAATTTAGAACTCATTGGTCAAATTTCAGCCCTTCAAGAGTTGGAAAAGGAAAACAAAGATTTAAGGGAAGCTCTTAATCTTGGTTTAGAGAAGGATTTTCAGTTAGTCCTTTCCCAGGTTATTAATAAAGATATTACCCAGGACTCGCTCTTGGTTAATAAAGGTTCTGAAGATGGTCTTTCTCCGGGTCTGCCAGTAATTACAAGCCAAAAAACTCTCCTGGGCCAAATCGGTAAAGTTTATAAAGATTTTTCTGAGGTTGTCTTAATTACTAACAAAGAAAGCTCATTTGACGCTAAAATCACTGGAAAAGATATTTATGGAGTAGTTCAGGGAAAAGGCAATTTAGAAGTTTCTTTCAATCTTCTGCCCAAAGAAGAAGCTATTGCGGCGGGGGAAACAGTCGTTACTTCTGTCCTGGGAGGAATTTTCCCTCCGAAACTCTTAGTGGGGATGATTAAAGAGATTAAAAAGACAGATATTGAACCATTTCAAACAGCTGAATTAACTCTAAGCTTCGACCTGGGAGAATTGGATAATTTATTTATAATCACTAATTTTTAAGATGATGAAAAAAATTATTTTTTTTATCTTCTTTTTCTATTTTTTAGCTTTAATTCAGACCAGTTTTTTGGCTCACCTGAAAATATTGGGAATAGTTCCTAATCTAGTTTTGATTGTTATAATTTTGATAAATATTTTTACTCCATATCATCAATGGCAAGGTATAGGTTTATCTTTACTGGGTGGCTTTTATTTGGATGTATTTTCTTTGAGTTATTGGGGGCCAAATTATATTTGTTTTTTTGGATTTTATACTTTAATTTCTTTATTGATCGCCCTCTTCATTAAATTTATTTTTAAAAGACATGTTCAATTCTCAAAATAATAAAAGAATCCAGTTTGCTCTTAAAGAAGATATTGAACCCCACGAGATTCTTTTAGATTCCCTGGCCAAGGAAAAAGAAAAGCAAGATGGATTTTCAGAAAAAAAATTTGAGGTACCCCTGGTTAAAAAAATCCTTCAGGGTTTTTTGTTTTTTTACCTTTTATTAATTTCTTGTTTTCTTGTTAAAACTTTCCAGCTTCAAGTCCTGCAGGGTGAAGAACTGACTGCCTTAGCTAAAGAAAATAAATTTATCATTCACAGAATTCAGGCCGAAAGAGGAGTAATCTACGATAAGAATCTGAAGCAATTAGTTTTTAATCTGACCAGCTTCGATTTAATTTGCAAAAAAAACAAACTTCCCCAAGAGGAAACCGAAAAAGAAAAAGTAATAAAAGGAGTTTCTCAAATTCTTCAGAATGACTACCTGGCTTTAAGGGAAGATATTGAAAAATCGGAGTTATCCCAAATCTTAATTTCTGAGAACTTGCCCCACCAGGAATTAATTTTACTGGAAACAAAAATAAAAGAGTTGCCCGGTTTTGAGATAAAAACAAACAGCATCAGGGAATATTATTCAGGGCCCAGTTTTTCTCAGATTATTGGTTATACCAGCAAGATAACGGCTGAGGAATTTAAAGAAAACCAGGAATTTTATTCTATTAATGATTATGTTGGTAGGGTAGGCGTTGAAAAATCATATGAGGAGGTTTTAAGGAAAAATCCCGGTCAACTAAGAATTGAGAGGGACGCTTTGGAAAACACAATTTCAGAAGAAATTATTAGTTTGCCAGAATCGGGAAAAAGTTTGGTGCTTTGGCTGGATTCTGACTTGCAGAGTAAAATTGAAGAGGAATTAGGGAAAAAACTCAAGGAATTAGGGACAAAAAAAGCAGCAGCTATTGCCATGGATCCCCAGACTGGCGGCATTTTATCCTTAGTCTCGTTTCCCGAATTTGATAATAATTTGTTCCAGAAAGGAGGAGACGAAGAAGCCTTAAAAGCTTTATTAATAGATTCCAATGAACCTCTTTTTAATAGGGCAATTTCCGGAAAATATCTGACTGGTTCCACCATTAAACCCTTAATTGCTTCAGCCGCTTTAGAGGAAAATGTAATTTCGTCGGAAAAAAAGATTAACTGTCAGGGATTAATTACCGTTCCTCATCAATATGATCCAGAAATTGAATATAATTTTAGGGATTGGACATCACACAACTGGACAGACCTTAGAAAAGCAATTGCCGAATCTTGCAACGTTTATTTTTATACAATAGGCGGGGGTTATGGAGACCAGGAAGGTTTGGGTCCTACAAGAATAAAGGAATACCTTCAATTATTCGGCTGGACGCAAAAGACCGGTATTGACTTACCCGGGGAGAGTAAGGGGTTTGTGCCTGACAAAGAATGGAAAAAAAGAGTTTTAGACGAAGGCTGGTGGGATGGTAATACTTATTATCTTTCTATCGGCCAGCAATATCTGCAAATTACTCCTCTGGAAGTCATCACTGCTTTTTCAGCAATAGCCAATGGCGGCAAATTAATGCGGCCGCAGGTTATTCAAAAAATTGTTGATACTTCAAGCGGTGAATTAAAAGTATTAGAAGAAAAAGAACCCCAGATTATTCGGGAGAATTTTATTAGTTCCGAAAATCTTCAGGTTGTTAGAGAAGGAATGAGGCAGGCAGTTACGGGAAAAAATTCTCCTCAGGCTTCAGCTGTCTTATTAAATTCCTTACCGGTTGCCGTTGCCGCCAAAACAGGTACGGCCGAATTAGGTGACGACCGCTATCATAACTGGATAACGGTTTTTGCACCCTATGAAAATCCAGAAATCGTTTTAACGATCATGATTGAAAACGTGAAGGGAGTGCAGGCTGTCGTCCTGCCAGTGGCTAGAGCTGTACTGAACTGGTATTTTACTAATCCCCAATTAAACTCAGATGATCAGAATAAATTTTAATAAAAAAATATTAATTATTCTTGTAGTTGTCCTCTTTTGCTTAGTTGGTTTCTTTGTTTATCAGAACCAACAGAAAAATGATGCCAATAAAACTGATTTAATTTCCGGTAAAGAAAATTCTTCCGGCCAAGTAGTTTACATCATCAATAAAGGAGAAGGGCAGCCAGAGGAATACCAGATTGAGATTTCTCAGACAGAAACAGCTTTTTCCCTTTTGCAAAAACTGGCTGAATTAGAGGATTTTGAAATAGGTTTTACCAACTACGATTTCGGAGTTTTTGTTGAAAGTATTGACGGTTTGAAAAATGGTCAAAATAACCAATATTGGCAGTACTGGGTCAATGATAAATTAGCTGAGGTAGCCGCTGATAAAAAAGAAGTAGAGATAGGGGACAGGGTAGAGTGGAAATTTGAGGTTCCGCCGGAGTTTTAAAATTAAAGTTTAACTTGCATTTCTTATGCGGATTACTTTTGTTTATCCTGATTTAGCTACCGATGAGCCAACTTATACTGGTTATTTTCATCATGGTATTGCTGCTCTGTCAGCTATTTTAAAAAAAGCCGGTCACCAAACCAACCTCATTCAATTTACCAAAGAAATTTCAGATGAGGAATTCCAGGAAAGAATAAAAAAATTAAGTCCTGATTTGATTAGCTTTTCTTCTACGGCCCATGTTTTTCCTTTTGTCAAAAGATATGCTCGGGCAGCCAAAGCAGTAAGCGAGGCAGCTATTATTTGTGGGGGAGTTCATCCGACTGTTTGTCCAGAAGAAGTCATCAAGGATGAAAACATTGATATGATCTGTCGAGGAGAAGGAGATTTGGCTATGGTGGAACTTTGCCAGAAAATGGCCAGCGGTCAGTCCCTTGAGAAGATCAAGAATATCTGGCTGAAAAAAGGAGGGAAAATCTTTAAAAACGAATTAAGGCCATTGATTATTAATCTTGATGAACTTCCTTTTCCAGACCGAGAGATTTTTGATTATCCCCATCTCAATTTAGAAAAAAAAGGAATAGGAACTTTTATGTTTTCCCGGGGCTGTCCCTATCGGTGCACTTTCTGCTGCGAATCGACTTTAAGAAAACTTTATCCCAACTCTCAGCAGTATCATCGAATCCGTTCTCCCCAGTCAGTGGTGGCAGAAATAAAAGAGGTAATTAAAAAATACCCTTTTATTAAATTTATTCGTTTGGACGATGACTTGCTTTTTGCCAGGTTAAGTTGGGTAAAAGAATTTGTGCCGCTTTACAAGAAAGAAATTGGTCTTCCTTTTTCCAGTGATATAAGAGTAAATTTAATGACGGAAGACCTGTTGCCTTTGCTCAGAGAAGCCGGCGGTCATCTTTTAAGAGTGGGGGTTGAGTCAGGAGATAACTTTATCTTAAAAGAAGTTTTAAATAAAGGTATTACCGTTGAGCAAATTAAAAAAGCCTTCCAAGTAGCCGGGGAAGAAGGTTTTAAAACCCAGGCCTACAATATGGTAGGCCTGCCTGGGGAAGGAGCAAGGGAAATTTTAAAAACGATTAAGCTAAACGCTGAAATTAATCCTAATTTGTCGGTGGTTTCGATTTTTTACCCTTACAAAGGCACTTACCTTTATGAATTCTGTCTTCAAAAGGAATACCTCAAGGAAGAAAATATCAAGCTTCCTAAAAATTATTATTCTTACTCCGTTTTAAAGTTACCGACAATTAGAAAAAAACAGATTAGTTTCTTTTTTCATTATTTCCATTTCCTGAAAAGAATCTATAGTTTTTTGTTTCAACTGCCCTTTTCTCCTTTTTGGGTTTCCCTAACTGATAAAATTTTTAGTTTTCGATATACTCCAGAACTAATGAGGGTAATTTTTGATCCTTTAAGAAGTCTAAAGAAAAAAACTCTCAAGATGTTTAAAAGAGAAACAAAACAGGATACCGAAGCCATCAGTCAGTAAGTTTTGACCTCAATAAAAAAATGAACTAACATTAGAATATGGCAACCATTGAAGAATTGCGAAAAAACCGTTTAAAAAAACTGGAAGCGATTAAAAAATCGTTTCTCAATCCCTATCCTGGAAAGACCAAGAGGACCCACAAAATTAAAGAGGTCCTGAAGGATTTTAATTCTCTTTCTAAATTTAAAAAAGAGGTAATTTTAGCAGGTCGTCTTAAATCAATTCGTCAGCATGGGGGCTCTGCTTTTTTAGACGTTGAAGATGGTACGGCTAAAATTCAGGTTTTTATAAGAAAGAACAAATTAGGAGAGAGAGGATATAAATTCTTTGTGGAGAATTTTGATATTGGCGATTTTATTGAAATTAGGGGTATTTTATTTAAGACTAAGAAGGGAGAAAAAACAATTGAAGTTTCTGATTATAAAATGTTGGCCAAGTCCCTGCGGCCTCTGCCTGAAAAATGGCACGGGCTTCAAGATGTTGAAGAAAGATTCCGCAAAAGATATTTAGATTTAATTTTTAATCCAGAAGTTAGAAAGAAATTTGAATTACGTTCACAAGTAATTAAAGAAATAAGGAATTTTATGGATGCTAAGGGATTTTTAGAAGTAGAGACGCCAACCTTACAACCTATTTACGGAGGAGCATCGGCTAAACCATTCAAAACCCACCTCAACGCCTTAGATATGAATTTATACTTGCGAATCGCCCCAGAGCTTTATTTGAAGCGGTTAATAGTCGGTGGGGCTGAAAAGGTTTATGAATTAGGAAAGTGTTTTCGTAATGAAGGTATGGATAGGTCCCATAATCCGGAATACACTCATTTTGAATTTTATTGGGCTTATTCCGACTACAAAGAGGTGATGAAACTTGTTGAAGAGATGTTTGAAAGAGTAATCAGAAAAACATTAGGTAAATTAGAGATAAAATATGAAGGGAAAAAGATTAATTTTAAAGCTCCTTGGCCGAGGATTGAGTTTAGTCGGCTTTTAAAAAAATATACTCAAGTTGATTTTTTTGAAATAAACGAAGCCGCTATCAAAAAAGAGGCTAAAAAACTTGGAGTTGAAATAGAAAAAGAGGATGGTAAAGCTGAGGTGGCTGATAAAATTTTTAAGAAATACTGTCAGCCTAAAATATGGAATCCGACCTTCATTATCCATCATCCAGTAGAATCAAAACCTTTGGCAAAAGCGCTGGAGAAAGATCTATTAAAATCAGCTAATTTACAATTAATTGTGGCCGGTTGGGAATTAATTAACGCCTATTCTGAGGAAAATAATCCAATTGCACAAAAAGAGAAATTTGAGAGACAGGAAAAATTATTTAAATTCGGCCTAAAAGAAGCCCAAAGAATAGATAAAGATTACATTGAAGCCTTGGAGTATGGTATGCCTCCAGTTGGAGGGTTTGGCATGGGAATAGATAGACTTATTGTTTTGCTTACCGATTCTCATTCTCTGCGCGAAGTAATCTTGTTTCCAACAATGAAGCCCAAATCATAAAATACATAGTCCAGAACATATGCTTGATATAAAATTTATTCGTCAAAATCCGGAAAAAGTCAAAGAAGGAGCCCAAAAGAAGGGGGTTAAAGTTGACGTTGATAAACTTTTAAAATTAGATCAGAAGAAGAAAAAATATTTACAGGAAATAGAGTCTTTAAGGTCAAGGCAGAATAAACTTAGTAAAAAAGAAATTAAAGAAGCCCAGGGAATAAAAGCTAAGATTAAAAAGTTAGAACCCGAGCTGCAAAATATTAATCAAGAGATAAACGACTTAACGTTGGCTATTCCCAATATGCCCCTGGCTGATGTTCCCGTTGGTAAAGACGAAAGAGACAATGTGGCTGTGGAAAAAGTTGGGCAAAAGACAAAGTTTAATTTCAAGCCTAAAGATTATTTAGAGCTTGCCGAAAAACTGGACTTAATAGATGTTAAGAGAGCGGCGAAAGTTGCCGGAACCCGTTTTGGCTACATTAAAAAAGAAGCAGTTTTGTTGGAATTTGCCTTGATTAAATTAGCCTTTGAGAAGCTGACCCAAGAAGATTTTATCCCGGTTATGCCTCCTGTCATGCTTAAATCTGAAATGGCCAGAGGAATGGGTTATTTGGAACAGGCAGATAAAAATGAGGCTTATTATATTCCTCAGGACGATTTGTATTTGATCGGAACTGCTGAGCAGCCCTTAGGGACAATGCATGCTGACGAAGTTTTAAAAGAGAAAGAATTGCCTCTAAGATATTTTGCTTTTTCCACTTGTTTCAGGAGAGAGGCTGGATCCTATGGCAAGGATACTAAAGGAATTTTCAGAGTTCATCAATTTGATAAAGTGGAAATGTTCAGTTATACCAAACCCGGGGATTCTGAAAAAGAACATCAGTTTTTCTTGAAGATAGAGAAAGGTTTGATGAAAGATCTAAAGATTCCTTATCAGGTTGTCAGAATTTGCACTGGAGATTTAGGATTTCCGGTAGTTAGCAAATACGATATTGAAGCCTGGTTTCCCGCCGAAGGACGTTATCGAGAAACTCATTCTACTTCCAATTGTACTGATTTCCAGACTAGAAGATTAAATATTCGTTATCAAACAGGTCAGGGTTTAGATTTTGTTCATACTGTTAATGGTACGGCTTTTGCTCCCGGCCGAATATTAATTGCTATTATTGAAAACTATCAGCAGAAAGACGGAAGTATTAAAGTGCCCGATGTTTTGCAAAAATATTTGAATTTCAAGGTGATTGGACGATGAATCTAAGGATTCATCTTCACCTTCGTCCCGCTGTTGCGGGACTCAGCGGACGATGAAAAAGAATTTTTCAAAAAAGAAGCCGAAATTAAACAGGGAGGTCAACCCTCTTTTAATTTTGCATGGCTGGGGTTCAAATTCCGGACGCTGGCAAAAAGTTACAGAGATACTGGAAAAAAGAGGTCTTGAAGTTATGGTTTTGGACCTGCCCGGTTTTGGTATAACTCCTTCTCCCGATAAACCCTGGACCAGAGACGACTACCTAGACTGGATTTTTCAGAAAATCAAGGAAAAAAACTGGAGCAAATTCAATCTTTTGGGGCACTCTTTCGGGGGAGGACTTTCGGTAAAAATTGCGGTTAATTTTCCCGAAAGGATAGACAATCTTATTTTATGTGCCCCCGCTATAATTAAGAGAAAACGCTTAAAAACCTATCTTTTTTATCTGATGGCTCAATTCGGCAGACAAGTTTTTTCCTTGCCCGGTCTTAGGAAATTATACCCTCAAGCCAGGAGATTGATTTATTTTTTATCCGGAACAAGAGATTATTATGTGGCAGACGGAGTGATGAAAGAAGTAATGGAAAATTTAGGGAACGAAGATTTGAAAGAACTTTTAGAAAAAATAAAAAAGCCAACTTTAATTATCTGGGGAAAAAAAGATGATGTTTTGCCGCCGGAAGACGCCTACCGGATTCAAGAAAAAATAGAAAATTCAGAAGTGAAAATTATTCCTCAGGCAAAACACAGTCCCCACCGGGAAATGCCCCAAGAGTTGGCTAAACACATTTCTCAATTTTTACTATCTTCCTAATTTTAAAAAGATATGGATTCTTTTTTAATTTTTCTTTGGTTAGTCAGAACGACTAAAACTATTTTTTTCTGGCTTTATCTTTGGCAGCTGAAAGAATATCACATCGGTCGTTTTTTGGATCATTTCAGAACTAGCAAGGGAAAGCAGCTTTTGGTTGGCAGGCTGAATATTCTGAAGCTGTTTTTACTCGTTGCTTTCTTTCCCTTGTCCCTTCTGACCTTTTTCGTTGTTTATATTTCTTATATTTTCGAAGCCGCCAAAAGTTGCTTAGATCTATTTAGGGGAAGGATTAAAAAACCTGTTTTAACCAAAAAAACCTTCTTGTTGATCCTGGCAAGCATATTTGTAGAGCTTTTGGCTCTTTCTTTTATTCGTCTTCATACGGAAGATATCGTCCGGATCGCTTTCTACTTTTTGATTTTTGATATTTTAACACCTTTGATAATTTCTTTAGTTGTTCTTTTATTCCAGCCTTTGGCGGTTTTGGTCAGAAATAGAATTATTAGAAAAGCCATAAATAAAAGAGAAAAATTTAAAGATTTATTGGTTATTGGAATTACCGGGAGTTATGGCAAAACCTCAACTAAGGAATTTTTAGCTAAAATTTTATCTGAAAAATTTAAAGTTCTAAAAACAAAAGAACACCAGAATTCGGAAGTCGGTATTTCCCAATGTATTCTGGAAGATTTGAAAGAAGAACATGAAATATTTGTCTGTGAGATGGGGGCCTATAATAGGGGAGGAATAAAACTACTTTGTGATATTACTAAGCCCAAAATTGGTATTTTAACCGGAATAAATGAACAACACCTGGCCACTTTCGGCTCTTTAGAGAATATTATCAAAGCTAAATACGAACTGATTGAGAGCCTGCCAGAAGACGGCCTGGCATTTTTCAACGCTAAAAATAAACATTGTTTAGAACTCTATCAGAAAACCAGCATCAAGAAAAGTCTTTATGGTCAAGAAGCTACTTTTCCTGGAGGAGAGAATATTTTAGGAGCTATGGCAGTAGCCAGAGAATTAGGAATGGCAGAGAACGAAATTTCAATAGCAGTTGGGGGAATGAAAAATGAAATGCCTGGTCTTCAAATTAAACAGGGGGTTAAGGATTTAAAAATTATTGATGCTTCTTTTTCAGCAAATCCAGATGGTGCGATAGCTCATTTAGAATATATTAAAAATATGCCCGGCAAGAAAATAATTGTTATGCCCTGCTTGATTGAATTGGGCGGAGCGTCAAAAAAAATTCATCAGAGAATAGGAAAAAAAATTGCCGAAGCCTGTGATTTAGCGATAATCACAACAAAAGATAGATTTAAAGAAATAAAAGATGGCGCAGGTGAGAAGGCTTTATTCATTGAAAAACCAAAAGAGATTTTAGAAAAGATTAAAAGTTTTACCAAAGAAGGAGATATTATTCTTCTGGAGAGCAGGGTGCCCAACCAGCTTATCAGCTTATTAATTAAATATGTTTAAATTAATTTCAACATCTTTGTCGCCGAATACTGAAAAAGACGATATTTGGCTGGCTTTGAAATTGCTTTTTCATCCTTTGTACTGGCGGAAGGGCCGTGGGGGAAAAAGCACCAACGGGTGATTTTAAACACCGGGGGATTTTTATGTATTGTTTTTGGTAGTAAATAAAAAAAA
>CAYXOH010000002.1:12544-22402 GCA_964467045.1 uncultured Candidatus Saccharibacteria bacterium | reverse complement strand
CTTTTATTGTTATTTTTAATCCTTTGCCGTGGGGGCCGGGCTTTGTTTAAAATCACCCCTTGTTGAGTTTTACACCACGGGGTAATTTTACTGAATTGATTGAGGAAGAAATTAAAAATTATTTGGGAGTAAAGTATGCCGTTTCTTTTAATAGCGGCAGGTCGGCTTTGATGGCGATTTTATCCTCCGTAGCCTTAGCGAAGGAGGATGAAGTACTTTTACAGGCCTTTACTTGTAATTCAGCTGTCAACCCGATTTTAGAAAGAGGAGCTAAACCTGTTTTTGTTGATATAGACGATACTTTGAATCTTGGTCCGGAAGATTTAAAAAGAAAAATCACTTCACGTTCAAGAGTGGTAATAGTCCAGCATAATTTTGGCTGGCCGGCAAAAATAGAAGAAATTTCTAAAATTGTCAGAGAAAATAATTTGTTTTTAATTGAGGACTGCGCTCATTCTTTGGGAGCAAGATATAAGGGAAAGTTTTGCGGGATTTTTGGGGAGGCAGCCTTTTTTAGTTTTGGCAGAGATAAAATAATTTCTTCCATTTTTGGGGGAATGGCCGTTACTAACAATGAAAAAATAGGGGAGAGGTTAAGAAAATTTCAGGAAAAATTAGATTACCCTGCCAATTGCTGGATTTTTCAGCAGCTCTTGCATCCAGTTTTGATGAATTGGAAGGTTATGCCAGCTTATGCCCTCCACCCTTTTTTAGGAAGAATAGTTTTAGGAGTTTTTCACCAGTTATCAGTTCTTTCTAAAGCGGTTTATAAAAAAGAAAAAAAAGGAGAAATTCCTCCACAATTTCCGAAACGGTTTCCCAATGCTTTGGCCGTTTTAGCCTTAAATCAGTTTAGAAAATTAGACAGGTTTAACACCCACCGAAGAGAAATTGCCGATTTTTACGAGAAAGAATTGAATAGTTTTAATTTGCCTTTAGCTAAATCTCGAGAAGGAATTGAGCCGACTTTTATGCGCTATCCAGTCTTAATTAAGAAGGAGTTCGATGAACGAAGTTCATCTCTCGCCCTTCGCTCCGCTCGGGCCACAGATGAGATTTTGAAAGAAGCCAGGAAGAGAAAAATCTATCTTGATGATGGCTGGCGAAAAAATGTCGTCATTCCGTCAGATACCGACATTAGAAAAATGAAATATGTTTCGGGCAGCTGTCCTCGGGCAGAAGAGACTGCCCAGTCAATTTTAAATCTGCCCACCCACATAAATATTTCAAAAAAGGAAGCTAAAAAAATCGTAGAATTTATTAAAAGATATGCCCCGTAATACAACTTCCAGCAGGTGCGTTTTAAACAAACGCCGGGGTATATTTTAAAGGAATATAAATATGGAATTATTAATATTAAATAACCGCAAACAGGGCAAAACGCACCTAACGGCGTTTGGCTCTGGAAGTTGATATACGGGGTATGGAGATTAAAGAAATTCAAGATAAAAATATTTGGGAAAGTTTTCTTTCAGAGTGCAAGGAAAAGACATTTTTACAGAGTTGGAACTGGGGAGATTTTCAAGAGAGAATGGGAAATAAAATTTGGCGTTTCGGGATTTTTAATAAAGAAAATTTAGTTGCCGTATTTTTGGTTTCCAAGATTACGGCTAAAAGAGGCAAGTTTTTCTTAATCCAACATGGTCCCGTAGTAAAAGACAGTGGCTTAGAAGAAGAAGTCTTGAGGAGTTTAGTAGAAGAATTAAAAAAAATTAAAAATCAAGAGCAGGTTAGTTTTATCAGAATGAATCCTTTGTGGGAAAGAAGCAAGAATAACGAAGAATTGTTTCAGAAACTCGGTTTTAAAGAAGCGCCAATGCACGCCAACGCCTATGAAGCAACCTGGAAGCTTGATTTGACTTCTTCAGAAGAAGAACTTTTACTGAAGATGAGAAAAACTACCCGCTATCTGATCCGCCAGACTTTGAAAAATCAGGATATTACCATAGAGAAGAGTGAAAATGTAGATGGTATCAATCTTTATCAGAAACTGAATGAAGAGGTGGCTCAAAGACAAAAGTTTGTTCCTTTTTCTTTTGACTACGTGAAAAATGAATTTGAAGTTTTTGCAAAAGACAACCAGGCTATTTTGTTTTTCGGGAAATATAAGGGAGAAATAGCGGCTGCTGCCTTAACAATTTTTTGGTCAGGTATTGGCTTTTATCACCAGGCAGCTTCTAATTCAAAATACACAAAACTTTCAATTCCTTATTTACTTCAATGGGAAGCCATAAAAGAAGCGAAGGCGAGAGGCTGTAATTTATATGATTTCTGGGGATATGTTGATCCAAAAGAAAACCCTCATCATCCCTGGGCCGGCCCCACTTTATTTAAGATGGGTTTCGGAGGAGGGGCTCATTTTTATGTTAAAACTCAAGATTATTCTCTTTCTAAAAAATATTATTTAACTTATCTTTTTGAAAAATTAAGAAAAACAAAAAGGGGTTTATAATGAAAGGATACAGAAAGCCACATCGGTTTAAGAGAAAGAAACCAATTTTCCGCAATAAGTTTTTTTGGTCAGGGATTCTGATTTTTGTTTTGATAAGTTTTCTTTTTTATTTTTTATTCTTTTCTTCTGTTTTGCAGGTAAAAAAGGTAATACTGAGCGGTGAAAAAAGAGCTTCAACAGAAAATCTTAAAGAGTTGGTGGAGAATAAACTGGAAAATAAAGTTTTGTTTATCAGAACAAAAAGTATTTTTGCAGTTAATTTAGGCGAAATCAGAAGAGATATTTTAAACAACTTTCCTCAAATTGCCCAAGTGGAAATCAGCCGCGGGCTTCCTGACGCATTAAACATTCTGGTAGTAGAAAGATTGGAAGTGGCTGACTGGTGTTGGGAGGAAAAGTGTTTTTTACTGGACAATCAAGGAATTATTTTTGGAGATTTTTCTACAGAAAAAGATCTGATTAAAATCAGGGATGAAAGAGATTTTGGGGGTTTTCTTTTGGGTGAACAAGTAATTGAAAAGGAGGACTTGTCTAAAATTTTAACTATTCAAGATCAATTAAAATCAGATTTCAAAATTTCCCTTAAAGAATTTCTTCTTGATGAAGAGAAATTAACCGTCCTGGTTGAAGATAGTTGGGAAATTTATTTTAATTTACAGAGTGATATAGACTGGCAGTTAACAAAACTTAAGGCGGTTTTAGAAGAAAAAATCCCTCCGGAGAAACGAAAGGATTTGGAATACATTGAATTAAGATTCGGCAATTTTGCCCCTTATAAGTATAAGGATTAGTCTATGTAATATATGAAGATTGAATGGCCGATTGCGGTTAAAGGTGTATAGTTATTCAGCCAGCGATAATAACCGGATGGTTGAGGAAGAGTGGGTATAGCTTTACCGCGGCCACCCTGCAGAAAACTTGCAGAAACTGCCAGATAGCTTTCCCTGGGAAGCTCTTCCGGAGATCTTTCGCCCCACCAGGGGGCGTATTTTTCTTTAAGGATATATTCAGGACTGCTTCCACCAAAATAATCTATATAAATTTTATCAATATTGTTTTCCTTAAGCCAGGTTGCCAATCTTTTTAAATCCTGGCCCCAGTCCAGATTAGAATCCACTACATATTTGTAACCATTTTGAGGCCCGCCGACCAATTCATTAAAATAAGTTAAAAAGTAAGGATAAACAGCTGCCACTGAAACTGCTTGCCATAAAAGCAATATAGCTAAAATCGCATATCTTAGTTTTAAATAAGGAGATTGCAATATATGTATGAGGGTAACGCTGACGAGACAAATCGTAAAAGGAAAGACCGGCAATAAATGTCTGACGCCGATGTTCAGGTTTCCCTTAATGCTGACCACCCAGTAAACCAAGATGAAGATAAGCATGGCTATTTCTGAAAAATGTTCCTTTGTCCAGATATTGGCTGTCTTCTTTTTTTCTTTTGTCCCGCAAAATCTTCTGAATAAACAAAGAATATAAATTAAGGCAAAAAGGGTCAGAATGTGAAAAGCCAGCGGAACCTTTATCAGATAAACCACCGGGAAATAACTCCGCCAGCCAAGATTGGAAACTTCTCCCAGAAAATAAGTAGTATTTCCTCCAGCCACCCTGTGAAACATCATTGAGAGGCCGGTAAAATAATGGGCGTAGGCCCTGAGAAAGGGTTTGTCTGCTGCCCAGAGAATCGGTTTTTTAACAAATTCAAGAGTATCTTTAAGGTAAACTTGAGTATCTGTGACTTGTTTTTCTGGCGGATAATTCCAAACATGATACTGGTAAACCGGCCAGATTAAGATAAGCCCGATGACGAAAACTAAGACTAAAATTTTTATTGCCTGAATTAGAGTTCCTGGTTTCATAAGCCACCAGATCAGGGTTATGAGGCCGAAGAAAGGGATCAGGAGAATTACAGAAAATTTTATAAGTTGGGCTATGCCAAAAACAATACCGGCGATAATGATATTTTTCTTCGTGGGATTTTGAAGGGATTTAATAAAATAATAGGTAGCTATAAACACACCGGCTGCTGCTCCGACATCAGTAGTTACCAATCTGCCGTGAGCCAACAGGGTTGGAGAAAGGGCAAATAAAAACAAAGCCAATAAAGCGCCCTGGTTGCCAATTAATTTCCTGGTCCATTTGAAAACATAGAAACCAAGCAGCATTAAAAGGAGAATCATGGGAATTCTTCCCCAGAAGATCATTTTCTCTGCTGGATTTCCGGAATTATAAAGGAAAGCTGTTCCAAAGTCCCACTGGCCGTTTACTTCATTTTTCCAAGCGCTAATCTCTGAAGGAAAATTAATATCGTCTATAAAAAGAAGAGGAATGGCAGATAGATCTTTTAATAAAGGAGGATGTTCGGGATTTAACCGCATATCTTTTTGGGTTAAATAAGAGTAGCCTGCCGGCAGATGGGCTCTTTCATCCATGGTCAAAGAGTCTCCTTTTATACTAAAAACAGCCAGTAAAAACATGGTTAGAAGCAGGATTCCGGCGACTATATTGGCAGTACGGTTAGACATAGTTAGATTATTTTACCATAGCCAGGAATTCTTGGAATAACAGATTATCACTCTTGACATCGGACTGCTAATTTCTTATGATGGATAATATGTATATAACCGACAGACAGAGGACAATACTGAGCAGTGTAGTAGATGAATATATTAATTCTGCTCAGCCGGTCAGCTCTAAATTTCTCGAAAAGAAATATGATTTTGGTATTTGTCCTGCTTCCATCAGAATCGAAATGCAGAAACTGACGGATGAGGGCTTCCTTTGCCAGCCTCATACTTCAGCTGGCAGAGTTCCCACCGACAAGGGTTATCGTTTTTTTGTTGATGCTTTACTGGAAAAGGATTCTTTTAATGAAGAAGATCTCTTTAAGCTGAATAGTTTTTTAAAAGAACAGATTGAAGATTCGATTAAGTTTATTCAGTTGCTGGTGAAAGATTTATCTTTATTTGCTTCCAATTTAACCTTCGCTTATCTGCCCCAGGAAAAATTATTCTGGAAGGAAGGTTGGGAAACAATTATTCAGGAGCCGGAGTTCAAAGAAGAAAAATTTAGTTCTCACTTTACAGAACTTCTTAAAACTCTTGAAAGGGAAATTGAAAATTTTGATATTGATTCTGGAGTTGAGGTTTTTATCGGCAAGGAAAATCCTTTTTCCCGGGCCAGAGAGTTCAGTATTATTGCTTCAAAATACCAATTACCAAAAGAAGATGGGATTTTAGCAATTATCGGGCCCACCAGAATGAATTATAAAAAGAACATAGGTTCCCTTCATTCTTTAGCTAAAATATTGGATGATTTATAATATGTCAGAAGAAAAAGAAAAAAAACAAATAAATCTTGAAGAATTAAAAAAGCAGTTGGAGGATTGTCAGAAAAAGAGAGACGAATATCTGGCCGGCTGGCAGAGGGCCAGGGCAGATTTCCTGAATCATAAAAAAGAAGAGATGGCCAGAATGGAAGAGCTTTTGAAATTTGCTAACCTGGAATTGATTTTAAAGATTTTGCCAATCTTGGATAATTTTGATCTGGCAGAGAAAAAAATACCGGAAAATTTAAAAAGAGAGGAGAACGTTAAAGGTGTTTTGCAGGTTAAAAAACAGCTTTTAGATTTTCTGAAACAGTACGGTATAAAAGAGATGGAAACGGTCGGGAAGAAATTCGACCCCAATTTCCACGAAGCAGCAGAGATGGTGGAAGTTAAAGATAAAGATCCGGGAATTATTTTAGAAGAAATTCAAAAAGGTTATACAATCCAGGGCCAGGTCTTGCGACCGGCCAAAGTAAAGGTTATTAAATAACTAACTTACCGAGTCCCGCCCTGCGGGACGAAGGTGAAGATGAAAACAAAGTTTTCATCGACTTAAATAAAACTATGTCTAAAATATTGGGTATTGATTTAGGGACGACCTTTTCTGCCATGGCCGTGGTGGATAAAGGCGAACCAAAAATTATTGAGAACAGGGAAGGAGCCAGAACCACCCCTTCGGTTGTCGCGATAACAAAAAAGGGTGAAAGGTTGGTTGGTGTCGTGGCCAGGCGCCAGCAAATAACCAATCCTCAAAATACCATCTTTTCCATTAAAAGATTGATTGGCAGGAGATTTTCCGATGCCGAGGTGCAGAAAGATAAAAAACTGATGCCTTATGAGATTAAAGAAGCTTCAGATGGCGGGGTGGAAGTAAAGTTGGGTGATAAATGGCACAAACCTGCTGAGATTTCGGCTATGATTCTTCAGAAATTAAAGCAGGATGCGGAAGAAAAATTAGGAGAGAAAATCAGCGAAGCTATTGTAACCTGTCCTGCTTATTTTGATGATTCTCAGAGAAAAGCCACTAAGATTGCCGGAGAAATTGCCGGGTTTAAGGTAAGCAGAGTAATTAATGAACCGACAGCTGCTGCTTTAGCTTACGGATTAACCAAAAAAGGAGAAAGGCAGATTATTGTTTATGATTTTGGTGGCGGCACTTTTGATGTTTCTATTTTGGACGTTTCGGAAGAAACAGTTAAAGTTATAGGAACCGGAGGAGATACTCATTTGGGAGGAGATGATTTTGACCAAAGAATAATGGATTGGTTAGTTTCTGAATTTCAAAAAGATCAAGGGATCGATTTGTCAAAAGACCCCCTGGCCTTACAAAGGATTAAGGAAGTGGCAGAGAAAGCCAAAATTGAATTGTCCACCACCTTGGAAACAGAAATCAATTTACCTTTTGTTACCTCTGATGCTGCCGGTCCCAAACATCTCTATTATAAGTTAAGCCGGGCCAAATTAGAGGATTTAGTTGGAGATTATATTTTAGAGTCAATTGAACACGTTAAACAAACCATGAAAGAAGCTAAGCTGGAGCCAAAAGACATTGAAGAAATAGTTTTAGTCGGCGGTCAAACCCGGATGCCGAAGATTCAGGAAGAAATTAAAAAACTTTTTAACAAGGAACTTTGTAAAGAAATTAATCCCGACGAAGTGGTAGCTGTTGGGGCGGCTATCCAGGGAGGAATTTTACAAGGAGAGATGAAAGAAGTTTTACTTTTAGATGTTACGCCGCTTTCTTTGGGCATTGAAACTTTGGGCAATGTCAATACCGTTTTAATTCCCAAAAATACTACTGTTCCTGCTGCTAAAAACCAGATTTTCTCTACGGCTGCTGATAATCAAACTTCAGTAGAAATTCATGTCTTGCAGGGTGAAAGATCAATGGCCCAGGATAACAAAAGCTTGGGTAAGTTCATTTTAGACGGCCTGCCACCCGCTCCCAGAGGTATACCCCAAATTGAAGTAACTTTTGATATTGATGCCAATGGAATTTTGAATGTTACAGCCAAAGATAAAGCCACCAGCAAGGAACAATCTATCAGAATTGAAGGTTCTACCGGTATTTCCAAAGAAGAAGTGGAAAAGATGAAAAAGGAAGCTGAAATGCACGCTGCCGAAGATAAGAAAAAACAGGAATCCATTGAAGCTAAAAATTTAGCTGATAATCTGGTTTATACCACGGAAAAGACTTTAAGGGAGGCGGGGGATAAAATATCTCCTGACGCCAAAAAAGAAATAGAAGAGAAGTTAGAAGCATTGAAGAAGATTAAAGATAGTGATAACATAGAGGAAATTAAGCAGAAAACAACTGAACTTTCCCAGGCCATTCAGAAAGTTGGCGCAGAGCTGTATAAAGCAGCCCAGGAAAAGAAACCAGAAGGTGAAGATAAAAAGTCAGAAGAAGATAAAAAACCAGAAGAGGGCGAATACAAAGAAAAATAATTAAGCGATGAAGTTTGCCCCTGCGGGGTTTCCCTTCATCTTTATCTTCGCTTTCACATATATTAATTAATATTAAAGAATAAAAGCTCGATGAATAAGGATTATTATCAAGTTTTAGGCGTTTCTCGCAGCGCCTCCCAAAACGAAATTAAAAAAGCTTACTATAAATTAGCTCATAAATATCATCCTGATAAAGGGGGAGACGAGAAAAAAATGAAAGAGATAAACGAAGCTTATCAGATTCTTTCGGATAAAGAAAAAAAGGATCAATATGACAGACTTGGCAGGGTTTTTGAAGGCGGGGCTGGTTTTGAACCTGGTTTTGATTCTAACTGGGGTTGGGGCAAGCCAGGCGAAGGGTTTGAATTTGATTTTGGTGACTTGAGCGATGTGTTTGAAGAAATGTTTGGATTTGGAGCTCCCCGGAGAAAGAAAGATTTTAAAAAAGGAAGGGATCTTGAAATTGATTTAGAGATTTCTTTGGAAGAGATATTAAAGGGCAGAGAAAGAGAAATTTCTCTATATAAACTCAATAGTTGTCCTCGCTGTCAGGGGACGGGAGCTGAGCCGGGAACACCAATTAAAGAATGTTTTTCTTGCCGGGGCACTGGTCAGGTTCAACAAATCAGAAAGACGCCCTTTGGTTCCTTTACCAGAGTAACTGTTTGTCCTGAATGTGGTGGTGAAGGAAACAGACCAGAAAAACTTTGTAATGTTTGCCGGGGAGAAGGAAGGGTTAAGGAAGAAGAAAAAATTAAATTATTTATTCCAGCTGGTGTAGACACTAATCAGGTAATCAAAGTTGAAGGGAAAGGTGAGGCAGGCAGACGAGGTGGAAAACCAGGAGATTTATACATCAGAATTTTTGTAAAAAAACATCCGGTTTTTAAAAGAAAGGGAGACGATCTCTATATATCTTGCCCAATTTCTTTTTCCCAAGCTGTTTTAGGAGACGAGATTGAAATACCAACACTAGAAGGAACGAAGATATTATTGAAGGTTTCCCAGGGAACAGAATCCGGGAAAGTTTTAAGGGTTTCTAACAAGGGAATTCCTCATTTTTCAGGCTATGGTAGAGGAAACATGTATGTGGAATTGGTTATTAAAACTCCAAAGAAAATATCTAAGAAACAAAGAGAGTTATTAGAAAAATTAAAAACCGAAGGCATTTAGGGCCCCCGTAACTCAATTGGTAGAGTAACTGCCTTTTAAGCAGGAAGTTGGAGGTTCGAGTCCTCCCGGGGGCATAATTTAACTGAGTTCAGTGACTTTAAAACCAGCTCAGTTTTTATTTTTCTATTGCAATAATATTGTTGAAGATATTAAAATATGATATATTAGGATAATGGCTGTTAAATTAAAACAACATTTTGTTTTATTTTTTTTAATCATATCAATTTTAGGAGCTTTTGGCTTAGGTGTTTGGTTTGGTGAACGTCGGGTTGTTTGTCCGGCTTGTCCAGTTTGTCCACTGGAACATGTTGATTTTTCTCTTTTCTGGGAGGCTTGGCAAGAATTAGAAGAAAGGTATGTAGATAAAGAAAAGCTTGATATCCAGACAATGATTTACGGAGCGATTTCCGGTATGGTAAACTCTTTAGAGGATCCCTATACTATCTTTTTAA
>CAYXOH010000002.1:0-12444 GCA_964467045.1 uncultured Candidatus Saccharibacteria bacterium | reverse complement strand
ACTGAAGTTACTCTGACAATTTATCGAGACGAATGGGGAGAAACAAAGGATATTAAAATTGTCAGGGGTGTTATTGAAATTCCCTCTTTGAAATTAGAAATTAAAGAAGATAATATTGCCCATTTGCATCTTTATAACTTTTCAGCAAAAGCAGTCTCTGATTTTAATCAAGCTGCCATTGAAATTTTAGCGAGCGATACTAAAAAAATAATTTTAGACCTGAGAAATAATCCCGGAGGATATTTAGAAGTTGCTCAGAATATTGCTGGTTGGTTTTTGGAAAAGGGGGCAACAGTGGCTATTGAAGATTTTGGTGGCAAGAAAGAAGAATATATTTATGAAGCAGAAGGTAATTCTTTATTTCTCCAATATCCCTTAGTAGTCTTAATTAATGAGGGTTCTGCTTCAGGATCTGAAATTTTGGCTGGTGCGCTGCGTGATAATCGTGGTATAAAATTAATTGGAGAAACTTCCTTTGGTAAAGGTTCAGTCCAGGAGTTAGAGTATTTAACCGGCGGTTCTTCATTAAAAATAACCATTGCCAAATGGCTGACTCCCACAGGTTCGCTTATTGCCGGCAAAGGACTGGAACCAGATATAAAAGTGGAATTGACAGAGGAAGATTACGAACAGAATCGCGATCCTCAATTAGAAAAAGCTATTGAAATTATTAAAGAATTGAATTAAAATGTAATAAGATATGCGGGTAATTTTACTTCAAGACATTGAAAAACTCGGCAAGAAGTTTGAGGTTAGAGAAATTAAAGATGGCTATGCCAGGAACTTTTTGATTCCAAAAGGTTTAGCCAAGGAAGTCACCAAAGAAGCTCTCATCTGGTTGGAAGCTCAAAAAGAAATCTCAGAGAAGAAAGCAGAGGAAGATTTAGAGAAAAGCCAGGAAATAGCTTCAGCTATAGATGACCAGGAAATTATTATTTCAGTTAAAGTTGGTGATGAGGGGCAGTTATTTGAAGCAATCAACGCTCAAAAGATTGCTGAAAAATTGAAGGAAGCCGGCTTTGATATTAAAAAAAGTCAGATTGAATTAGAATCTCCCATTAAAGAATTGGGCGAGTTTCCGGTCAAGATAAAATTTGAACATAATTTAGAGGCAGAAATAAGAGTTATTGTAAATAAAGAAGAGGAAGAAAAAGAAGCATAAGAATTTATGATAAAATATATCTTTGTTGCCGGTGGCGTCATGTCTGGCATCGGTAAAGGAGTAGCCGTGGCTTCGATTGGCAGAATTTTGAAAAGCAAAGGTTTTAAGGTTACCGCTGTTAAAATTGATCCTTATATCAATGTTGATGCCGGAACAATGAACCCCGTAGAGCACGGGGAAGTTTTTGTAACCGAAGACGGTGATGAATGTGATCAGGATATTGGTAATTACGAAAGGTTTTTAGATGAAAATATAGGTAAAATAAATTACATTACTACCGGCCGGGTCTATCAGGCGGTAATTAACAGAGAAAGAAATTTAGAGTACAATGGCAGATGTGTTGAAGTGGTTCCTGATATTCCCAATGAAGTAATCTCCAGAATTAAAAAAGCAGCCAGAAAAAACAAGGCTGATTTTGTTTTAATTGAGATTGGAGGGACGGTGGGTGAATATCAAAATATGTTATTTCTGGAGGCAGCCAGAATGCTGCATTTACAGGATCCTAAAAATGTTTTGTTTGTTTTAGTGAGTTATTTACCGATTCCTTCAATGATTGGGGAGATGAAAACTAAACCTACCCAGACAGCCGTCAAAACATTAAATGCAGCCGGTATCCAGGCGGATATTATTTTAGCCCGTTCTCGGGTGCCTCTGGATGAACCAAGAAAGAGAAAAATTTCAATTTTTTGTAACGTCACTAAAAAAGATGTGATTTCAGCTCCGGACATTAAGGCAATTTATGAGATCCCGGTTAACTTTGAGAAAGAAAATTTAGGAAATATAATTTTAAAAAAATTTAATCTGAGAGCCAGAAAAAACAATTTAAAGGACTGGAAAAGATTAGTTAATAAAATTCATAACATTAAGAAACCAGTCAGGATTGGCATGGTGGGAAAGTATTTTGAAACAGGCAGTTTTACCTTAATGGATTCTTACATTTCGGTGATTGAAGCAATCAAACATGCTGCCTGGTTTTTCAAGAGAAAGCCGGAAATTTATTGGCTTTCGGCTGAAGAATTTGAGAAAAATCCGAATAAACTCAAAGATTTAAAGAAATATGACGGAATAATTGTTCCTGGCGGTTTTGGTAAAAGGGGGATAGAAGGCAAGATAAAAGCCATTGGTTTTTGCAGAAAAAATAAAATTCCTTATTTGGGGCTTTGTTTGGGTATGCAGCTGGCGGTCGTTGAATTTGCCAGAAACGTTTGCGGACTAAAAGAAGCTAATTCTACCGAATTTGCTCCCAAATCTCCTTTTCCGGTGATTGATGTAATGCCAGAACAAAAGTCTTTGATAAAAGAGAAAAAATATGGAGGGACAATGAGATTAGGAGCTTATCGCTGTAAAATAAAACCAGGGACAATCAGCTTTCAGGCCTATCGAACTTCCGAGATTTTTGAAAGGCATCGCCACCGCTATGAATTAAATAATTCTTTCCGGGAAGCTTTAGAGGCAAAAGGGTTAATTACGGCCGGAACAAATCCAGAGCGAAATTTGGTAGAAATTATTGAAGTTAAAAACCACCCCTTTTTTGTGGGGAGCCAGTTTCATCCAGAGTTTAAATCCAGACCGTTAAGGCCTCATCCTTTATTTAGAGAGTTTGTTAGAGCGGTTATGCGGCCTGTTAGAAAATTTAAGAGAAAATAAATTTCTAATGGGGCAAAACATTAACAATCTTTACTTTTTTTTGAGAGTTATTAAATCCTCTTTTTCTCTTTGTTGCAAAATGAACTATCCCTTCTTTCAGAGCGTAGAGAGTGTCATCACCACCTCTTCTGACATTTTTTCCAGGAAAGAATTTAGTTCCTCTTTGACGAATAATAATACTGCCAGCCTTAGTTTTTTCTCCCTCAAAGAGTTTTACGCCTAAATACTTGGGTTGAGAGTCCCGACCTAATTTTGTCGCTCCGGCAGCTTTAGTCTTAGCCATAATTTATTTATGATATCAAAAATTAAGGATTTCGTCAATAAACATCGGGACGATATAATACTTGTAATCGGGGTTATTTTGATTTCGTTACTCTCTTTTGCCGTGGGCTATATTGTAGCCAAACAGCAAGAAGCTAGACTTGAGATTACAACAACTATAGAATAATTATGCTGTACAAGAATATATTGCAGACAATTGGAAATACTCCCTTGGTCAGGATTAACAAGCTTAATCCCAATAAGAATGTTAGAATTTACGCAAAAATTGAGGCAGTTAACCCGACCAGCAGCATAAAAGACAGAATTGCTATAGAAATGATAAAACAGGCAGAAAGGGAAGGAAAGTTAAAAAAAGGAAAAACAATCATTGAGCCGACTTCGGGCAACACCGGAATTAGTCTGGCAATGATTGGAGCAGCCAGGGGTTATAATGTTGAAATTGTTATGAGTAAATCAGTTTCCATTGAGAAAAAGAAAGCTATTCAGGCTTTTGGCGGGAAATTGATTTTAACCGACCCCAAACTTGGCACCGATGGCGCGATTATCAAGGCGAGGGAATTGGTCAAGAAATATCCCCAAAAATATTTTATGCCTGACCAATTTTCAAACGAATACAATAAGATTGCTCATTACAAAGCCACAGCCGGGGAGATATGGAAACAAACCAAGGGCAAGATTGATTATTTTGTTTCGGCAATCGGAACATCCGGCACAATTATGGGCGTGGGTAAATATTTAAAGGAAAAGAATCCAAAAATACAAATTATTAGCGTCCATCCTGTCAGGGGTCATTATATTCAGGGACTAAAAAATATGAAAGAAGCAATAGTTCCGGCAATATACGATCCTTCAAAAATTGATAAGACCATAATGGTTGAAACCAAAGATGCTTTTGAGACAACAAGGCAAATTGTCAGGCGGGAAGGAATTTTTGTGGGGATGAGCAGTGGAGCAGCAATGTCTGCAGCCATCAAACTGGCTAAAAAAATAAAGTCAGGCGTGATTGTTGTTATTTTTCCGGACGGAGGAGAAAGATATTTAAGCACGAATTTATTTAAATCAAGCTTAAAGAAATGAGTTATGCAAAATTTAAAAACAGCCATTGTTGGAGCGGGGATAGTCGGGCTTTATTTAGCCTGGAAACTTTCTGAAGCGGGCCTTGGTAAGGTAACTGTTTTTGAGAAAAAGGAGAAAATCGGTAAAATTACCTGTTCAGGATTATTCAGTGAGAGAATCTTAGAGTTCATTCCGGAAAGCAAAAATTTGATTGAAAATAAAATAAACTCAGTTTTAATTCATTTTCCCAGAAGGAATATAAGAGTAGATTTTTCCAGAAAATTTTTTATCATCAGTCATTTTCAGCTTGATAATCTGGTAGCCAGCTTAGCTGAAAGCGCAGGAGCTGAAATAATCTTAAATCATCCCATAAACAGACTTCCCGAAGGGTTTGATAAAATTATTGGCTGCGACGGTCCGAACTCAACAATCAGAAAAAGCTTAAAACTGCCAGAATTGGATTACCGGTTGGGAATTCTGGGATTTATTGAAAAAAAGGATTTTTCTGAATATGTTGAGGTTTGGCCAATAAGAAAGGGGTTCACCCCGCACCCTTTTGGAGAAAAAGGTGCGGGGTTTATCTGGAAAATACCGCGGGGGAAAAGAACAGAATACGGAGCAATTGGCAGTAAGGAAACGGTCAAGGAAGTTTTTGAAGAATTTCTAAATAAAAATAATCTTCAGTTAGAAAAAGTTTCTTCTGCTATAATTCCCCAGAGTTTTTTCATTCCCCAAAATCCATCCGTTACTCTTTGTGGTGATGCAGCTGGCCTGACTAAACCCTGGTCAGGCGGCGGAGTAATCTGGGGGTTGATTGCGGCAGACTTCCTCTTGAAAAATTTCCCTGATTTTTTAAAATATAGAAATATAACCAAAAAGTTTTTTTTACCAAAAATTATTTTTTCTAAAGTCGTCATTAAAGTTATTTACTTTTTAGGTTTCTATTTTCCCTGGTTTTTGCCGAAAAATCTTAAAATGGAAAGCGACTTTTTACTATAAATTTATGCCAAGAGAAACAAAAAAAATTCCTTATCATATAGGATTTATAGTTGACGGTAACAGGCGATGGGCCAGAGCCAAAGGTTTGCCTACCTTTGAGGGTCATCGCCGGGGCTACGATAAATTAAAGAAAGTGGGGAAGTGGTGCAAAGAGAAAGGGGTAAAGATTTTAACTGTTTATGTTTTTTCTGCTGAAAACTGGAATCGTTCAAAAGACGAGGTAAGTTACTTAATGAGGTTGTTGAAAAGAGCTTTAAGCGAAAAAGAGATAGACCATTTTCATAAAGAGGGAGTTAAACTTCAGGTCATCGGCCAGAAAGAAAGATTAGCCAAACCACTTCAAGAGGTAATAAAAAAAGCAGAAGCAAAAACCAAAAAAAACAAAGAGGGAATTTTTATTTTAGCCATAAGTTATGGCGGATATGTAGATATACTGGAAGCGATTAAAAAAATTGTTAAGAAAAAAATTCCTCCTGAAAAAATTACAGAAAAAGTAGTTAGTCAGAATCTTTGGACAGCTGGTCTTCCTTACCCCGATTTAATTATCAGAACCAGCGGAGAACAAAGACTTTCCGGGTTCCTTACCTGGCAGTCAGCTTATTCTGAACTTTATTTTTATAAAAAACATTGGCCTGATTTTTCAGAGAAAGATTTAGACAAAGCTTTGAAAGATTATTCTCATCGTCAGAGAAGATTCGGCAAATAATTTAAAAAATGAAAAAATTTTTAATCCAAGAATCTTTATTGCAGTTCCAGAATTTTATTAACGATGTATATAGTTTGCCCGACGACCGTCTTTTTTCAATATCAGACCTTTTATCTAACCAAGAACGATTTACAATGCGAGCCCTCAAGGGGATTAGAAAGGGAGATAAGAATAAACTTAGAATTAATCTTTTAATTGCCTTTTCTTGGTTAATGGCTGTAGCCAATAGGTTTCATATTAATGTAGAAGAGGAAGTTTGGCGGCGTTTTCCAGCAGTTTGTTCTTATTGTAGAAAGCAACCCTGTGTTTGTAAGAAAACCCACCCTTCAAAAAGAAAGAAAATTATTAGCAAAAGATCTTTTAAACCCAGGAAATTATCTGATTTTCAGAAGATGTTTTTCCTTGTTTATCCGCCCGGATCAAGAACTCTTTATCATGCCGGTGTTCATTTGGCAGAAGAGATGGGGGAATTAAGTGAAGCCATTCATTATTTTTTGGGAGAACATAAAAATCGGCAATTTGAAGAGATTAAGAATGAGATTGCTGATTATACTTCCTGTGTTTTCGGAGTAGCAAATTCAGCTGGGATAGAATTAGCGAAAGAACTGGCGAAGATCTACTATAAAAATTGTCATGTTTGCCACAAAATTCCTTGTGTTTGTAAATTTTATTTCGTAGCTAATTTGTAGCTAAATTTAAAATATAATTAAAAAGCCCAGATTTACTCTGGGCACAAAAGACAATTGTCTTTTAGTTTTCTTATAATTACGACGTTTCAGTCGTTTTTTTATTACATAATTTTATTATCTTCTGTACCCTTTGCTGTATACCAAAAGGCCGTTTTCATCGTAAAGATAAATTGTACCTAGGCAGGGAGAATTACAGATAATTTTGTAACCTGCGTAAATATACCAGCTTTTATTAAAGAAATTTTCATCTGCGTAATAATTTTCAACGCAGCCTTCGTAGTTAAGATTTTCTGAAACATAGTTATCAATGTATTCCTGGCAGGCAGAATCAAACATCAGCTGAAGGTTATCTGAATAATCAAGACCTCGGCAATTGTCTAAGTTGAGAACTGTTTTTCGGCAGTAATCACTAAGATAACCAATATCTTCCAGTTTTACTTCGGGGCAGATTTTGCCGGGGGTATAATCAAGAGATTTATAATTATCTTTCAGATAACCGAAGCATTTATTGGGCCGGAAACTCTTTATAATACTGCTAAAAGGACTAGTTTTGTTCCAGATGGACAGGCTTTCATTTCTCTCAAGAACAACATTTTTTTTGGGTAAATCTGATTTTCCGGGAATAACTATTTCAAAGCCTTTTGCAATAGTAACCGTTCCCTTAGCTCCCTTAACCTGCCAGTTTGTAATATTAATTGTTTCCCCCTGGTTGAGTTTGGCATTTAATTTAATTAAAGATTCAGATATGGTGGAGATGGTTACCTTGCCAAAATCAGGGGAAAGACGCACTTTGAAAGTTCTTTCAGCCGGAGTGGGGTCAGTATAACCTCCTGCTTTTGCTCTGACCCGGAAGGTATATTCATTGGTTCCGGCCGGGAATGTTATTGTTCTTTTATTGGCAGAAGTTGTCTGCCACTTTGTATCTAATTCTTCAACTATTGTTTCAAAAGTTATTTTTCCTTCAATATCTTCTGACAAAATTCTTCCCTTAAATTCAAAGGTGACCTGATTTGTATCATTTATAATTTCTCCGTCTTGAGGGCCAGCAATAATAAAAGTTTCAACTAAAACCCGGGGTTCTTCCTGAACCTCTTTTGGTTTTGTTGGAGTGTAAATTGGTGTTACAGGTTTAGTCTGGACAATCTCTTCCTGGGGAGTAGTTGCACCCAGAACGCTTGCTTGCTGTTGTCCTACGTAGACATTTGGTGCCTGTCCAAAGAAAACCACCGCCAAGACACTGAGAATAATAAAGTAAATTCCGGCAACAACCTGCATATGACTTGGTTATAATATAAAAAATTAAAAATGTCAAGATTGGCTTCCGGTGGCTAAAAATTGATTTTTTGATAAAATAAAAAAATATGGAAATAAAACAACTAATAGTGGGGGAGCTGGATACCAACTGCTATTTATTGGTTTCTGGGGGAGAATTGGCGGTTATTGATCCTGGCGGAGATTCAGATAAAATTTTACAGGAAATCCAGAAGAGCCGGGCCAAAACAAAGTATATCATCAATACCCATTGCCATCCAGACCATGTTTCCGGGAACACCAGGATTAAAAAAGAAACGGGCGCAGAGATTTTAATTCACGAAAAGGAAAAAGATTTTATTGATTTTCAGGCAGACAGCTTTTTAAAAGAAGGAGAGGAAATAAAAATAGGGGATACCGTTTTAAAAGTTTTAAATACCCCGGGACATACCGGAGGAAGTATCTGTTTGCTGGGAAATAATTTTATTTTTACTGGCGATACTTTGTTTGAACAGGGCTACGGCAGAACAGACTTGCCCGGCGGTTCCCAGAAAGAGATGGAAGATTCTTTGAGAAAATTATCAAAGATATTGAAACCGGGCATAATGATTTATCCTGGCCACGGCGAAGCTTTTAAAAAAGGTAATTTTTTGGTAGAATAAAATTGTATGACTACCCTAAAAGAAGTTCAAAAAAATCCTACGCTTCTGGAATTCATCAGGCAGGCAGAGAAAGCTCTCAAGACTCTTGATTATACAGATCACGGGCTGAGGCACTCAAAGCTGGTGGCTGCCAGAGCCAGAACCTTAGCTGCAGAAATGGGGTTGCCAAAGAGAGAGCAAGAGTTAGCTTCAATTGCCGGTTTTTGTCATGATTTAGGTAATTTTTTAAGCAGAACCTATCATAATTATCTGGGAGCTTTAATTTTTCAGCAGGTTTTTGCCAATGATTTTTCCCCGAAAGAATTAGCGATAATTATGCAGGCAATCGCCAATCACGATAGAGATGAAATGAAGTTTGTCAGCAGGGTTTCAGCAGTTCTGGTTTTGGCTGATAAGTCCCACGTTGAACGCTCCAGGGTTACTATCAGGGATATGGTAAAAATAAGAGAAGATATTCACAATAAAGTGAATTACGCAGTAAAATCCTCCAGGTTGGGAATTAATAAAAGAAAGAAGTTCATTACTCTAAGTCTCAGGGTTGATACCAAGTTTTTAGCCCCGATGGAATATTTTGAGATTTTTACAGAAAGAATGGTTTTCTGCCGCAAGGCAGCAAAGTATTTGGGCTATAAATTTGGCCTGGTTATTAATAATTTCAAACTGTTGTAAAAGTGAAAAAAGTAGTTATTGGCGGCACTTTTGACGTTTTACATCAAGGCCATCAAGCTTTTTTAAGAAAGGCTTTTAGTTTGGTCGATGAAGATAAATCTTCATCTTCACCCTTCACTAACGCTCGGGTGGGTAAGGTAACCATTGGTTTGACTTCAGATAAAATGGTAAAAGGAATCAGGGGAAGGAAAGTGAGGAATTTTAACTTAAGAAAAAAAGAACTGGAAAAGTTTATTAAGGAAAACTTCGGGGGAAAAGCTGAAATAATAAAAATAGAAGATAAATTTGGCCCAACCCTGAAAGAAAATTTTGATTATATTGTGGTTTCACCGGCCACTTACAAAACCGCCGTATTAATAAACGAAAAACGAAAGAAAAAAAAGAAAAAGCCAATTAAGATTGTGAAAATAAAATTTGTTTTAGGAAAAGACGGCAAACCAATTTCCGCTACCAAAATAAGAAAGGTCAAAAAAAATATAAATAATTAATTAATAAAATTTAAAATTATGCAATATTATATTTTGGGAATAATTCTGTTTATTATTATAATCTCCATTAAACAGATTAATCAGTATGAAAGAGGGCTGAGGTTTACTCTGGGAAAATTTTCCGGTTTAATGGACCCGGGTTGGAGGCTGATCTGGCCTATAATTCAGTTTTATAAAAAAGTAGATTTAAGGGTAAAGGCGGTAGACGTACCCAACCAGGAGGCAATTACCAAAGACAACATTTCAGTCAGCGTTAATGCCGTTATTTATTATAAAGTCAGGGAAGCGGATAAGGCATTTTTAGAGGTGGAGAATTTTTACTATGCCATTTCCCAGTTAGCCCAGACAACAATGAGAAATGCTGTCGGTCAGGTGGACTTAGATGACCTTCTTTCTCAAAGAGACAGGGTTTCAGAGAACATCAGATTAATTATAGATAAAGCTACCGATCCCTGGGGGATTGAAGTTATGAATGTGGAACTGAAAGACATAACCCTGCCAGAGGAAATGAAAAGGGTTATTGGTAAGCAGGCTGAGGCAGAAAGAGAAAAAAGAGCAATTATTATTAAGGCTGAAGGTGAGGTCATTGCTGCTGACAATATGGCAAAAGCTGCCAACACCTTGTCTGAAGCTCGGGGAGCTTTACACTTAAGAACTCTTCAGTCAATCAACGATATTAGTTCTGATCAGTCAAATACAATTGTTTTTGCTGTCCCCTTGGAAATTTTAAGAGCTTTTGAGAAATTCGGTAAGAATCTGCCGGAGGGAGAAGAAAAGAAAAAATAGTAAGGAAATCAAAAAATCCCCCGCGGCGCGGGGGATTTTTTGTGTGCTTAGCTTCTGAAGTTTCTCTGAGATCTTCTTTTTGACCAGCAATCTCTGCAATAGATTGGTCTGTCAGCTGCTGGTTCAAAAGGAAGTTCAGTGATTTCAGCTCCGCAGTCAGCACATTTCCAGTTACCTTTAACTGTTTCCCGAGGGGCAAAACCACCGTCGGGATTAGCTTTTTCGAATGCCATATACTTTTTTTTGACGAATGAACTTAATTGAAAAAGCGACCTTGAAACTCTAAGTCGCTACACTTAACCTTACTTTAATTTGCGAAAGAAACTAAAGATTTACTTAAGATACGCTGACTTATCGTCTGCCCCCATTATACAGCAACCAGTTTAAATGTCAATCCCCTTTCAGAAATAGACAAAAAGCTCAAAGAATGGCAAAATTTAACCAGATAGTTATAAAAAAATGACTCATTCGGATTTTGAAAAACTGGTTAAAGAAGCTCTGTTGGAAATACCGGAGAGGATGCGCAAGAAAATGGATAATGTTGAAATTGTCATAGAAAAACGTTCTCCCCGCAGCTCTCTTTTAGGACTTTACCAGGGAGTTCCCAAAACTACCTGGGGCAGGGGATTTGGAATGAGATTACCGGATAAAATCACTATTTTCCAGGAACCCTTGGAAAGAATTGCCAGAACTCCCGAAAAATTAAAAGAAATTGTCAAAAACGTTGTCTGGCACGAAGTTGCTCACCATTTCGGATTTTCTGAAAAAGGAGTCAGGGAACTTGAAAGAAAAAGAAGCAAACCCAGCGGTTATTGAAAGCTCAAGGCTTGACTTTAAAAAATGATAAGTGTATAATGAAAATAGTAAGAGTTCTGGGACACAAATAGTTACCGTTTTATTCTTAACCAAAATACTCAATAATACTATTTGCGACTTACCGTTATTAGGAGTTGCTTTTTATTTATGATTCCAAGATTTAAAAAGGTTAAAAAAAATATAAATCCGTACCTGAATAAAGAACAATTTTTGGAGGAGCATAATAAATTAGCTCCCGAAAATTTACAAGCTACCATTCCTTTGCTTTCCCGTTTTAAAAAAGAGAATACCTCAATGTTTAAAAGTGATAATTGGTCCATAGACAAACTTCGTCGGCCATTTATTTTATGGCTTACCTCTCTGACAATTGAAGAAAAAGCAAATATTAAGAAGGAAAAAATATGAAAAATTCTCATAACCCGAATAGAGACAGAAACAGGATGAGGCATCGTAGATTTGTGCAAAAGCACAGAAATAAAAAATAGACCCTTAATTTTTATCTGACACCAATCTATTATTAGCGAAATAAAGTAAGTTTCTATTAAATCTTCTTTCCTTACATAGTTTATTAATCATGTGAGTTTTGAAGGAGAAAAAGATAGTTGGTCGGCTTACTCATTAATAAATTATTAAGGTTATTAAGGAACAATTATGGCAAAAAAAATATTTGTTGGTGGATTATCTTATGAAACCACCGAAGAAACCCTAAAAAAGACCTTCTCTGAGGCTGGAACCGTTGAATCGGCAAATGTAATTATCGATAAAATGTCCGGTCGTTCAAAGGGGTTTGGTTTTGTTGAAATGTCTTCCGAAGAAGAAGCTCAAAAAGCCGTTGAAATGTTCAATGGCAAAGAGATTGACGGAAGAAGCGTTACAGTAAACGAGGCAAGACCTATGGAATCTCGCCCTCGCGAAGGAGGTTTCAGACGTGATTCTCGCGGTGGAAACAGACGCGGAGGATTCGGCGGTCGCAGAAATGATAGCTGGTAATTAAATCTTAAAGGATTTAATCTAAACAAGAAATCAGCCAAATGGCTGGTTTTTTGTTATTTACGTCGCACTACGCATCAATGAGGAGCTAAAGACTTGATTTTTTTTATTAATATGATACATTTCAAGAACGCAACTTGCTGTTTTATAAATTGAAAGGAGGTAAATATGGAAGTGAAAGAGTTGTTAAAAGTGCTTCTCGTGCTTCTCGTGTATATCCTGCTCCCTATAGCCGCATTGA
>CAYXOH010000001.1:4849-55010 GCA_964467045.1 uncultured Candidatus Saccharibacteria bacterium | reverse complement strand
TCTGGCAGAAGACTTCTAATTAGACAGGTTCTAACATCGTCCAGGGCCCACAGCCTAAATTCCCACCTATTTATTTAGGTGGTTTTTTTGTAAAATGAAAGTAGGTGATGACGACACTCAATGAAACTTCAGTTTCATTTCGACTGTCGCTTTTATAAATAAAAGCTCAGTATATGAGAACAGGAATTGCTACAGTACCTCTTGATTATGGGCGGTGTCCGAGATGGCTTTTTGAAAGAATGAAAAGGCTTGGCCGAGGTGTTGCTCTGGCAATTGTTGAAGAATTCGGTCCGGAAGAATTTTTAAAGAGATTGTCAGATCCGGTTTGGTTCCAGAGCTTGGGGTGTGTTATGGGTTTTGATTGGAATTCCTCGGGCCTGACGGTGACAACCCTGGGGGCACTGAAAGCCGGACTTTTTGAAATACAAGACCAGTTAGGAGTTTATGTTTGCGGTGGCAAAAGAGAATCAAGAAAAACCCCGGAAGAAATTACTGCTTACGGAATTTCTAGGCAATTTCCTTTCGCCTCGAAATTAATTTACGCTTCAAAAATGGCCGCTAAAGTTGATTCTGCTCTTATTCAGGATAAATACCAGATTTATCAGCATAATTTTTTATTTACTAAATCGGGTAACTGGGTAGTTGTTCAGCAGGGAATGAATACGCAAAATCAGACCGCTCGCCGTTATCATTGGCTATCTTCCGCTGCTAAAGATTTTATCGAGGAACCTCATTCAGGCATTATATCCGGAGCTAGGGCAAAACCTCTTAATTTAACCGCAAAAAAAAGCAACAATAACAGAGAAATTTCTCTCGGTTTAGTTAAAGAAGAGCCAAAGCAATTCTTAAAAGATTTAAATTTAATTCAAACACTAAGCGAGGCGAAGCCGAGCGAAAGTAAAGATGAAGGCAAACCCGAGAGCGGAAAACTTCATCGCGTTAAAAAATCAAAAAATCTGACAACAATGAAATTATACGACAAAGAATTCTACTGGCATCCTGTTGTCGAAGAAAAATTTGATTTGAAAAGGTTAGAGAAAACAATTTCAGGAGCCCGGGCCGAAGAGCCAAAAAACTTTGAACAATTTCTTTCATTGAAGGGTATAGGTCCGAGGACAATCAGAGCCCTTTCTTTGGTTTCAGAAATAATTTACGGAGCAAAACCCTCTTATCAAGACCCGGCTCGTTACACTTTTTCCGTTGGAGGGAAAGACGGCACTCCTTTTCCTGTTGATAGAGAAACCTATGATAAAACTTTGGAAATTTTAGAAAAAGGAATTCAAAAAAGCAACATTTCTATTTCAGAGAAAGTTAAGGCTCAAAAAAGGTTGCGCTGTCTAGACGGCTATCGGCCTGAGATTTTCTAAAATTAAGAAAATCTTAAAGAGGGACTTTCGTCATATAAGTGTTTTTTAGTTTGTAGCCTAGTTTACGATAATAATTTCTTGCTCCGACGCCGGAAATTACGGCAATTTTATTCAAACCAAATTCTTTTTTGGTTATTTTTTCTGCTTCTTTCATTAGTCTTTTACCTAATCCTTTGTGTTGAGGAGAAATAACAGAAACTTTCTCTGCTATTGGCTGGAGCTGGCCGTAAGTGTGGAGTTCTCTGATGATGGCTGTTTTTTGAGAGGTGATGCGAAGACGGAGCAGACTGAAAATCTTTGTTCTGTTTTTATTTTCAAAACTTAGGAATATTTCTTTTCCATCAGAAGCTATGTAATTTATTCTAAAGAGGTAAACCTTTTCCTTCCGATCGTAATTTTCTTTTACTTCTCTGCATCTGATACATTTACATTGCCAACCCTCTCTTTTCATATTCCCAAGTAGAATCTGACGCAAGTTAGAAACTTTGGCACCCCCTGCAACAATGGCCGGGGAAGGAATATCTCTACTTATTCTTTGAATTCTTACATAATAAGGAATTTTCTGTTTAATAGATTTTATTAAGCTTATTAATTGTTTTTCTGTATAAGGTTTGTATTTTCCTTGTTTCCACCATTTATATAAAGGAGCTTCTTTTACTAAGGCGCAAGGATAAATCTTTAATAAATCTGGCTGAAAATTAGGATTGGAAAATAATTCTTCAAACATTTTTTCATCTCTTGCTGAGCGCTGCAAAGTAGCGCGAGGCGGAAGATGAGACTTTGTCTCAGCGACCTTTAAATTAGAACCCGGAAGGTTTGGCATCATTTGGTAAAGGATTTTGAAACCGGTATCTTTTAAAAGTTTTGTGGCTACAATTGTTCTTTTGACTCCGTGGCCTCTTAAATTTAATTTCAAAACATCATCATAAATAGATTGAACTCCCAACTCTACCATGGTTACGCCAAAATTCCTTAACCTTTTGATTTCGGTTGGATTAATAAAATCTGGCCTTGTTTCAATTGATAAACCAATTATTCTGTGTTTTGCTTTTTCATTCAATCTTTGAGATTCCTTCAGAGTTTTACCAATCTTCTTATCACAAGCATCAAAACATTTCTTTATAAATTGACTCTGGTAATCTTTTGGGTAACAGGACCAAGTTCCACCAACAATTCTTAATTCAATTTTATCTGTGGGGTGGCCTGTAGCTTCCAGCATTTCAATTCTCTTTTCAACTTGTAAATAGGGATTGTAATTTAGTTTTTTAGCCCTTTCTACTGCAGGTTCTCCTGATAAATAACTTTTAGGAATGCCTTTTTCCAGGGGGCAATATAAACATTTACCAGGACAAGGATAAGGTTTAGTTAAGACTGAAATATTAACAATGCCGGAAAGAGAACGGATAGGTCTGGTTCTGAGTAAGGTTTCAATAATGGAGGATTTTTTTACCTTTTTATTTTTGACTAATTCGTGGTAAGTTTTTAGTAGAATAATATTACTGGAGCAAGGGGTTTTATATTTTTTAGCCGCCCATCTTTTAACCTTAGCTAAATCCTCCAAAGTCTTTGCTTTGGTTTTGATTAATTCTTGGATAATGATTTTTTGGACATCCATGGATAAAGAATACGCAAAATATTTATTAGAAAAAACTCGGAAAGATTATAACCAGATTGCTGAAGATTTTTCAAAGACTAGAGAATATATTCCAGAGGAACAAAAGAGTCTACTTTTACAGTATATCACCCCAGGTGACAAAGTTTTAGATTTGGGTTGCGGTAATGGAAGATTTTCTGAAGTTTTTCAGAAAAAGATTGAATATGTGGGAGTGGATAATTCTGAAAAGATGATTGAGATCGCCAGAAAAAAATATCCCAAAGTTGACCTTAGGATTGCTGATGCTTTAAGCTTACCTTTTCCTGAAAATTCCTTTGATAAAGTTTTTAGCTTTGCTGTTATCCATCATCTTCCTTCCGAAGAACTTCAGCTCCAATTATTAAAAGAAACAAGGAGGATTTTAAAACCCGGAGGCGTTCTTATTTTAACCGTTTGGAACCTGAATCCTTTTCGAATGATTTTAATAGGTGAATACAAGAGAGTTAAAGCCTTCTTTAAATATCAACTCCTGAAGATTTTTGGAAAAGCAAAATTAGATTTTGGTGATTTTTTTGTTTTATGGCAGGATATTACTCTAAGATATATTCATTGTTTTACGGCTAGTGGATTGAGAAAAATAATCCAAAAAGCAGGCCTTAAAATTAAAAAAATTGGAATCCTAAAAAAAACCAAAACAAAGGAAAGTAATATTTATCTGGTGGCTGAGAAATAACGTCCCTGTGGTTTAATGGATAAAACGTCCCGCCTTTTTAAGTCCCTATAGCTTAACGGATAAAGTACAACCCTCCGGAGGTTGGGATCTCCGTTCGATTCGGAGTAGGGACATCAAAAAGGGGCGGGAAGATTGGCTGTTCGAATCAGCCCAGGGACACATTATTGTGAATAAAATGGGGATAAAACGCAGTTGACACAGCTCCTGATTATAATTTAAACTTAGAAACGAGGGGGTGCGAGTTTTATACTCTAAGGACAAATAATCTTTGATAAAGGAGGCTGCAGCAGCTGCCTGGTCAATGTCCAGCCAGACTTAGTGAAAAGTCAATTTTATCGGGGATTATTCCCCCTTATGAAAAAACAGGAAGATTTTCTTCCTGCTTTTCATTTGAGGAGATTGTGCTACAATATATTTATAGAATTAAACTATTTAAAGGTCGCTTTTGACAAACTAAAACGTTAAATTTATGCCAGAAGAAAAGCTTGAAGAAGGAAAATTAATAGGAAAAATCACCCATTATTTCGGCAACATTGGCGTAGCTGTCATTGAGCTTTCTGGAAAGCTTAAAGTGGGGGAGACTATTAGGATTATTGGTGGAGAAACTGATTTTACTCAAACGATTGATTCAATGGAAATAGAACACAAAAAAATAGAAGAAGCCAAGAAGGGAAATTCTGTGGGTTTAAAAACTGCTCAGAAAGTAAGGGATGGCTACAAGGTTTATAAAGTAGAGTAAGTTTAAAGTTTTAATTAATTGTTCTCTGGATCTTCAAGGTGATGTTTGGGCACAAGAAAAACCTTTTCTTTGCTTTATCTATTTTAATTGGGACTATTGTCGGGGCAGGAATTTTCGGAATTCCTTATGTAGTAGCTAAAAGCGGGTTAATACCTAGCTTTTTTTATCTTTTAATTTTAGGAGGAACAGCACTTTGCGTTCATTTATTTTTTGGAGAAATAGTTTTAAGAACCAAAGAAAAACATCGTCTGCCTGGTTTTGCTCAAAAATACTTAGGAAAGCAGGGTAGGGTTTTTATCACTATCTCAGTTATAGTTGGTTTAACGGGAGCACTGCTAGCCTATATTATTATTGGCGGAGATTTCTTAAAGATTGTTTTTTCTCCCATTTTAGACCTGCCCTCTTTTTATCTAAGTTTATTTTTTTTAGCATCTTTATCTTATTTTATCTTCAAAGGAACAAAATTAATTGCTCCGACTGAGATTGTAACCAATTTCCTTTTCTTTATAATTATATTTATAGTTTTTTGCTTTGCTTTTCCCAAGATTAATCTTGATAATTATACTTTAGTAAACCCCCCCAATATCTTTCTGCCCTATGGAGTAATTATGTTCTCCTTAATAGGTTTTTCGGCCGTGCCAGAAATAATAGAAGTCTTAAGAACTTCCGAAGAAAGGAAGAAGCTTAAGAAGATTATAATCGCTACATTTTTTATCATTGCTATTCTTTACGTACTTTTTGCTTTGGTTATGGTAGGAGTAAGCGGGGAGGGAACCTCCCCTGAAACTCTCCAGGGATTAATCCCTTTTTTAGGCCATAAAATTATCCTCTTTGGCGCACTGGCAGCTGTTATAACCTTAGCTGATTCATTTTTGATAATTGGCCTTTATTTAAGGAATACCCTAATTTATGATTACGGTTTTTCAAAGCTTTCAGCTGTTCTTTTTACCTGCGGCCTGCCTTTAATCTTATTTTTAGTTGGCTTTCGCAGCTTTATTGGAACAATTAGTTTTATTGGGACAATTGTTGGGGTGATTGAGGGAATTATCATCATTCTAGTTTTTAAACAAGCAAAAAAGTTGGGAGATAGAGTACCAGAGTATAATTTTAAAATTCCCTCTGTTTTATTATACTTTTTAATGGCAATTTTTATCTTGGGGGCCATTTCTCAAGTTTTTGCTTTCTGAGACCATGCAATTTATAGCAGATTTTCATTTACATTCAAAATATTCTCGGGCGACTTCTCCTCAAATGGATTTAGAGAATCTTGATAAGTGGGCGAGAATAAAGGGGATTAAAGTTTTAGGAACAGGTGATTTTACGCATCCCGAATGGTTTAATAATTTAAAACAAAAATTAGAACCAGCCGAACCGGGTTTATTTAGGTTAAAAAGTTCAAATTCAGAGATACGTTTTCTTCTAACCACTGAAATTAGCTGTGTTTATTCTAAAACCCAAGCGATAGCAAAGGGTAAAAAAGAGGATTTATCCTCTTTGTCCAAAGGCAAGGTTAGGAAAATTCATATAATAGTTTTTGCACCCTCCTTTGAAGTAGTAGAGAAAATTAATGTTCAATTAGGCTGGGTTGGCAATCTAAAATCTGATGGCCGGCCAATTTTAGGATTAGACGCTAAAGAATTAACTAAAATTGTTTTAAGTATTTCCCAGGATTGTTTAATTATTCCCGCTCATGCTTGGACTCCTTGGTTTGCTATCTTTGGGTCAAAATCTGGCTTTGATTCTATAGAAGAGTGTTTTGAGGACTACTCAAAATACATATATTCTATCGAGACGGGCCTTTCTTCTGATCCAGCTATGAATTGGCGGTTATCAGCATTGGATAAGGTTACTTTAATCTCAAACAGTGATAGCCATTCGCCGTCAAAAATAGGCAGAGAAGCCAATGTTTTTAACACAGAAATAAGTTATGCTGCTATTACTCAGGCAATAAAAGATAAAGATCCTCAGAAATTTTTATATACAATTGAATTTTATCCCGAGGAAGGAAAATACCATTATGACGGTCATCGAAGCTGTGAAATCAAGTTATCGCCGCAAGAAACAAAAAAATATAACGGAATTTGTCCGGTTTGCGGCAAACCCCTAACTGTTGGTGTTTTAAACAGGGTAGAGCAGTTAGCCGACAGAGAAGAGGGCTACCTTCCGGAGAAAAGAATACCTTTTAAAAATTTGGTTCCCTTAGAAGAAATTATTGCCGATGCTTTAGGACATAATACTGGCACAAAACAAGTAGAGAAAGAATATAAAAATTTAATTGAAAATTTTAACTCAGAGTTTAATATTCTTTTAGATACTACCAAGGAAAATTTAGAAAAAATAACTTTACCTGAAATTGCCGAGGGGATAATGAGAGTAAGGGAGGGGAAAGTCGTCAAAGAAGCAGGATACGACGGGGTCTATGGCAAGATAAGAATTTTTTCGAAAGAAGAGCAAAAAGAACTAATAAGACAAGAAACTTTATTTTGATGATAGAAGAATATAAATTTGGCTCAATTACTATTGATGGAAAAACCTATAAGTATGACGTTGAGGTTCGTTGGACTGGTGAAGTTTTAGAATGGTGGCGGGAAGAAAGCCATGTTTTTGATGTTGATGACATTAAAAGAGCAACAGAGCAAAATCCGGATACCATTATTTTAGGAACCGGTGTTTCAGGATTGGCCAAAGTAACAGAACAAGCTGAAAGATTTATTAAAGAACGAGGGATAAAATTAATTATTGACAGGACAGAAGAAGCAACTAAAACCTTCAATATTATTAATGAAGATTCGGAAGAAGAAGAGGGCGAGGAGAATAAGGTTGTTGGCCTTTTTCATTTAACTTGTTAAACTAAAATAAGATGATTTTGTGGATTTTGATTTTTATTGCCAGTTTGGCTCTCTTGGTGAAATCAGCAGACTGGTTTGTTGAAAATTCAGAGAAAATTGGACTAGCTTTTAAAATTTCACCTTTTATTATAGGTGTTACTATTGTTGCCCTAGGAACTTCTTTTCCTGAGTTAGCCACTTCAATTGCTGCCGTCCTTAAGGGGACAACAGAAATTGTTGTTGCCAATGCTTTGGGTTCTAATATCGCCAATATTCTTTTAATTGTTGGACTCTCAGCAATAGTGGCTAAAACTCTTATCGTCAAGAGAAGCTTAATTGATTTAGATGCCCCCCTTTTAGCTGCCGTTACAGCCCTTTTCGTTTTTATTATGTGGGACCGGGAGATTTTTTTTAGCGAGGGAATCTTACTTATCTTGGCCTTTATTATTTATTTTTTGTACACTATTTTTCAGCAGAGAAAAGCAGGGGAAGAAACTTCAGAACTAATTGAGGTTTTACCCTCAAGAATAGAAAGGAGAAAAGAAAAGATAGTTAAGGAAGAAATAAAAATAAAAACCCCTAAACTTACTCCCAAAGTTTTTCTCTTTTTAATATTGGGAGCCGTGGGGTTAGCAATAGGAGCTAATTATACAATTGAATCGGTAATTAAATTATCTGAAATTTTTAAAATTGTCACTCCTTCTCTGATTGTTATAACTGCTGTCGCCGTGGGCACTTCACTGCCGGAATTAGTAGTTTCAGTTAGAGCGGCCCTGAAGAAAAAATATGAAATTGCTTTAGGAAATATCTTTGGCTCCAATGTTTTTAATATTTTAATAGTGGTCGGTATTCCAGCTTTAATTAAACCTCTGGCGGTTGATGAACTTACTTTTACAATTGGGTTGCCATTTTTAGTTATTAGTACTCTTCTTTTTGTAATTTCCGGAATTTCAAGAAGAATCCATATTTGGGAAGGAGCTATGTATCTGCTGCTTTATATTCTGTTTATTGTAAAGCTTATAGAGGCTTATTTTAAAGTAGCTTCTTAAATTCTTTTAGTATTTCTTTTTCCTTTACCCTTTTTTGAATTTTGCCGTTACGCATAATCAGCGCCATTTTGCTGGCTAGGCCGACAATTCCCAAATCAGCTTCTCTTCCTTCTCCTAAACCATTAACCACGCAGCCCATAACAGCCATGGTTAGTGGTTTTTTAATCTGGCTGGTTTCTTTTTCAATATCTTTGGTAAGCTTTATTACATCTATTTGAGATCTGGCGCAGGTAGGACAACTAATAATTTTAATGCCTCGCTCTCTTAAACCCAAACTCTTTAATATTTCCCAGCCTGCTCTTACTTCTTCAACCGGATCTGCACTCAAGGAAACTCTGATTGTATTACCGAGACCATCCATTAACAGAGAACCTAAAGCAATGGATGATTTTATTGTGCCAGAAAACTCACTGCCAGCCTCGGTTACGCCGAGATGAAGAGGATAATTTGTTTTTCGGGAAAGTAATTTATATGCTTTTACTGTTCTTAAAACATCGGGTGCTTTCAAGGAAATAACCAAATTTCTAAAGCCAAGTTTTTCCAATAATTTAACATTTCTCAGAGCAGACTTGACCATCATTTCCGAAGTTACTCTCTTGTGTTTTCCCAATAAATCTTTTTCAAGGGAACCTGAATTAATGCCAATTCTGATTGGAATTTTTTTTCTTTTTGTCGCTTCTACTATCTCTTTTAATTTTTCTTTGGGAAAATTACCAGGATTGATTCTTAATTTATCCACTCCTTGATTTATGGCTTCCAAAGCCAGCTCTGCTGAAAAATGAATATCGGCTACCAGAGGAATATTTATCTGTTTTTTGATTTTTGAAAGCGCTCTGGCAGATTTTAAATCAGGCACTCCCACTCTTACTATTTCACACCCCGCTTTCTCTAATTCTTTAATCTGTTTGACGGTTTTTCCAATATTAAAAGTATCAGTGTTGGTCATTGACTGAACAATAATAGGGTAATTTCCCCCAATTTTTACTTTGCCTATTTTTACTACTTTTGTTTTCTTTCTTTTAGCCATTTGCCTGCCGAGCCCTTTTTAAATAATTCTTAATTTTTTCAACTTCTGCATTATCAGCAGATGTTCCAGAAACTACTCCTAAAACTATAGCGTCTTTAATATTTTGTTTTTTTAATTCGTCCAATGAGTTTACCCACCAAACCGGTTTTCCGGAATTTTTTGAAATTTGATATAACCCTTTGGTATTAGCAGAAGTTTTAGAGCCTATGACCAGCATTCCGTCAGTTTTTTCTGCAATTACTCTTGTTTCTTTTTGGCGCTTCTGGACTTCCAAACAAAGAGTATTAAAATATTTTATTTTCTTATGCCTTCTTTTTAAAACTTTTAAAATTTCATTTACATTATTTAAATTTTGAGTTGTTTGAGTTACCACAGCCACCCTTTTAAATTTAGGAAGATTTTTTGCCTGTTCTTTATTTTCTACAATCACAGCCTTGTTTTTAGTATATCCTTTAATCCCCTTAGTTTCAGAATGATTCTTATCTCCGATGATAATTACCTGATAGCTATTTTTCCAGAGGGAGTTAGCCAGCATTTGGACTTTTTTTACCAGGGGACAAGTAGCATCTCTGATAAGGATTTTTTCATCAAATTTTTTGGGGAAAGGAGAAAAACCGTGGGCCTGGATGATTAAAATGCCGGGTTTTATTTCTTTCAAGTTCTTTTTTAAAATTACTCCTCTCTTTAAAAACTTATCAATAATATTTTCGTTATGAACTAAGCTGCCCAGAAACTGAACGGGTTTTGTCTTTTCTTTTAAAGCTTGTTCTGTAACTGATATTGCTCTTTTGACCCCGGAACAGAAACCAATATTTTTAGCAATAATAATTTTCATTTACCGAGTTCGCCTCCGGCGGATGAAGGTGAAGATGAAAAATTTTTCATCGACTTGGAAACCATTTAATTAAATTTCCTTTAGTTTCAAATTTTCCCTCAAGAAATTTCTCAATAACCCAAATGTTAGTTTTGCAATGATTAGTAATTTCAGAAACAGCGACCTGACTTTTACCGTCAGCCAGAGCTAAATAGGGGAGAATCTGGTCAGCTAAATATTTATCTAAACAAGCTTCGGATTTCTGTTCTTTTAACAGTCCCAGGGCTGCTTCTTTGCCGACATCTTCTGCTCTTTTTCCCAATTTTCCAAGATTGTCAGTACCGATTATTGTATTTTCAAATTCGGCCATTAAAAAAACCTGGCTTCCGGAATTTTTAGTTTGATAATATTCTATCTTTTCTTCAATGGGCAAGTTTAATTTACCCAAAACTTCTCTTACTCCCGCCAATTGTCTTTCGGCAACTTTTTTGTCTTTTAAAATTTCCGAAGCACCAGAAATCGCAGCAATACTTTTGAATAGTCCTCTATCGGTCAGATTTAGATTTTTTAATTTGGCTGGACAAATTATCAATTCTAGCTGAGCTCCGCCTTCCGGATAATATCCTCTTTTCAGAATATTTATTTCTATTTTAGCAGCCATTTTCCCTAAGATTTTTAGAAAAACGAAACGAAAGTAATCAATGGTTGGTGAGAAAAAAGTATCAGTAGCTCCGCCGTTGAAAATTATAGTTGTCGGAGAGGGAACTGAGAGAGATGGGGGAATTAAAGCTTGTAAAACCAATGTCAGGCTGCCGGCCGTTGGAATATTTACAGAGACCCGGTCCCTGTATTTTTCTCCAGGAAAAAATTTAATTTCTTCTGAGCCCAAATAATCCCCTTCTAATTTTCCTTCACAAAGTTGAGCTAAGGCTTGAATTCCTAAAAGATGCTGTTGGACCAGACCTGACTTAGGGCGTCCTTTACGAATATTAAAAACCCGGCAGGGTTTCTTGGTAACTACCGCTAAGGCAATAGCCGTCCGCAAAATCTGTCCGCCGCCCTCTAAATATATCCCATCTATCTCAACCATATAGTTTATTTTAGATTTTCTAGGACTAAAATAAAAGATCCAGCAAGTTTCTTTTAGAATCATCTTCCTCTCTTGACAACCCGCCTTGCTTTCTATAAAATAGATAGTCCTGAGGGAGAAATTTAAAGAATAAAGCAAAACCTATAATTTGGTTAGTTTTCTAAAGTATCTTGACAAAATTCTTTACCTGCCTATAATTTAAAAAAGAGGATAGTTACTAAAGATTATCTCATCAATGTTTAATCAGAAAAATAGCTCAATTAAATCAATCGGAATGACATTTTGTACCAAATGGGTTTTTATTGTTTGCGGCTTAGCCTACAGAAAATTAAAGCATTGAGGGGATTAAAATAATTTTCATTCAACAGGCTTCAATCCCCTCAACCAAGGGGATTTTAAAAAAAATTATGCCAGAAGAAAAAAAGTTTTATCTAACTAAAGAAGGATTAGAAAGATTAAAAAAGGAACACAGGGAACTTAAGCAATTAAAACTAGCAAAAACTAAGGGCGAATCCCCCAAGGTTTTGCATTCAGAGGATTTGAACCCTGAATACCTCTCCTTTCAGGAAGATTTAAATTTTTTGGAGTCAAGACTAATTGAATCAGAAAACATTCTAAAAAATGCTGAATTAATAAAACCACCATCGAAAGATAAACAAAATATCGTCAATTTAGGAGCGACAGTTTTAGTCCGGGTAGACGGTCAGAATGATGAGTTTACTCTTGTAGGCTCTTTGGAAGCCAACCCTTCTATAGGAAAGATTAGTGATGAATCACCGGTTGGTAAAGCGCTTTTAGGCCACCGGGTTGGCGATGAAATTCTTGTTTCTTCACCGATAAAGACAACCTATAGGGTCAAGAAAATAAAGTATAAAATAGTTTAAAAATAACTCTATTTTGGATTGAAGAGAGGAAATTTCCTCTCTTTTTTAATTGGATAAATTATGCTAAATTTAACTTGTCTATGAAAAATATCCTTAATTTTTTAATTGATGTTGGAAGATTAAAAAAAGTTAAAAGAAAAGGTTGGGTGATAAGAGGT
Source organism: uncultured Candidatus Saccharibacteria bacterium (assembly GCA_964467045.1). Classification (GTDB taxonomy): domain Bacteria; phylum Patescibacteriota; class Minisyncoccia; order Minisyncoccales; family RBG-13-42-11; genus CAYXOH01. The sequence continues at coordinate 42,727 of CAYXOH010000001.1, read as the reverse complement.
ATAGAGGATCCTGAGACGATCGCCGCCCATACCTTTAGGATGACGATAATGGCCTGGATTTTATCTTGTAAAGGGAAGCTTAATACGAATAAAATTCTAAAAATGTCTTTAATTCACGACTTATGTGAAGTATGTGCTGGCGATACCACTCCTTATGATAAAATTCTTCCAAGAGATAAAAAGCAATGGAAAGAAATTTTTAATAATTGGCCAAGACTTTCTAAAAAAAAGAAAGAAAGGTTTTTTCTTGAAAAATATAAAAAAGAAGATAAGGCATTAAAAAAACTTATTAAAAAATTACCTCCCGATTTACGAAAAGAAATAAAAGGTTTATGGAATGCCTATGAGAGGGGACTAACAAAAGAAGGGAGATTTGTCCGTCAGGTAGATAGAATAGAGAATTTGTTACAAGCTTTAGAATATTGGAAGGGGGGAGATAAATTTGCAATTGAGCCATGGTGGATTCAAATAGAGGAATTAGTTGACGACCCGGTTCTACTTGAATTTATGGAAATTTTAGATCAAAAGTTTCATAAAAAATGCAAACATCAAAAAAAATAATATTAATATCGGTTATCTTTGGTTGTTTATTTTTCCTTTTTGGGCCAGAAATAGTTCCAAGTGACTTACAGCCGCAGGAGATTTTAAACATGGCTGCTGATAACGATGTCATCATTATTTTTAATTCTGGTGGCTGGGGAGATACTCCCTTAGAAGGGGCAGAAGATTTTTATCCAATTATTGAAGGTATTCAGCAAACTTTGAATGATTGGGGATACAAATCAATTGTTATTCCTTACAACAGAACAAGGGATACTTTTTGGGGAAAGATTTCTAGTGCTAGGGAGTTTTTCAGTTTCTTTGATTTTTCCTCTGGAGTTTTAGCTAGAGAATTGGAGCTTGTTGTAGAAAATTCACCTGACAAGAAGATAATTATAACCGGTCTTTCAAATGGAGCTGTTTTTGCTACCGAGACCTATAAGAAAATATCAAATGAGGCAAAAGATTCTTTTTGTGCGTTATCTGTAGGATCTCCATTTTGGTACCAAACTTCTCCTTCGAAAGACATCCTTCAATTAAAGAGCAGAACAGATACTTTGGTTAAGGGAGAAACTCAGGTATTATTTTCTTCTTTATTCAAAGCTCCTGGTAGATGGCTGGCTGCTCAACTGGCAGGAAAAAATCTTACTTTAGGTCAAGCTCTTGAAACGCCGGGCCACATTTACACTTGGTCTTCTCCCGAAGTGAGATCGGAAATTGTGGGTTTTCTTGAGAAAAAATTACGCTAATTTATGCCCAAGGGCAAAGTTTACATCGGTACTTCCGGCTGGGTTTACAGCCACTGGGTTGGCCCTTTTTATCCTGAAGATTTACCATTAAAACATAAACTTAAATATTTCTCGCAACATTTTAAAACTGCTGAAATAAATTACTCTTTTTATCATTTACCTCGACCAAGTACTTATCGGAAATGGTATTCAGAAACCCCTGAATATTTTTTATTTGCAGTTAAAGCAAGCAGGTTCATTACTCATATTAAAAGATTAAAAGGAGTTAAAACTGCTTGGAAAAAGTTTTTAAATAATGCCCTAAATCTTAAAGAAAAACTGGGGCCCATTTTGTTTCAATTTCCTCCGTCTTTTCAAGCAACTTCAGAAAATATCCAAAGATTGGAAAATTTTCTTAAACTTATTACCAAATCTGGTTCTCTGTTCCATACTCTACATTTTCTGAAGTATGCTTTTGAATTTCGTCATCAATCCTGGTGTGATAAGAAGATTTACAGACTACTTAGAAAATATAATATAGCTTGGGTAATTGCTGACTCTCCCGATTACCCGCGGGCGGCTGCAATAACTGCTGGTTTCATCTATATAAGAATGCATGGCTCAAGAGTTTTATTTACCTCCAATTACACTAAAAAGGAACTGAGTTTTTTGGCTGGCGAGATAAAGCAGTGGCTTAAACAAAGGGAAGACGTTTATGTTTATTTTAATAACGATGCTCTGGGATATGCTGTAGAAAATGCTAAAATATTAAAACAGCTTATAAGATGAAAAAATTTATCCTATTTATAATTTCTTTCTTAGTGGGTATTGGTTTGTTTGTTTGGATTGGTAAGACAGTGGGCTGGCAGGAGATAAAAAATTCCCTTTCAGTCTTTACCGGAATCAACGGTCTGGTTATCTTTATTTTAACCTTGTTAATAATGCTAATAGGTAATTGGAAATGGCAGGAGATTTTAAAGGGAGAGGGAATCAGAGTTTCTTTTTGGAGTCTTTTTAGACCCTTTTTAGCTGGTTTTTCGGTGATGTTTTTGGCTCCTATTTTGCTTTGGGTCGGTGAAATTTTCAGGAGTTATATCTTAAAAAAAAGCAATAATATTTCCTGGACAAAAGGATTAACATCAGTCATCATTGATAGAATTTTAGAATGGACCGCTAATTTAGTAGTTATTTTATTTGGCGTGATAATTTTTCTTTTAATGATAGGTTTTCCTCCAGCTAATTTAGCAATAATTTTTGGGGGAGTTTTTTTATTCTTTGTCTTGGGAATATCATTTGTTTATTTACGGATTTTTCGAAGGAAAAGTATGGTTAAGATTGCTTTTAGATTGTTCGGACTAAAGAATATTAAGGATAACAATGTGGTTTTGCAGGCAGAAAAAGAAATGTTTAACTTCTTCAGGTTAGAAAATAAAGCCTTTTGGACTTCCTTTATTCTTTCTTTTTTTAGAGCCGGGGTGATGTATGCCAGAGCTGGACTTTTAATTTTCTTTTTAGGTAGGAGCATCGGCGCCTTGCCTACTTTATCTATATTAGGGTTTAACTACTTAGCAGTAATGATTCCTATCCCTACCGCTTTGGGCTCCCACGAAGCAATTCAAACTTTTGCATTTAGCTCTTTAGGCCTGGGAATTTCTACAGCTACTGCTTTTACTATGATTATCAGAGGATCAGAATTAATTATTGCCTTAGCTGGCTTGGCAGTTCTATTCCGCTTTGGCTTAATCGTAATCAAAAATAATTTTTTTAATAAAATAGATAAGTTAGCTGACAAAAATAATGCAGAAATTTAAAATATCTACCAAGGGATTTACAGATATCATTGATATCACCCTAGATGTTGAAAAAGTAGTTGAAGAGTCAAAAGTTAAAAACGGAATTTGCTTGGTTTCTTCTCCCGGGTCAACTTGCGGCATTACAACTATTGAATATGAACCAGGTCTTATTGAGGATTTAAAAAGAGTTTTGGATAAAATTGCTCCGATGACCAAAGATTATGAGCACTGCAAAAAATGGGGGGATTGTAATGGTTACGCTCACGTTAGATCAGCCTTAATTAACCCCTTTTTGGTTGTCTCCTTAGAAAATGGACGTTTAGCTTTAGGTACCTGGCAGCAAATTGTATTTTTAGATTTTGATAATCGTCCGCGGAATAGAGATATAATGGTGAAAATTATCAACGCGACAACTTAAAATGAAAATTGGTATTAATAAAGTTATTAAGATTTTAATTACTTCTGATTTTATTCTTCAATCTGGTTGGGGCTTAATCGGACCTATTTTTGCGATATTTCTAACTCAACAAATTAAAGGGGGAAGTTTAGCAATGGTAGGTTTTATCGCCGCAACATATTGGATTACAAAATCTATTGCTCAACCGTTTATTGCCTATTTTTTTGATTTTAAAAAAGGAGAGAAAGATGATCTCGTTTTTTTAATTTGGGGTATGTATATTGCTAATTTAATTCCCCTGGGTTATTTCCTTTCTACTCAACTTTGGCACATTTTTTTATTGGAATTTATCAGGGGTTTAGCTATGGCCTGTGTTATTCCCAGTTGGGCTGGAATTTTTACCCGACACATAGATAAAGGATGGGAAGCATTTTCCTGGAGTATTGAAAGTACCGGTCTCGGTATTGCTTTTGGTTTTGCTGCTGCTTTTGGTGGATTACTTGCTACTATTTTAGGATTTAAAACTGTTTTTATTTTGGTATCTTTCCTTGGTTTAATTTCTTCCTCAGTTTTGTTTTTAATCCGTAATCAGATTTTTCCGAAAGACCATTTTGTGCCAAAAGTGCCACCAAGTGAGAAACTATTTTAAGGCGATGAGAATTTTCTTCTCATCTTCGCCTTCGCCTCGCAGGGCGGGGCTCGGCAGGCGATGAGAATTTTGTTCTCATCTTTACATTCGCCTTGTTATACGAGGCTCGGCATATGAAGAACCAAGAACTGGCTAACATTTTATATGAGATTGCTGATTTTTTGGAAATGGAAGGGGTAGCTTTTAAACCCTATGCTTATCAAAAAGCAGCTATTACTTTGGAAAGTTTGGAAGAAAACGTAGAAGAAATTTACAAAAAAGGGGGGATTAAGGCTTTGGAAGAAATTCCCGGGGTAGGTAAAAGCATTGCAGAAAAGATTGAAGAGTATTTAAAAAGGGGCAAAATTAAGTATTACGAGGAGCTAAAAAAACAAACACCGGTTAAGGTGGAAGAATTAACGGCAGTGGAAGGATTGGGTCCAAAGAGAGTAAAAGTGCTTTATCAAAAATTGGGCATCAGAAATTTAAAGGATTTAGAAAGAGCCGCCAAATCTCATAAAATTTCTCTTTTATTTGGATTTGATGAAAAAACTGAAAAAAATATTTTAGAAGGAATTGCTTTCTTAAAGAGAAGTAAAGGAAGATTTCTTTTGGGCGAGATTCTGCCACGGGTAAAAATAATTTATAAAAAATTAAACGATTTAAAAGAGGTAGAAAGAGTAGACTATGCGGGTTCAGTCAGAAGAATGAAAGAAACAATTGGTGATGCTGATTTTTTGGTTATTTCCCAAAAACCGGAAAAGGTAATGGATTTTGTTGTTTCCCAACCAGAAGTGGTGAAAGTATGGGGTAAGGGTCCCACTAAATCTTCTGTCAGGGCAGAAGAAGGATTTGACATAGATGTAAGGGTTTTGCCTAAAAAAAGCTACGGTTCAGCTCTCCAGTATTTTACTGGTTCCAAAGAGCACAACATAGCTACCCGGAGGATTGCTATAAATAAGGGATTAAAACTTTCAGAATATGGATTATTCAGGGATAAAAAGATGATTGCTGGTGAAACAGAAGAGGGGATTTACAAAAAACTTGGTATGGAGTGGATGGAACCAGAATTAAGAGAAAATCAAGGCGAAGTAGAGGCAGCTCAAAAGGGGAATCTTCCTAAAGTCATTGGCTACAAAGACATCAAAGGAGACTTACATTGTCATTCTAATTGGGACGGTGGAGTGAATTCAATCCAGGAATTAGCCAAGACAGCTCAAAATATGGGTTATGAATATTTAGGAATTTCTGATCACACTAAATTTTTAAGAATTGAACACGGGTTAGATGAAAAGAAATTAGCTCGACAAAGAAAAGAAATTAATAAACTGAATTCTAAACTTAAGAATTTTAAAATTTTACAAGGAGCTGAAACCAATATTTTAAATGACGGCTCAATAGACATTAAAGATTCGGCCCTAAAAGAATTAGATTATGCTATTGCCGGTATTCACTCCAGCTTCAAGATGGAAAAAGAGCAAATGACAGAAAGAATAATTCGGGCGATGAAAAATCCAAATATTGATATTATTTCTCATCCCACCGGCAGAATCTTAAAAAGGAGAGATGAGTTTCAGTGTGATTTTGATAAAATTTTGAAAGCAGCCAAAGAACATAATATATGTTTAGAAATTAATTCTTATCCTGAAAGATTAGATTTAAACGACCAAAACATCAGAAGGGCAAAAGAGGCCGGGGTAAAAATGATAATTAACACTGACGCTCATCATAAAGACCAGTTAAGATATATTGAATTAGGCATCGCCCAAGCCAGGCGGGGCTGGGCAGAAAGAGAAGACATCATAAATTGCTTGCCGTTAGAAAAATTATTAAAGTTTTTTCACTAAATCATGCCAATAGAAAAATCGGCTGGAGCAATAATTTTTAGAAAAGAGGGTGAAAGGCCCTTATTTTTGCTTTTGCATTATCCTTCTGGTTCCCGGGCCCAAAAAGATTATTGGGATTTACCTAAAGGGCATATTGAGAAAGGAGAAAAAATGGAAGATACGGTTAAAAGAGAGGTAAGAGAAGAAACGGGTTTAAAAAATATTGCCTTTGTCAGCGATTTTAAAGAAACCATTAAATATTTTTTTAAATTTGAAGGAAAAAATATTTTGAAATTTGTTACATTTCTCCTGGCGGAAACAAAAGAAAAAGAAGTTAAAATTTCCTGGGAGCACATAGGATTTGAATGGTTGCCTTACGCTGATGCTCTAAAACAACTTACATATAAAAATGCTAAAGAAATTCTCAAAAAAGCAAATAACTATCTCATAGAACATGAAACATAGAACATGGAACATAGAACATAAAACAAATTTTGAAGATAAGGTTTATGAGGTTGTTAAGAAAATTCCAAGGGGAAGAGTAATGACTTATAAACAAGTAGCTAAGCTTGTCGGAAGGCCTAAGGCTTGGCGAGCAGTAGGGAATGTGTTAAATAAAAATGTAAATCCAAAAATTCCCTGTCACAGAATTATAAAATCAGATACGCGAGCGAAGCGAAGCGTGGAGATGAAAACGAAGTCTTCATCAACTGGAAAAATTGGTGGCTATAATCGGGGAACTAAAAGGAAAAACACTTTATTAAAAAACGAAGGAATAATAATTAACACCCATGGCAAAATTACATCCTGACTTACAAAATAAAGAATTTTGGTACAAAGATATTACTCTCGTTCCCAATAGGTTGCCTGATTTTGAGCGGGATACAGTAAATTTGACAACTCAGTTTACTAAAAAAATAATCTTGAAAACCCCTTTCGTTTCCTCCCCAATGGATACGGTTACCGAATCTCAAATGGCAATTTTAATGGCTTTGATGGGAGGAATCGGGGTTATCCATTATAATTTCCAAACTATAGACGAACAAATCGAAGAAGTAGAAAAAGTAAAAGAATTTGAGGCAGGGTTTGTTTATGATCCTGTTGTTTTATCTTCTCAAAATACGATTCAAGATGTTTATAATATTGCAGAAAAATATGGATTTTTCAGTACTCCCATTACTGAAGATGGAACTCTAAATTCAAAATTAAAAGGAATCGTCACCCATAGGGATGTTAGATATAGGGCAGACATGGAAACTAAATTAAGCGAGGTGATGACTCCCAGGGAAAAATTAATCGTGGGTAAAAAATCAGAAATAGTTGATAGAAACAATCTTAATGCGGCTAATAAGATTATAAGAGAGAACAATTTGGATACTTTAATTATAATAGATGAAGCAGATAACATAGTCGCTTTAGTGACTGACTCAGACATTAGGAAAAATGAACAGTTTCCTTTAGCAACCAAAGACGGAAACAAACAATTAAAAGTATTTATTGCTGCAGAATCCAGGTTGAGTCTGGTTAAAGAGAGAATTGGCAAAGCGTCTGATGCCGGGGCTGACGGCATAGTTGTTGATGCCAGCGTAGTTTTTAGGGAACAATTAGGAATTGCTAAGTTTGTTAAAGAAAATTTTCCTGATTTGCAGGTTATTTTAGGAAACGTTGATTCAGCAGAGATGGTTAGAAAAATTATGGAGGAGGCTTTTGAATTTTGCGATGCAATAAGAGTAGGCATTGGTCCGGGAGCAGCCTGTATCACCCAGCAGGAACTCGGGACGGGCAGAGCCCAGGCTTCAGCGGTTTGGGATTGTGCTCAGGAAGCTAAAAGGTTGGAATCAAAATATGGCTTCATGCCCTTAATTGCTGATGGAGGAATAAGGGTAATGGATGAGGCAGGACAAGACGTTCAAAAACCAGGAGATATTAGTAAAGCTTTATCCTTAGGCGCTCAAACTGTAATGATGGGAAGTATTCTTGCTGGTTTAGATGAATCGCCCGGTGAGAAAGAGTTTGATTACGAAGAGAATAGAATGGTTAAAAAATATCGAGGCATGGGGTCTTTGGAGGCTATGGAACAGAGATCGGCTATCAGATATGCAGTAGATAAAGTAAAAACAAGAATTGCTGAAGGTGTAGTAGTCAAGGTCCCTTATCGAGGGTCTGGCTATAATTTCCTCCCTAAATTAATTATTGGAGTAAAACAATCTCTGCAAAAACAGGGATTTAAGAATATAAAACAGCTTCAGGAAGAAGCCGACATCCGACCTATTTAGTTTTAAATAATTAAATAGTATAATAAACTAAGTTAAAGTAGTACATAATAGCTTAAATGAAAAGGAGGTATTCTCAATGCCCAAAAGCCCATGGAAAGAATGTAGTTGCGGGATAACCACTGATCCCGATGAGGAAGAATGTCCAGTACGAGGATTGAAAGACAATCCAAAACATCAACTTAAGCCCGTAAATCTCAGCGATGAAGAATTAATGATACGCAGAGGTAAGGGCGAGGTTTATACTAAAGATTATAGTAGATTTTTAGGTCTTATAATAGACAAAAGCCCACCGTAAAGAGTGGGCATTTTTTTATGTATAAAGAAAGATTTCCCTTAGCCTCTTACTTTTTCTACGAGTTTTTCAAAAATTTCGGAGTGGTTTTGAGCTAGTTCAGATAAAATTTTTCTATCTAAGCCAATTTTGTTTTTTTTGAGGCCGTAAATAAATCTGCTATAAGAAATTCCAGCTTGTCTGCAAGCAGCATTAATCTGGATTTGCCAGAGTTTTCTAAACTCTCTTTTCTTTGTTCTTCTGTCTCGGTAAGCGTATTCCCAAGCATGATAGAGAGCATCTTTAGCTAATCTGTATTTTGTTTTTCTGCCCCAGCGGAAACCTTTGGCGTATTTTAATAAACGCTTTCTTCTTTTGTGAGCAATTTTTCCTCTTTTTACTCTAGTCATGTATCAAGCCCACGTAGTGGGCGCAGATGAAGATGAATCTTTAAATTCATCGACTGTTATCAAGCCCACGTAGTGGGCGCAGATGAAGATGAATCTTTAAATTCATCGACTGTTATCAAGCCCACGTAGTGGGCGCAGATGAAGATGAATCTTTAAATTCATCGACGATGTGGCAGTAATTTCTTTATTTTTTTAGCTTCACTTCTGGAAACTTTAACCCATTTTCTACTTTGTCTTATTTTTTGACCGGATTTTTTTGCCCGATAATGGTTAAGACCGGTAGCCCTTCTCAATATTTTTCCAGTTTTAGTAATTTTGAAACGTTTGGTAAATGATTTTCTGGTTTTTAACTTACTCATATTATTGTTTGGAAATAATCATAGTTAATCCTCTAAACTCCCTTTTTAATTCTCTTTCAATTTTTATTTGAGTTGTACCTCTTAAAATTTCTAAAAATTTATCTATTTTTCCCTTAGCTACATCTTGAAGGGTTTTTTCCCTTCCTCTTAACAGCAGTTCCACCCTGACTGTATCTCCTTTATTTAAAAATTTTTCTGCCTGATGGACTCGTGTTTCTAAATCATGTTGGGATATATTAAAACTTAACCTTATCCCCTTCAGTTGGCCCCCTTTATGTTTATGGGCTGCTTTTTCCTTTTTCTCTTCTCGGTAGAGATATTTTCCATAATCTCCCAGTTTACAAACCGGAGGTTCAACTTTCTCTGTGACTTGAATTAAATCTAAATTGCGCTCCCTGGCAACTTGAAGCGCTTCTTCTAAATTAACTACTCCCATTTGCTTTCCGGTTTCGTCAATTAATCTTACTTCCTTAGCTCTTATTTGATTGTTGATAAATGTTTTTTTTATCAGATTTTTGTGGAGGTGGGGAGGGCGAACTCCCGTCCAAAAATTTAGTCAAAATATCTCTACAGATTTATTCTGTTTTGATTTTTGAAATACCAGATAAAAAACAGACAAAAATTCTGGTACCACTCGTCTCTATCTTTTAGATAGTTTTCGAGACAAAAGAACTATCTTATCTCGCTGAATATGACACCCGGTTTTTACCTAGCGAGAATCAATAAATCGGATGCTGCTTTAAACGTAAGCTAAAGCAGGTTTCTTAAATAAGTTGACACTTATTTGTTTTACTGGAAGTTTTAAGAGATTCCAGTAGCTCTATCTGCCTATTTTGACTGAAATTCCTGTCTAAACCTTTCACCCCCATTAGTAATACAATACCTAATTAGTCACGGGTAAAGCCCGGCCCTCTCCATTATTGGATTTTGCCCTTAAGCGCTCTGCGGATTTCTCTGTCTGTTTCTCGTTTTTTAATTAGTTCTCTTTTATCAGTCTTTTGCTTCCCCTTGGCAATTCCGAATTCAAGCTTTATTTTAGCGTTTTTAGTATATACCCTTAAGGGCACTAAAGTCAACCCTTTTTCTTTTACCTTGCCAATGAGGCGTCTTATTTCAGATTTCTTTAAAAGAAGTTTTCTTGCTCTTGCTGGATCATAATCAGCAGGAGCATTTTTGGGTTGGTAGGGAGGGATATTAGCCCCTACCCAAAAAACCTCTTTACCTTTTAAAATTATATAGTTCCCTGCTAAATTTACTCCCCTTGTTTTCAAGGATTTCACCTCCTGGCCGGTTAAAGAAACTCCCGCCTCAAATTTCTCCAAAATTTGGTAATTATAATACGCTTTTTTATTCTCTGCGAGAATTTTCATAATCCATAAGCTTTTTTGCCTGCCCCGTACCAAACCGAAAGTTTTGGTGCGGGGTTTTCAGCTAATATTTTCATCAAACTTATCTTATCATTAAAAACTTTAATTTTAAAGGAAAATAAGGTAAAATTAAACATAATATGGTTAAAGAAGAAATTAAAAATTCAGTAGAAAAATCAATTAGAAGTCTTTATGGGAAAAAGATAGAAGTTGAAATAGAAGAGCCGGTGGATCTAGTCTTTGGTGATTATGCTACCAATGTAGCGATGGTTCTTAAGAAAAACCCTCAAGAGATCGCTAAAAACATAAAATCGCCCATTTTAGAGAAGGTAGAAGTGAAAAATGGTTTTATCAATTTTTTTCTTTCCAGGGAATATTTACAAAAACAGGTAAAAGATATTTTGAAGGAGGGAAAGAATTATGGAAAATTTCACCCTGCACTTTTCGGAAAAAAGTGCAGGGTGAACATTGAATTTATTTCAGCTAACCCTACAGGTCTCTTGCATTTAGGACACGGCAGGGGAGCTTTTTTTGGTGATGCTCTGGCTAATATTTTAGAAAAATCTGGCTATAAGGTTACTCGTGAATATTACATTAATGATTCTAAAAACAGTGTCCAGATAAAAGAATTAGGAAAAACTGCTTTGGGTAGAGGAACCACTTATTTGACAAATTATTTAAGAAAAGCAATTAAAAGAATAGAAAATAAAATAAAAAAATCTAAAAATGAAGGAGAGGCTGGATATCTGTTAGCTCAATCAATTCAGAAAGACATCAAAAATTTTATTGAAAATAAAATGAAAATTAAGTTTGATAAATGGATTTCGGAAGAAAATGATTTATACCAGAAAAGAAAGATAATCAAGATTAGAAATTGGCTGGCGAATAAAAACTTAGTTTACAAAAAAGAAAGAGCTGTTTGGTTAAAAACTTCAAAATATGGTGACGTAAAAGACTGGGTAGTAATTAGAGAAACAGGAGAACCAACTTATTTGCTTTCTGACATTGTCTATCATAAAGATAAGTTTGAAAGGAAATTTGATAGAATAATTAATATTTGGGGCGCTGATCACCAGGGGCATGTCGGCAAAATAAAAGCAGTGGCCAAGATGTTGGGGTATAAGGGAGATTTAGATATCTTAATTTCTCAGGTAGTCAGATTAAAAAAGGGAAAGATTTCTAAAAGGAAGGGGCAAGTTATAACTCTGGACTGGTTAATAAATGAAGTGGGATTGGATGCAGTAAGATTTTTTTATTTAATGAAATCGTTAGATACCCAGATGGAGTTTGATGTGGATTTGGCCAAAGAGAGATCTGCTAAAAGTCCTGTTTATTATGTCCAGTATGCCCACGCCCGGATTTGCAGTATCTTGCGAAAAATTCCAAATTCCAAATCCCAAAATCCAAACTTAAAATTATTAGTTCATCCTTCAGAATTTAACTTGGTTAAACAACTGATTAGATTGCCGGAAATTATTGAAGACACTGCCAAGGATTATCAAATTCAGCGATTACCACAATATTCAATAGAGCTGGCAACCGCTTTCCATCAATTCTATAGGGATTGTCGAGTCCTGACCGGAAGCAGGTCTTTGTCACAAGCTCGTTTAGCTCTGGTTTTGGCTACAAAAATTATCTTAAAGAACACTTTAGAATTAATGGGAATTTCTGCCCCAGAGAAAATGTAAATAAAGTTATGGAGATAAATTTTCCCAAAAACGAAAAGAAAATATTGAAATTTTGGCAAGACAATCAAGTTTTTGAAAAATCCATTTTGCAGCGGAAAAAGGCGCCGGATTTTGTATTTTTTGAAGGACCTCCAACCGCTAATGCTAAACCGGGTATCCATCATGTTTTAAGCAGAATTTATAAGGATATTATTTGTAGATACAAAACTATGCAGGGATTTAAAGTTTTGAGGAAAGCTGGCTGGGATACCCATGGATTGCCGGTTGAATTAGAAACTGAAAAGAAATTGGGATTGAAAAGCAAAAAAGATATTGAGAAATACGGCATAGCTAAGTTTAATAAACTATGCAAACAATCGGTTTGGAATTATAAAAAAGATTGGGAAGGTTTAACCGAAAGAATCGGTTTCTGGTTGGATTTAAAAAATCCTTATATTACATATGAAACAGAATATATTGAAAGCGTTTGGTGGATTTTAAAAGAAATTTATAAAAAGGGCCTCATTTATCAGGATTACAAAGTAGTTCCTTATTGTCCAAGATGTGGAACGAGTTTATCTTCTCATGAAGTGTCTTTGGGGTACGAAAGAATTGAAGAGCCGGCAATATATGTAAAATTTAAATTAAAATCAGATACCAGCTTATTGGTTTGGACGACCACTCCCTGGACATTGCCCGGTAATGTTGCTGTTGCTGTAAACCCAAATTTAACTTATGTAAAAGTGAAAGCTGACAATGAATCGGCGATGAAGACTTCGTCCTCATCTTTATCTTCGCCTTCTTCCTCAAGGGAAGAGGCTTGCTATTTAATTTTAGCCAAGGAAAGAATGAAAGCTTCCGGGGTGGAGGGGAAAATTGTTGAAGAAATTAAAGGAAAAGAATTAATTGGGTTAGAATACGAACCTTTGTATAAATTTATGAAACCCGATAAAAAAGCTTGGTTTATAGTTGCTGGCAACTTTGTTTCTTTAGAAGAGGGAACAGGATTGGTTCATATAGCTCCGGCTTTTGGCGAAGAAGACATGGAATTAGGAAAAGAAAAGAATTTACCAATTTTTATTACTGTAGATGAAGTTGGCTGTTTCGTTCCGGAAGTTAAACCATGGAAAGGAATATTTGTTAAAAAGGCTGATCCTTTAATTGTTGAAGATTTAAAAAAGAGAAACCTGCTTTTCAAAAAAGAGCCCTATAGTCACGATTATCCTTTTTGTTGGCGATGTAATTCACCCTTGCTTTATTATGCTAAACAAAGCTGGTTTATAAATGTAAAGAAGGTCAGAAAAGGTTTGCTTGCAAATAGTCAAAAAATTAATTGGATTCCAGCTCATTTAAAAAAGGGGAGATTTGGTGAATGGTTAAGAGAAATTAAAGATTGGGCTTTTTCTAGGGAAAGATACTGGGGGACACCTCTGCCTGTTTGGCAATGTAAAAAATGTGGCCAAGTGGAAATTATTGGTTCAAAAAAGGACCTGCTCTTGAAAAAATTCAGCAGTAATAAATATCTTATTTTGAGACACGGGGAGTCCGATAGAAATGTCAAAAATTTAGTTTCTTGCTGGCCAGAAAAAAGCAAATGTTCCCTGACAAAAAGAGGAAGAAGACAAATTGCAAAAGTGGCTGAAAAAATAAAAAAAGCTAAAATTGATTTAATTTTTTCTTCGGATCTTTTGAGAACAAGACAGACAGCTGAAATTATAGAAAGAGAGACAGGAGTTAAACCGAAATTTGACAAAAGATTAAGAGAACTTGATATGGGCGGTCTGAACGGAAAATCAGTTAAAATAGCGGGGAGATTTTGGGATCCGGAAAGAAAACTTAAAAAATTAGATTATTATCTGAAAAGATTCAAAGTTAGAGCACCAAAAGGAGAAAATTATTCAGATGCACAAAAAAGAATGCACTCTTTTTTAAAAGATACCGATAAAAAATATCAGAATAAAACAGTTTTGATTATCAGTCATGAATTCCCCATTACTGCCTTGGCCGGGGCAAACGAAGGACTTTCCCAAAAACAAATGGTAGAAAAAAGAATGAGGTCCCATATTAAAACGGGAGAGTTGAGAAAATTAAAGTTCAGTAATTTGCCGTATAACGAAAATATGGAATTAGATTTCCACCGTCCTTACATTGATAAAGTTAAATTTTATTGTCCCAAATGCCAGAACTTAATGGAGAGAACTCCGGAAGTGATTGATTGCTGGTTTGATTCAGGGGCTATGCCTTTTGCTCAATATCATTATCCTTTCGGAAACCAAAAATTACAGGAAGAACAGTTCCCGGCAGATTATATTTCTGAAGCCATTGATCAAACCCGGGGGTGGTTTTATACACTTTTGGCTATCTCTACTTTATTAAAGAAAGGGCCGACTTATAAAAATGCTATCTCTTTGGGTCATGTTTTAGATGAAAAAGGAGATAAGATGTCAAAATCCAAAGGCAATGTAGTTGAACCGAATTCTATTATTGAAGAATATGGAGCAGATGCCACTCGCTGGTACTTTTACACCATAAACCAGCCGGGAGATGCTAAGTTATTTTCTGAAAGAGAAGTAGACCAAGCTCTGAAAAAATTCATCTTGACTTTCTGGAACTCATATATTTTTTTAAGAACCTATGCTCAAAAAAAAGAAATTCCAAACTCCAAATCCCAAATTCCAAAATCCAAACATATTCTTGATAAATGGGTTATTGCCAGGCTAGATAATCTTATCCGGGAAGCCACTCAAAGATTGAATAGGTATAATGTGACTGGTGCGGCTAGGGCAATTGAGAATTTTGTAGTTGAAGATCTTTCTTTATGGTACATCCGGCGTTCCAGAAAGAGATTTCAAAAACCTGCCAGCAAAAAAGAATTAAAAGAGGTCTCGGAAACTTTAAGTTTTGCACTTTTAACTCTAAGCAAACTAACTGCTCCTTTTATTCCGTTCCTAAGTGAAGTGATCTATCGGGGGCTGGGGAAGAAAAGAAGTTGCCATTTAGAAGATTGGCCGGAAGAAAATAAAAAAATAAAAGATGATAAATTAGAAAAAAAGATGAGAGAGGTAAGAGAAATTGTTGCCAGAGCACTGGCCGAGCGGGCAAGGGCCGGAATAAAAGTTAGACAACCGCTTCAAAAATTAAAAATTAAAAGCGAAAAGTCAAAAATTGATAATGATTTACTTAATTTAATTGCTGAAGAAGTTAACATTAAGGAAGTGGTTTTTGACTCTAAACTTAAAGAAAAATTAGAATTAGATACTAAAATAACTCCGCTACTTAAAGAAGAAGGCATCGTCAGGGAGATAATCCGCAATATCCAAGAGATGAGAAAGAAAGCCAACTTGAAACCAAAAGATAAAATTTTAGTCAGATTTCTTGGAGAAGGTAATTTAAACAAAATCCTCCAAAAAAATAAAGAATTTATTATCAAAGAAGCAAAAGTCAAAAATTTTGTTTTAGGAGAAAAACCAAAACAAGTTTTTGGTATAAAAAAAGAATTAAAGGTCGAGCAACAAAAATTATGGTTAGCAATTAAAAAGATTTAAATTATGTCTATTTTCAACAAGAAAAAAGGAATTACCAGGCCTGAATTGAGAGAAATATTAAAAAAATCTTCTCCATATATTCCGGGAGCTGGCGGCAGAATGTATTCTCTGCAACAAAGAATGAAAATGGAAAAAGAAATGTTTCCCCATTCGAGATTTAGCAGCCATATTTCAGAAATAGAGGTTAAAAGACGACTAAGAGAGTTAAGGACGGAAAGACATCGAGCTAAGACAAGCCAAGAAAGGGTAGGTACTGATAGAAAAATCAGATTTTTACAAGATATTACTGGAGTTAAGCCATACTAATCAAATAAATATGTTTCTGCATTACCGAACGCCAGGTTTTATCTTGAAGAAAATTAATCGTGGAGAAGCAGACAGAATTTTTACAATTTATACTAAAGATTTTGGAAGGTTGGATTTATTAGCAAAAGCTGAAAGAAAAATAGAATCAAAACTAAGAGCGGGTTTAGAAATTTTCTATCTTTCAGAAATCGAATTTATTCAGGGAAAAACCCACAAAACCTTAACTGATGCTATCTTAATCAACAACTTTAAAAATTTAAGAGGAGATCTAAAAAAAATAGCAATTGCCCATCGAATTTCTGATGCGGTGGACAATTTGTTTAAAGGAGAGGAGCCCGACCCCAAAATCTGGCATCTATTAACGGAAACATTTACAACACTCAATAGCCATTTCCCGTTCCCTGTTCAATGTTCTATGATATACTATTATTTTCTCTGGAATCTTCTTTCTATTTTAGGCTATCAAGTAGAGCTTTATTACTGTTCTATTTGTCAGAAAAAAATAATCCCTAATAATATTTCCTTTAGCTTAAAAGAAGGAGGGCTGATAGGAGAGGAATGTAAGGATAAGACAAAATTTCTCCAGCCAATTAGCTCCGATGCCGTAAAAATATTAAGGATTATTTTAAGGAAAGATTTAGCCATTCTAAGAAGATTAAGGATTGATAATCAAACATTCAACGAATTAAACAAAATATCCAACTATTATTTATCGGCAGTCTTGGAACAAATTAAATAATTTGGTAAATTAAATATATTATGAAAAAAGCTACCCTTTTTATTATATTTTTAGCTATTTTAGCAGGCGTTTTAGGTTTTTATTTTTTTCAAAAGAATATTTATTCTAAAGATATTTTAAAGGTGGAAATCTTGGGTCCGGAAGAAGCCGATCTTCTCCAGGAAATTGAATATATTGTTAAGTATAAAAATAACGGAACCACTCGCTTGGAGGAACCTGAATTAATTTTTGAGTATCCCGACTATTCTATACCAGTCGGAGAAGAATCTCTGAGGGTTACTAAGGGCTCAGATGATTTTGGCGGGGCGATTTATCCCGGCGAAGAAAAAACCTTTAGCTTTAAAGCCCGACTTTTAGGCAAAGAAGGAGAAATTAAGACGGCTAAAGCCTTACTGAGCTACCGGCCCAAAAATTTAAAAGCTGGCTATGAATCATCTACTACATTTACTACTAAAATTAATAAGGTGCCCCTGACCTTTGAATTTGATATTCCATCAAAAATTGAATCTGGAAAGGAATTGAGCTTTAGATTGAATTATTTTTCCAATGTAGATTATCCGCTTTCTGATTTAAGAATAACAATTAGTTATCCTTCAGAGTTTGAATTTATTAGTGCTATTCCTGAATCATTGGAAAAAACTGACTGGGAAATTGGACTTTTAAATAAAGCTGACGGCGGAAGAGTTGAAATTACCGGGAAAATTAGAGGAGAAGTTGGAGAAGAGAAAGTTTTTCAGGCAAAAATTGGCAGCTGGCAGAATGGAGAAATCGTCCTCTTAAAGGAAGCGGCTAAAGGAATAGAAATTGTTCAGCCAGATTTACATATTACTCAGCAAATCAATAATAATCCAGAATATATTGCTTCTCCTGGAGATTTGCTACACTACGAGATTTTCTTTAAGAATATCGGAGAGGAATCTTTAACTTATATGTCTTTAGTCAACAAATTAGAAGGAGAAGCTTTTGATTTACAGAGTATAAAATCAGATTTTGGTAATTTTGAACCAGGAGATAATTCCATCGTTTTTGATTGGAGACGAGTTCCCGAACTACAGTTTTTAGATTCATTAGAAGAAGGTAAGGTAGAGTTTT
The DNA here is from genome assembly GCA_964467045.1 of uncultured Candidatus Saccharibacteria bacterium. GTDB lineage: Bacteria > Patescibacteriota > Minisyncoccia > Minisyncoccales > RBG-13-42-11 > CAYXOH01. The sequence goes on along the minus strand of CAYXOH010000001.1, from coordinate 24,783 downwards.
GGGTTGAACTAAAAGATGAATGGCACATTTCTTCTCCTGAAAATAAAAACCCAGTGATTAAAAATAGAATTATTCTCCCCCAAGCCAGAGAAGAATTTGTCAATAAAGTTAAATCAAAAATAGAAATCGTCCAAAAGGGGTATTTTCAGGAAGAAGTTTTTGGAAATTCAGGACCCCTACCACCAACTGTTGGCGAGGCCACTACCTATACAATAATTTGGCAAGTTAAGAATTACTATTCGGAAGCAAAAAACACCAAAGTAAAAGCTGTTTTACCAGTTCAAGTAAAGTTAACCGGTAAAATTTTTCCCGAGGAAGAATCTGAAAAATTTGCCTTTGATTCTCAATCCAAAGAATTAGTTTGGGAGATAGGTGATTTAGAAGTTGGGCAGGGAGTTCTGAATGATGCTCCTAATATTTCTTTCCAGATTGAATTTACCCCAAACGGCTCACAAAGAGGAAAAACCCCGGACTTAATTAGCGCTGCTACAATCAGCGGTCAGGATCAATGGACGGAAACCATATTAACCGCCAGCAGTACGGCCATTGATACTACCTTACCGGATGATGAAACCGTGAGCGATTCTCAGGGAGTAGTACAATAAATTTCAAATTTATGGCAGCTTTAATGGAAAAAATTGTATCACTTTGCAAAAGACGTGGTTTTATTTTTCCATCCTCGGAGATTTACGGAGGCGTGGAGGCACTTTGGGATTACGGGCCCCTGGGCGCTCTTTTAAAAAATAATATCAGGAATCTCTGGCTTAAAAAATTTGTTCAAAATCGAGAAGATGTAGTTTTGATAGATGGTACGGTTTTAATGCATCCTAAAACTTGGGAAGCTTCAGGACACCTTGAAAGTTTTACCGATCCTTTAATTGAGTGCAAGAAATGCCATTCCCGTTTTAGAGAAGACCAATTAACAAAAAAAGAGTGTCCCCAATGTGGGGGTAAAGATTTCACTCCTTCTCGGCAATTCAATTTATTGTTTAAAACTTTTCTGGGACCGGTGGAAGACGAAGCCCATATAACTTATTTAAGACCAGAAACTGCCCAATCAATGTTTACCAACTTTAAACTAGTTCAGGAATCTCAACGTTTAAAAGTTCCTTTTGGCATTGCTCAGGTTGGCCGGAGTTTTAGAAATGAAATTACTACTGGGAACTTTACTTTTCGTTCCAAAGAATTTGACCTTGCCGAAATTGAATATTTTGTTGAACCGGGAAAAGATGAACAATGGTTTGATTTCTGGCTGGAGGAATGGCGAAAATTCTTTTTGGATTTGGGGTTGAAGAAAGAGAACCTGCGTCTTTACGAACATCCTAAAAAATCCTTAGCCCATTATTCCAAAAGAACAGTTGATATTGAATACAAGTTTCCCTTTGGCTGGGCAGAGTTAGCTGGCGTAGCCAATCGTACAGATTACGATTTAAAGAGACACAGTCAGTTTTCCGGGAAAGATTTGAAATATTTTGATGAAGAGACAAAAAAGAAATATTATCCTTATGTTATTGAACCAACCATGGGATTAGAAAGAGCTCTTTTGGCTGTTTTGTGCAATGCCTATACGGAAATTAAGGGTGGCAGAACAAAGACAACCGAAGCTACCAAGGAAATAGAAGTAGTTTTTAAAATCGATAAGAAAATAGCGCCGATTAAAGTGGCAGTTATGCCTTTAGTCAAAAATAAGCCAGAATTAGTCAAGAAAGCTAAAGAGATTTTTGAAATTTTAAAGCCTCATTTTATGACCCAGTATGATGAAGTGGGTTCAATCGGAAGACGTTATCGCAGGCAAGACGAAATCGGCACCTTATTTGCTGTGACTATTGATTTTGAAACTTTAGAAAAGGATGATCTGACGGTTCGTGACAGGGACACCATGTCGCAAGAAAGAGTAAAAATTAAAGATTTAGTTGAATGTATACAAAAACAACTCTTAAAAATGGATTAAGGATTATTACTGTTCCTCAAAAAAGCAGTCAGGCGGTAACTGTTTTAATTTTGGTTGGAACCGGTTCAAAGTATGAGACAAAGGAAATCAATGGGATTTCTCATTTTTTGGAACACATGATGTTCAAGGGAACCAAAAAAAGGTCTACTCCTGTTGGGGTAGTAGAACCCTTGGACAAGATTGGGGGGATTTATAATGCTTTTACCGGTCAGGATTTTACAGGATACTTTGCCAAAGTAGAAGCTTCCCAATTTGAATTAGTATTTGATTGGGTCTCGGATATATTTTTAAACAGCTTACTTCCACAAAAAGAAATTGAAAAAGAAAAAAAAGTAATTATTGAGGAAATTAATATGATTTACGACCATCCAATGAGTTATGTTGAAGGAGTAATGTGGCCAAAATTATTATATGGTAATCAGCCGGCCGGCTGGGATATTGCCGGCACTAAAGAAAGTGTCAGGAGAATAACCCGCAATAGTCTAATAAATTACAGGAAGAAACAATATGTCCCTTCAAATACGATTTTATGCATAGCAGGAAACTTTAATAAGCAAAAATCTAAGAAATTAATACAAAAATACTTTATTAACGTAGCTGAAGTAGGTCCAAGCCAAAAGCTAAAAGTCATTGAAAAACAAAAAAGTCCTCAATGTCTTTTAGAATATAGAAAAACCGACCAATCACACTTATATCTTGGAGTGAGGGGATATAATGTTTTTCATCCTCAACGATACACCCAGGATGTTTTGGGAATAATTTTAGGCGGAATGATGAGTTCTAGGTTATTCGTAGAAATTAGAGAAAAATTAGGATTGGCTTATTACATTAAAACCGAAGTAGAGGCAAATCCCGATACGGGTTATTTTACTGCTCGGGCCGGAGTGGATAATCAGAGAATTGAAAAAGCAATTTCAGCTATTTTAAAAGAATATAGAAAGGTATCTCAAAATAAGATTTCTGAATCAGAACTTAAAAAAGCTAAAGATAATCTTAAAGGAAAATTAGCATTATTATTAGAATCTTCCGATGCTAAAGCATCCTTTTATGCTACTCAAGAAATATTTGAAAAAAGAATTCTTACCCCAAAGGAAATCTTTGCTAAAATTGATAAAATTACTCCAAATGATATCCTTAAAGTAGCAAAAGATATTTTTAGAAACAAAAATTTAAATTTAGCTTTAATTGGTCCACATAAAGATAAAGAAAAATTTGAAAAGTTATTAAAATTATAGTCAAAGAAGGTAAACCTTCTTTTCCATAATTCGTTTGCTCAATGAAATTAAAATTTCATCTCGACGTTCGAGAGATAAAATATAAATTAAGACGAGAGATGAGATTTATCTCATCGAACTTATAAATAAAAAATCGTATGAATGGTGACAGAGTTTTAGACGTTTCCTGGGGAACAATTTTCAAAATCGCCCTTGCTTTCCTGGGATTCTATCTTATTTTCTTAGTCAGAGATATTTTAATTTGGGTTCTTTTTGCTTTAATTATCTCTGTTTTATTTGAGCCGGCTATTAATTTTCTTCGTCGTTTACGTATCCCCAAAGCATTAGCAGTTATTTTTGTTTACATCGGAATATTTGGAATTTTATCTTTGCTTATTTATGCAATAGCTCCGATGTTTGTTATAGAAATTAAGCAATTTTCTCAGCTTTTCCCACAGTATTTTGAAAAAATTGCTCCGTCATTAAAAGGCTTGGGAATAGAAGCTTTTGAAAGTATGGATACTTTTATCCAAGCTCTTGGGAGAACCCTTCAAAAAGCCTCCTCTGATATATTAAATGCCTTAGCGGTTATCTTCGGAGGAATTGGCTCAACTATTTTTGTTTTAGCCATTGCTCTCTTTCTTTCCTTAGAAGAAAAAGCAACAGAAAGAGTAATTGGGCTTTTGACTCCAAAAAAGCATGAGAAATATGTTTTATCTCTTTGGGAAAATTCTCGAGCTAAGGTAGCTGGCTGGTTTGGCTCACGGGTTTTAGTTTGTATTTTTGTTGGGTTAGCTGTATTTCTTACTCTTTATCTGTTTAAGGTGAAGTATGCTTTAATTTTGGCGATTTTAGCGGGAATCCTTGATTTTATCCCTGTTCTGGGGCCAATTATCGCCGGACTTATTGCTTTTATTTTTGTTGGTTTGGATTCTTGGTTGAAAGCTCTCTTTGTTTTAGTGGCTTTTATCTTAATCCAGCAAATAGAAGGCAATATCATTACTCCGGTTTTGACCAAAAGATTTGTTGGCCTGCCGCCTGTCTTAGTGTTGGTGGCCTTAGCAATTGGCGGAAAGCTTTTGGGAATTTTAGGAGCAATTTTAGCTATTCCTTTAGCTGGAGTAATATTTGAATTTTTAAGAGACTTTTTAAAGAAAAGAAAAGAGTACGAAACTTCTGTTTCTCCTTCCCCAAAAAGAGAAAGACCCCTGGTCTTATGAGTGCGCTTTATATTGTTGCTACACCAATCGGAAACCTTAAAGACGTCAGCCTCCGTGCATTAGAAGTTTTAAAGGAGGTTGATTTAATTTTATGCGAAGATACCAGGGAAACAAGAAAATTACTGGATCACTATAATATCAAAAAACCAACCTTAAGTTATCACGAACACAGCCAGTTAAAGAAAGTGGAATATATTATTAATATTTTAAAAGAGGGGAAAAACTTAGCCTTGGTTTCTGATGCTGGAACTCCTGGAGTTTCTGATCCCGGCGGAAAATTAGTGGAAAAAGTCATTGAGTCACTAAATAATCAGGTGAAGGTAGTGCCCCTACCCGGAGCCTCGGCTGTAATTGCGGCAGCCAGTGTTTCTGGTTTTCCGATGGATAAATTTTCATTTTTGGGATTCCCGCCGGTTAAAAAGAAAAGAAATAAGTTTTTTGAAGAAATAGCTAATTCAAAACTTCCGGTTGTTTTTTATGAATCTCCGTACAGAATAGTCAAAACCTTAAACGAATTAGGAATTAAGGTCGCTGAAGCTACGCCTCATCTCCCGCCTCGCTTGCGCTCAGCGAACAAAGAATTAAGAATTGTTGTTTGTCGTGAATTAACTAAAAAGTTTGAAACGATTTACCGCGGGAATATTGAGGAAGTGATAAAAAAAATACCAGCAGGAGAAATAAAAGGAGAATTTGTGGTCATTGTTAAAAAAGAAAAATAAGATTTAAATCAAGCTAATTTTATGATAAAATAGAAAGAGGTGCCCCCTCTTTTTTTAAATTATGGCAAAGAAATTTTATATTACAACCAGTATTGCTTATACCAACGCTCCGCCCCATATCGGTTTTTCTTTGGAGTTAGTCCAGGCAGATATTTTAGCCCGCCACCACAGAAATTTAGGAGAGGAAGTTTTCTTTTTGACCGGAACTGATGAACATGGTCAGAAAGTCTTAAGAGCAGCAGAGGGATGCAAGAAAGAACCAAAAGAATTTTGTGATGAGTTCTCCAGTAAATATAAAAGGCTGAAGAAGGTTTTAAATCTCTCAAATGACGATTTTATCAGGACTACTGACCAGAAAAGACATTGGCCGACGGTGAGAAAGGTTTGGTCAGAATTAAAAGCCAACGGCGATATTTACGAAAAAAAGTACCAAGGCCTTTATTGTGTTGGCTGCGAAGCATTTATTAAGAAAAAAGACTTGGTTGATGGAAGATGTCCTCATCACCAGCAAAAACCAGAGATTATTGAAGAAGAGAATTATTTTTTTAAACTTTCAAAATATTCAGATAAAGTTAAAAAGGTAATAGAAAATGATGAGATTAAGATTTTTCCTGAAAGCAGAAAGAATGAGATTTTAGCCTTTATTGACCAGGGAGTGGAGGATATAAGTTGTTCTCGCTCAAAAGAAAAATTAAAATGGGGGATACCAGTTCCCGACGATGATAGCCAGACTATCTACATTTGGTTTGAAGCCTTGTTAAATTATATTTCTGCCCTGGATTTCGCCAAAAACAGTGCTAAATTTCGAAAGTTCTGGCCAGCTGACGTTCATTGTCTGGGAAAAGATATTTTTCGATTTCATATTTTACTTTGGCCAGCTATCCTTTTTGCCTTAAAACTTCCTTTACCAAAAAATATCTTAGTTCATGGCTTTATTACTTTTGCTGGTCAAAAAATGTCCAAATCATTAGGCAATATAGTTTGTCCCGTAGAATTAGTAAAGAAATATGGTACTGATGCGGTAAGATATTTCCTTTTAAGAGAAATTCCAGCAACCGAAGATGGGGACTTTACTTATCAGAAATTTAAAGGAAGATATAACTCAGATTTAGCTTCTGGACTTGGCAATTTAGTAGCTAGAGTATTAACAATGGCAGAAAAAGTTTCTTACCAATTACGAATTAAACCAGATTACGAATTTAAAAATAAAATAAATAAAACTTGGAAAAATTGTAAAAAAGAGTTAGATGAGTTTAGATTTAATGAGGTTTTGGTTTTAATTTGGGAATTGATTAGTTTTTGTGATGGCTATATCGAAAAGGAGCGACCCTGGGAAGAAGGTAAAAACCAAAAAGAAGTTATCAGTAATTTATTATTTGCTATTTCAGAAATAGCAAAATTATTAGAACCCTTTTTACCAGAAACCTCAGAGAAAATATTAGAACAAATGGAAACTAAAAAAAGTAAACCTTTATTCCCGAGAATCTAATGTTAATTGATACCCATGCCCATGTTAATTTCAGCGCGTATAAGAATGATGCTGATGAAGTGATTAAGAAAAGCTTAGATAATGATGTTTGGATGATAAATATAGGTTCCCAGTATGAGACAAGCAAGAAAGCAGTAGAGATTACAGAAAAGTATTCTCAGGGCGTTTATGCTGCCGTAGGTCTCCACCCTATTCATTTAAATACCGGTTTAGTGAAAATAAAATTTGATGAAGAAGAAAGCTCTTTTAATTCCAGGGAAGAAGATTTCAATTATGAAGAATACAGAGAATTAGCAAAAAGCGAAAAAGTAGTAGCTATTGGTGAGATTGGTTTGGATTATTATTACAAGCCAAAAACTAAAAAGAAGTTAGAGCTGTTTAAAGAAAAGCAAAAGGAAACGTTTTTAAATCAATTGAAGTTGGCCAAAGACCTTGATTTGCCGGTTATTTTTCACTGCCGGATGGCCCACAATGATTTAATTGGAGCGATAAAAGAATTTAATACTTCAAAAATTAGAGGAGTGGTTCATTGTTTTACCGGGACTTGGGAGCAAGCAGGAGAATATCTGAAAATGGGTTTTTATCTTGGTTTCAACGGAATTATCTACAAATTAGATTTAAAAGAAATAATCCAAAAAACGCCTTTAGAAAAAATTTTAATAGAAACAGATTGTCCATATTTAACACCTCCATCAGCTGGAGTTAAGAGAAATGAACCTGTTTATGTAAGATATATCGCTGAAGAAATTGCTGAAATAAAGAAAGTGAGTTATGAAAAAGTAGCTAAAATAACCACTGAAAATGCCAAAACATTATTTAAGATCTAAACCTCGGATAGCAATTATTGGAGGAAGCGGAATTTACGATCCGGGAATTTTTAATAAAGAAAAAGAAATAAAAATTAAAACTCCCTTTGGCTATCCTTCTGCCCCAATTGAAATAGGTAGTTTTTTAGGTAAAGAAGTGGCATTTTTGGCCAGGCATGGAAAGAGGCATCAACTTCCTCCCCATCAAGTTCCTCAAAAGGCTAATATTTGGAGTTTAAGAAAAATAGGCATTGAAAGAATAATTGGTATAGGCGCTGTAGGTTCTTTGAAAAAGAGTTTTAAACCAGGAGATATTGTTATTTGTGAGCAATTCTTAGATTTTACCAGAAAGAGAGATTATACTTTTTACGATCAAGGAGCAATTCATGTATCATTGGCAGATCCTTTTTGTCCTGAATTGAGAAAAATATTCTACAAAGAAGGCAAGCGAATGAAAATTTCAATTCACCAAAAGGGAACTTATTTGTGCATTGAGGGTCCCAGGTTTTCTACTCGAGCTGAGTCAAAATTCTTCAGAAAGTTTGCTGATGTTATTGGAATGACTTTAGTCCCGGAGGCAATTTTAGCCAGAGAGCTTGAGCTTTGTTATATTTCTTTGGCAATGGTTACCGATTACGACGCCTGGCAATCTCATCCTGTTAATACAGAAGCAGTAATTCAAACCATGAAGGCCAATGTAGAAAATATCAGGAAGCTGCTCATAAATACCATTCCTAAAATTAAAAACCAGAGGAATTGTTTGTGTTGTGGAGCTTTAAAAAATGCTCAAGTTTGATATATTTTAAGAATAAATTAAAACAATATGAGCTATAATCCACAGGAGTTTGAGAAAAAATGGCAGGGTTACTGGGAGAAAGAAAAATTGTTTCGGGCAGAGGATTTTTCTAAAGAACCAAAAAAATACATCTTAATTGAGTTTCCCTATCCTTCGGGAGACGGTCTTCATGTTGGTCACGCGAGATCCTACGTTGCTTTAGATGCTCTAGTTAGAAAAAAAAGAATGGAAGGTTACAATGTCTTATTTCCTATTGGCTGGGATGCTTTTGGATTGCCAACAGAGAACTACGCTATCAGAACCGGCATTCACCCTCAAGTAGCTACTGAGAAAAATATTGCTAATTATAAGAGACAAATTAAAAGCCTGGGTCTTTCCTTTGATTGGTCAAGAGAAATTAATACGACCGATCCTAAATACTATAAATGGACTCAGTGGATTTTTCTTAAACTTTTTGAAAAGAGTTTAGCCTATCAGGCTGAAATTCCGATAAACTGGTGTCCCTCTTGTAAGATTGGTTTGGCTAATGAGGAAGTGGTTGGAGGTTCTTGCGAACGCTGTGGTACCCCAGCGGAGAAAAAAGTCTTAAAACAATGGATGCTGAAAATTACAGCTTATGCTGACAGGTTGATTGATGATTTGAAAGATGTTGATTATCCAGAAAGAGTAAAAGCCCAGCAGATAAACTGGATTGGTAAGAGTTATGGTAGCGAAATTGATTTCAAATTTAAAGATTCAGAAGATATAATTCAAGTTTTTACTACCAGAACTGATACTCTGTTTGGGGTAACGGCTGTTGTGATATCTCCAGAACACCCTTTGGTTAAAAAAATAATTAAGCCAGAACAAAAAGAAGAAGTTGAAAAATACATCGCTGAGGCTAAAAAGAAAAGCGATTTTGAAAGAGAACAATTAGAAAAAGAGAAAACCGGAGTTTTTACCGGTGGTTATTGCATAAATCCTATAAATAATGAGAAAGTTCCAATTTGGGTAGGGGATTATGTGATATCTGCTTATGGTGGAGGAGCTGTCATGGTAGTTCCGGCCCACGATTATCGGGATTATGATTTTGCTAAAAAATATGGTTTGGAAACCAGGGAGGTTATTTCTGGTGGTGATCTTTCTAGAGACGCTTTTGTTGATTATGGTAAGTTGGTTAATTCTGGCCAGTTTAACGGATTATCTTCTCAGGAAGCAATTGAAAAAATTACAGGTTGGCTTGAAAAAAAAGGTTCTGGTAGAAAAACAGTTCAATATAAACTGCGAGACTGGGTTTTTTCCCGTCAGCATTATTGGGGAGAGCCAATTCCGATAATTCATTGTCAGAAATGCGGCGCCGTGCCGGTGTCAGAAAAAGATTTGTCGGTAGAACTTCCCTATGTTGAGAAATACCAGCCAACCGGCACTGGTGAATCTCCCTTAGCTGCTGTTTCTGACTGGGTTAATGTCAAATGCCCCAAATGTGGAGGCAAAGCTAAAAGAGAAACAGATACTATGCCCAATTGGGCAGGTTCTAATTGGTATTTCCTTCGCTATACCGATCCTGATAATAATAAAGATTTAGCCGATAAAAAGAAAATAAAATACTGGTTGCCGGTTGATTGGTACAATGGCGGTATGGAGCATACGACTTTGCATCTTTTATACTCCCGGTTCATTTATAAGTTCCTTTTTGATCTCGGTGTTGTTCCTCAAAAAGAACCTTATTCCAAAAGAACATCTCAGGGTATAGTTTTAGCAGAAGACGGAAGGAAGATGTCAAAATCTTTCGGAAATGTCATTAACCCCGATGAAATTGTCAATAAATACGGAGCAGACACTTTAAGGGTTTATGAAATGTTTATGGGGCCCTTTGGAGAAACTATTACCTGGAGTACCCAAGGAGTAAGGGGAGTTTATAGATTTTTGGAAAAAGTTTGGAGACTGATTTCTGAATGTATTAAAAACAAGGAAAGCAGTCCGGAAATTTTAAGAGCCATACATAAACTGAACAAAAAAATAGATGGGGATTTGGAAGCAACAAAATTTAACACCGCTGTAGCCGCTTTTATGGAATTTGTTAATTTATGTCAGGAAAGAAAAGAAAACGTTGGAAAAGAAGCACTTGAACATATGTTAATCTTACTTTATCCTTTAGCGCCCCATATTTCAGAAGAACTCTGGAGATTAATGGGCCAGAAAGCAAGCATCGCTTTTCAAAAATGGCCGAAATATAATCCCAAATTAATCAAGGAAGAAATAATAACTTTAGTTATTCAGGTCAATGGTAAGGTTAGAGACAAAATCAAAGTTGAAGCCGATCTTTCCGAGGAAAAGGCTAAGACCCTTGTAATTTCCAGAGAAAAGATTAAAAATATGATAGCTGACAAAAAAATCAAAAGAGTTATCTTCGTTCCCGGTAAACTAATCAACATCGTCATATAACATAGAAACATGTGTGGCATAGTAGGCTACATCTCAAAAAAAGAAAATCCAAATACTCTTAAGTTAGGCTTAGAAGCTCTAAAAAGATTGGAATATCGCGGTTATGATTCCGCTGGTTTTGCTTTTTGGGACAGAAATAAAAAAGAAATTATTTGTCAGAAAGCAGTAGGGAAAATTATTAATTTGGAAAAAAAGGTAAATAATAATTATGCTGCCACTTTTGCCAACCCCATTATTTTGCATACCCGTTGGGCAACGCACGGCGAAGCTACCGAAAATAATGCCCATCCCCATTTTGATTGTCAAAAAAATATCTATTTAGTTCACAATGGTATTATTGAAAACTATGTTGAGCTAAAAAAAGAATTGCTTAAGGAGGGTCATCAATTTTCTTCAGACACTGATACCGAAGTAGTAGTTCATCTCATTGAGAAATTTTTTCAAGGAAATTTGGAAGAAGCTGTCAGAAAAGCCCTGGGTCATCTTAAAGGAACCTATGGTTTGGTTGTCATTTCTAAGAACGACCCGAATAAAATTGTTGCTGCTAAATTGGGCAGCCCCTTGCTTCTGGGTTTAGGGGAAAATGAATTTTTAATTGCTTCTGACCCGGCTGCTGTCATTGCTCATACCAAAAAAGTCATTTATCTTGATGATGGAGAAATAGTCACTGTTACACCGGATAATTTTTCCATTCTCAAAGAAAAACAGCCAGAGGAAATAGAATGGGAATTAGAAGAAGCTCAGAGGGGCGAATATCCGCACTTTATGTTAAAAGAAATAATGGAAGAACCAGAAGCGATTGAAAATGCCATCAGGGGCAGACTATTAGAAGAGGATGGAGCAGTCAAATTGGGAAGTTTAGATAGCCTGTCAGATAGATTAAGAAAAATGAACCGTTTAGTTCTGGTTGCTTGTGGTACGGCAGGTTATGCTACGCAGGTTAGCAGATATATGTTTGAAGAATATGCTGGTATTCCTACTGAAGTAGATTTTGGTTCGGAGTTCCGTTGCCGAAAATCAATTTTAAGTAAAGATACTGCGGTTATTTTTGTTTCCCAATCTGGAGAAACAGCCGATACTCTGGCTTCCTTAAAAGAAGCTAAAAAGAAGGGAAATTTAACAATCGGAATTACTAACGTTGTAGGCTCAACTCAAGCCAGAGAGACCGATGCCGGTTTTTACATCTATTCAGGTCCTGAAATTGCTGTTGCTTCCACCAAGGCATTTGTTGGCCAATTAACTTCTTTGGCATTATTAACAGTATATTTGGGGAGGCAAAGAGAAATGTCTTTAATAACCGGAAAAAGAATTATTTCTGAACTTAAAAAATTACCGGATTTGGCCCGAGAAGTTCTGAAACAAGCTCCCCAAATAAAGGAAATAGCTGAAAAATACAAAGGTTTTAAAAACTTTTGGTTTATCGGCAGAAAATATAACTACTCCATTGCTTTGGAAGGGGCATTAAAATTAAAAGAGATCTCTTATTTGCACGCTGAAGGAGTCGGGGGAGGCGAACTGAAACACGGTCCTATTGCTTTGGTAGATGAGAATTTTCCTACTGTGGCAGTTTGTCCTTCAGATTCGGTTTATGAAAAAATGTTCTCTAATATTCAGGAAATTAAAGCCAGAAAGGGTCCGGTTATTGCCATAGCTACTCAAGGAAACGAAGAAATAAAAAAGATAGCTGACGATGTAATTTATATTCCTAAAACTTTAGAAATGCTAACTCCAATTTTAGCCATTATTCCTTTACACCTCTTCGCTTATTATGTGGCCACATTGCTTGGGCGCGACGTAGATAAACCAAGGAATCTTGCCAAGTCCGTAACAGTAGAATAAAATAATATTATATGGAGGAACTCCTTTTGAATAAACCAAGGAAAAAAATCATTTTACTTGGTAACGAAGCAATTGTCAGAGGCGCCCTTGAATCGGGCGTTCAATTTGTCTCTACTTATCCTGGAACGCCAGCTTCAGAAATTGGCAATACTTTCTTTAAAATTGCCCCTAAAGTAGGGGTCTATTTTGAATTTTCGACAAATGAAAAAGTAGCTTTAGAAGCAGCTGTCGGCGCTTCTTTTTCCGGATTAAAAACCTTAATGGCCATGAAGAATTTCGGGACAAATGTTGCCCTAGATGCTTTACTTCCCTTTGTCTATACAGGAACCAAGGGTCCGACAGTAATAATATCAGCTGATGATCCTTCCTGTCACAGCTCAGCCCAGTCAGAAGAGAATACCAGGGGAATTTCTTATTTAGCCCACATTCCAACCTTAGAGCCGGCCGATCCTCAAGAATGTAAGGATTTTGTTAAATTAGGTTTCCAAATTTCAGAAAAGTTTAAAATTCCGGTGATGATAAGAACAACTACCAGGGTAGCTCACCAGAGAGGCATAGTAAGCTTGAGTAAAATCCAGTTTACTAAATCAAAAACCCCGGAAGGAAGATTTGTTAAAGATTACAAAAAGTTTGTTACTCTGCCGCCGAGAGTTATGGAGATGAAAACAGAACTTTTAGAAAAGATTGATAAAATAAGAGAGTTTTCCGAAGAATCCCAAATCAACAAACAATCATCAAAAAAATCCAGTTTGGGAGTAATTACTTCAGGTATATCTTATTTATATGTTATGGAAGCATTAAAAGAACTGAATTTAGATTTACCAGTTTTAAAGCTGGGATTTTTTTATCCTTTGCCCGAAAAGAAAATTAAAAAGTTTATTAAGAACTTTAAAAAAGTTTTAATAGTTGAAGAATTAGAGCCGTTTTTAGAAAAAGAAGTAGCAATAATAGCTAAAGAAGTAAACTGTAAGTTGGCAGTGGCTGGTAAAAAGTTAATTCCTGAAGTTGATGAACTAAAGCCCGGAATTGTTACCTCGGCCATTGCTAAATTTACAAATAAAAAGTACAAAATGCCACCTGTCAAATTGAAAAGACAGGCTCCCAAACGTTTCCCCCAGCTCTGTCCCGGCTGTCCCTACTGGTTGGTTTTTGGAGGGATTAAAAAAGCCGTTGATACTAAAAATGTAGTTTTTGGCGGAGATATCGGCTGTTATATGTTAGCCGGTTTTCCGCCCCACTATCTTCAAGATTATCTTTCCTGTATGGGTTCTTCAATTGGCATTGCTCACGGAATTAAAAAAGCTACTGGCCAAAAGTTAATAACTATTATCGGGGACAGCACCTTTTTTCATGCCGGAATTCCTGCCTTAATTAATACAGTTTTTAACAAATCAAATCCTTTAATTATTATTCTGAACAACGAAACTACTGCTATGACCGGCCATCAGCCTCATCCGGCAGCTCCCGTTACGCCTAATGGAATTAAAATTGAAGCAGTTATCAGGGGCTGTGGGGTAAAGAATGTAAAAACAATTGATCCTGTAAACCAGAAGGAATTTATTCAAACCATAAAAGAATTTTTAGGAAAACCAGAGGTTTCAGTAATAATTGCTAAAAGACCATGTATCCAGATAAAAAAATAGGCCAGTTTAATATGGTGATAGTCGGAACGGGCGGCCAAGGGTTAATTACTCTTTTGCAGATTATTGCTGAAGCCGCTTTAATTGAGGGGCTTGATATAAGAACTTCTGAACTTCACGGCTTATCTCAAAGAGGCGGCTCTGTTGAGGTTCATATTAAACTTGGCAAGAAGGTTTATTCACCTTTAATACCCCAAGGGAGAGCTGATTTGATTTTAGGTTTGGAAATGCAGGAGACTTTGCGAGCGCTCAATTTTGCTAATCAAAAGACAAGGTTTTTAATCAACAAACATATTATTCCTATCCCCTTGGTAAAAAATCTGGCCGAGAAAGAAATTTTAGACAGCCTGAAGAAAATTAGCAAGAACATTAATTTGATTCCCGCATCAGAAATTTGTAAAGAAAAGCTTGGTACAGATGTGGTTTCTGGAATTTATTTAATCAGTTTTGCTGTTTTTAAAGGATTAATTCCCATAAAACCAAATTCTATTGAAAAAGCTATTAAAAAAATAATTCCAGCAAAATATCTGGAATTGAATCTCAAAACCTTTAATTTGGTAAAAAGCTAATCTAAAAGTTCGAATCCTACCCCCGGAGCTACGATTTTCAAGCCATCAGGGCTTGATTTTTTTTATACAAATTAGTAAGATTAAAAATACAACATTAAAGGAGGATAAGATGGCAAAAGAAAGCACATTAACAGCATTAAAAATAGAAGAGATAAGAAATAATCCGTATGAAAGTGGCAGAATTCTTTGTGCGGAACAAGATACTTGTCCTTTCTATCTTCCCTGGGCTGGTCCTGAAACTAACGACAGTTGGACGAGAAAACGGGTTAGATGTGAATATTTAAGCGATTTAAGAGGGTTGAATATAACCTTAGCAAGTCAGAAGAAGACTGAGTGGGGATGCGGGAATGTTTCTAACCTTAAACCAGGTGGTGGCTATAAAAGAGTCGGCATTATTATCAAACCAGATAAAGAAAAATAAGAAAGAAAGACGGTGAGGCAAGTGCCAATATCCGTTTTTTTATTTCCCCAAACTCAAAATCGGCGTTCTGTAAAACTCCTTAATCTCCATCAATTTTTCCTTCATCATACTCATATAATCTCTATTTTCTAAAATTATAATAAGCTTTGAACTGGGGATTGAGTTACTCCTTATTATACTTATCGCCTTTTGGGCGGTTTTTTGGTAGAATTGGATAATGACGGAAAAATTCAAAACAATTAGAAGAATTGTCCGAGTGGGCGGGATATTAAAAGAATTACTTATTATTAAAGATGAAGGAGGGAAGGTACTTCATAAAACACTGTCTCCTTTTATGGTTGAGTTCCATTTAAAAGATGCTCTTCAGGTAATTGTGGGAGCTGCAATTTTATCTATTCCCGTAAGCTTTACTCAAGAAGTTTGGGATTTAGGTGGAAAATTACCATTAAACAACGTATTTGGGATACTTATAATGTCTCTTTTGTTTATTTCTGCCTTTGTTTATTTTAATTTTTACAAAGGCAACATTAAAGGACATCAGCTCGAATTTTTTAAAAGAATTGTCTTTACTTATCTGCTTTCTTTAGTAGTTGTTTCTATTTTAATGACGCTAATTCAACAAGCTCCCTGGCAGACGGATTGGATTTTGGCCTTAAAACGCATCATAATCGTTACTTTTCCCGCTTCTATGAGCGGAACATTGGTTGATAACCTTAAATAAATACATTCTAACTCTATTTAGCTTCGACAGCGAATAGGTTTAAATTTTTATAGATATTCTTAATCTCCGCCAATTTTTCCTTCATCCCCGCCATATAATCCCTGTTTTCCAGAATTATAATAAGCTTTGAACTGGGGGAGCTCGTAAAAAAAAATCGCCAATCAGACGGTTTTTTGGTAGAATAATTAAATATGGAAAACTTAATTAAAAGAAAAGGGTTTTTACTAACAACAGTATTTTGGACCTTGGTCGTAACTTTTATTATGGCAGTAAGTTATATTTTTATCCCAATGACAATGCCCGTAAGGCGTCCCCTTTGGCCACTTTTCGTCACTCTTGCAATTATATCTCTTCTTCTTGGTGTAATTTTGACATTTTTAACCTTAAAGGAAAGAGTAAAAGGATGGCCCAAGAGGTTTTTACTACTTACAGGAGCTTCTGTTATTGGGATGCCTGTCAGCATTATTTTACACAACTTTATTTACGGTTTATTTATTTACTTTTTTGGTCAAGGTTTTTGGGATAGAATTGGCCCAGGGGGGGACGAGCCTTTTTTCTTTATCATGGCAATCTTTGTTTGCCCAATAGCATTTTTAGTTGGTGTAATAGGCAGCATAGTACTTTTTATCAAGAAAAAGCGATTTGTTTAAAATCTCATTAATTCTCGTTCAACCTACAAAAGTGATTCAGTATCACCTTTTATTAATTTTTTTTGGCCTTTTTAATTTTCAAAAAAATAGTGAGTAACAGAATAATAAAAAATCGCCAGGAAGGCGGTTTTTAAAATAGAATTTAACCTGTTAAAAATTATATTTTTTCGATTTGGGCGCCGAGTTTTCTTAACTTCTCTTCTATTTTTTCGTAACCCCTGTCAATTTGAGAAATATTTTCAATTAAGGTTTTTTCTTTTGAAATTAAACCCGCTAAAATTAGAGCAGCGCCTGAACGAATATCTAAGGCGTTTAGATTATTGCCAGTCAACTCTTTTTTGCCAAAAATTAAAGCCCGATGAGGGTCGGTAATTTCAATATCTGCCCCCATTTTTCTTAATTCGTGAAGATATTGAAAGCGGTTTTCATATAAAGGTTCATGGATTAAACTTTTCCCTTGGGCTTGAGTCAGTAAAACTGAAATTTGAGGCTGAAGGTCAGTTGGGAATCCGGGATAGGGCAGAGCCTGAATTTTTGCGCATTTTAGTTCGCTGGATGGCTTAATTAAGATTTCACTATCAGAAGTTTCGAGATTAACTCCGATTTCTTTTAATTTTTCTAAAAACATTGTTAGATGGTCAGGATTTACGTTCTTTATTCTTCCTTCACCATTTGTCAGGGCAAGAGCGATTAAAAAGGTGCCAGCTTCCAATAAATCAGGGCAAATCTTAAATTCTGTTCCCCTCAAGGTTTCTTGTCCCTCAATGGTAATTGTATGAGTGCCTATTCCTTCAATTGGCAGCCCCATCTTTTTTAGGAAGTTTCCCAGGTCCTGAACCTGAGGTTCAGCAGCAGCTAGTTCAATTTTTGTTTTTCCTTTGGATAAAGCAGCTAACATCATTAAGTTTTCAGTTGTTGTTACGGAAAATTCTTTCAAAACCACCTTTTTTCCTTCCAGGTCGTCTGGTGCCTCAAAATAATAAAAGCCATCTTTTTCTTCAATTTTTACTCCAAAATCTTCAAGAGCTTTGAGATGAGTAGAAATTGGCCTTAAGCCAATTTTATCTCCGCCAGGATGTGGTATCCTTAGTTTTTTAAATCTGGCTAAAAGAGGCCCTATAAATAAAACCGAAACCCTCATTTTTTCAAAAAGATTTGTAGGAATTCTTTCCGGAATAATATTAGCTGGATTTATTTTAATTTTTTTCTGATCTAGCCATTCTACTTCAGCTCCTATCTGTTTTAAGATTTCAATTTGGTTTAAAACATCAGACACCAAAGGCAGATTATCTATTGTTGAAGGGGTCTTAGAAAGCAAAGCAGCAGCCAGAACTGCTCCCGCTGCATTTTTATATCCTGAGATTTCTACTTCTCCAGAAAGAGAAATACCACCTTTTATCAGAAATTTATCTTGCATAATTTACTTGTCTATTCTACAATAAAAGAGAATTTATGTCAAAGGGAGTTAAAAAAGTCGTCTGTCTTGGAGGGGGAACAGGAGTTTCTATGATTTTATCTGGTTTAGTTGATTTTCCCTTAGAGTTGAGCGCTATTGTTACGGTATTTGATGATGGCGGTTCAAGTGGTAAATTAGCTAGAGATTTTCACATTCTTCCTCCCGGCGACATTCGTCAATGTCTAATTGCTACTTCAAAAGATAAAGATTTTATAAAGGATTTTCATTTTCGTTTTGATATCGGTCCCTTTAAGGGGCATAATTTGGGGAATCTTTTAATTGTTAAAGCAGTCAAAGAGGAAAAAGGGAATTGGGATAAAGCCATTAGAAAGTTAAGCAAGAGATTAAATATAAAGGCAAAAATATATCCCATAACCTTAAGAAAGGCAAGAATAACGGCAACCTTGAAAAATAATAAGAAAATAACAGGAGAAGAAAGTATTATTAACTCAAAAAGCGTATCCAGAATAGGAATAAAGGACATTTCTTTGAATCCCGAAAGTCAGGCAAACCCAAAAGCAATTTCAGCAATAAAGAATGCTGATGTTATCATTATTGGACCCGGAAAGTTTTATACGAGTGTACTGCCAAATCTTTTGGTTGATGGTGTTTCAGAGTCTATAAGACATTCAAAAGGTAAGAAAATCTTCATTTGTAACCTTATGACTCAAGAGGGAAATACTGATAATTTTAAAGTTGAAGATTTTGTAAGAATTCTTGAAAAATATTTAGGGAAAGGAATTCTTGATTATGTAATATTTAATACCGAAAAATTAAAACCGGAATTAATGAAAAAAGTTAGAAAGATATTTCCCAAAGCAGAATTTATTGATTATGATAGTAACCCGATAAAAAATAAAAAATTTATTGGGGGAAGATTTTTGGACAATAGAATACGTCAATTGGATTCAGCAGATATTCTTGTGAAAGACGCTAATCAAAGAACAATTGTCTTTCATGATTCAAAAAAATTAGCAAAAGTTATCTATAAACTATGCAGGCAGTAATTTTAGCAGCCGGGGAGTCATCTCGTTTCTGGCCCCTGAACCAGCGTCATAAATGTCTCCTTAAAATAATGGGGAAACCTTTGATTTGGTATACTATTGAAAGTTTAAAGGAATCCGGGATTAAAGATATTATCATAATTCAAGATCCTAAAAAAGAAGTTGAAGAGGGATTGAAAGAGTATCAATTTAATATTGATATTAAATACGTAGTTCAACCAGAACCGAAAGGAATGGGCGATGCCATTCTAAAGGCAGAAAGCTTGGTTGATGGCCAGTTTTTAGTTTTAGATCCATACCATTTTGAGATAGAGGACATATTAAAATTGCAAAAAGGAAAATCAGAATTAGTATTGTTCAGTAAGGAAACTGATAGGCCCTGGGATTACGGCATCCTTGTAAGGGATAAATCAAATCCAGATAAGGTAATAGGTTTGGTAGAAAAACCAGAAAAGGGCAAGGAACCCTCAAATATTAGAGTAATTGGAATTTACATCTTGCCCAAGGAGTTTATTGATTATCTCAAAAGGATTGAGGAAAAAATGTATGCTTTTGAGGAAGCACTCAACCTTTACATCAAAGAAAAGGGTGCAGGATTAGCAATAAACGTAGAACAAGAAGTGCCGTCTCTAAAATATCCCTGGGATTTATTAAAAATAACCAAGATGTTAATGGATAAATACTTAAAGGGGAAAATTGAGAATTCAGCTCAGATTTCTAAAAACGTTGTTATTAAAGGAAAAGTTTATGTTGGCAATAATGCAAAAATATATGAAGGAGCAGTGATTAAGGGACCTTGTTATATCGGGGACAACTGCGTAATCGGTAATAATTCTTTGGTCAGGGAATATACAAACTTAGAAAACAATGTTTTAATCGGCGCTTTAGCTGAAGCTACCCGCTCAATTTTTCAGGAAGACGTTCATACTCATTCAGGATATTTTGGAGATTCAATCTTTGACAAAGGCTGCAGATTGGGAGCAGGCACTATCACAGCTAATGTCAGAATTGACAG
>CAYXOH010000001.1:3613-4749 GCA_964467045.1 uncultured Candidatus Saccharibacteria bacterium | reverse complement strand
CGCGGCAGTGGCTAATGTTGCCCGGGCAATTAAGGAAATTTTACCGAAGAATAAAAAAATTTTAGTAACTTTTCTCGGATTGCCAACCTTAGAAGAAGAGTTCAAAGATAAGAAAGCAAAAATAAAAAGAGAGCTTTTAAAATATTCTGAAATCTCTTCAATCTTCAAGGGAAAAGTCATAATTGACAGCGACCAGATTTCTGGCTTCAGGGCAGGAATAGAAGAAAAGGACGGAATATTTTTAAACGCCGGCAGCGGTTCAGTTGCTCATGGCTGGCGAGGCAGAAAAGAAGCAAAGGTTTGCGGCTGGGGTTATTTAAGCGAGATGGGGTCTGCTTTCTGGGTTGGTCAGGAAGGACTTCGGGCGGTCTGGCAGAATTTAGATGGTCGGGGTCCTAAAACCCTGATTACTAATTTGATTTTCCGGAATTTAAAAGTAAAAAATAAAGAAGACCTTATTAAGAAAATTTATTCAAAAAATCCAATTGAAGCTGTTGCTCCTATTTCAATTTTGGTTAATGAGGCCGGGAAAAAGAATGATAAGATTGCTAAAGATATTTTGATTAAAGCCGGTCAGGAGTTAGCTTTAACAGCCAAGACAGCAATTAAAAAATTATCTTTCCAAAAAACTGAATTTCCGGTAGTTTTGACTGGCAGTATGTTTAACTCAAAGATTATTTCAGAGACAGTAAAAAAAGAAATCAAAAAATTTGCCCCGCAAGCCAAATTTATTTTGCCGAAAGCTGAACCGGTAGTTGGAGCAGTAAAAATGGCCATGAGAAATTTAAAATGGAAATCTTAAAAGTTAATGCTGAGACAGTCCAGAAATCAATAGATTATATAAAAAAGGGGAAAGTTATTGTCTGTCCCACTGATACAATTTATGGATTGGTTTGCGATGCCACCAACAAAAAAGCAGTTAGGAAAGTTTTTAAAATCAAGAAAAGATCAAGAAAAAAGCCAATTCCAATTTTTGTTAAAGATCTGGACTGGGCTAAAAATATAGCTAAAATTAATAAAACACAAGAGAACTTTTTAAAATCAGTTTGGCCGGGAAAAACAACAGTGGTTTTAAAAAGAAAAGGAAATTTAAAAATTTATGGCGTAGAAAGTAAGAAAATTGCTCTCCGTATTCC
>CAYXOH010000001.1:0-3513 GCA_964467045.1 uncultured Candidatus Saccharibacteria bacterium | reverse complement strand
TAATATGTTACCTTTAGTTAAAACTCCAAAACAAAGCTTAGAAAAATACAGAAACTTAATACCGGGTCAATTATTTTGTGAAATTCAGCGAGAAAGTAAAAACCTCAAGGGTTTGAGAGTTTGTCATATTAATGCCACTCCCAGGGGAGGCGGAGTAGCTGAGATTTTGAAGAGCTTGGTTCCCTTAATGAAGGGGGTGGGAATAGAAGCCAGCTGGTACACTATTCCTCCGAGAAATCATTTCTTTGAGATTACAAAAAAGATGCATAATGCTCTACAAGGTAAGAAGTACAAATTCCCTCTTTCTGCCAGGAAAAAATACATATTTCATATGGTCAGAACTGCCGAGCTGATGAAAGATATGAAAGCAGATGTTTGGGTTATTCACGATCCTCAGCCGGCAGGAGCTATTATGTTTTTACCTAAATTTTATCCTGCTATTTCTAGGCTACATATAGATCTAACCTCTCCCAATCCGGAAGTTTGGGAGTTTGTGGCTGGATTTTTGGAATATTACGACAAGGTGGTAGTGAGTTCCAACGATTTTGTGAAAGATGAAATAAGAGAAAAGGCGGTAGTTTTTCAACCAGCTATTGATATTATTTCTCCTAAAAATAAACCTCTTTCTTCAAAACAGGCAAAAACAATTATGAACAGTTTTGGAGTTAATACAAAAAAACCTTTAGTCACCCAGGTCTCTCGATTTGATCCCTGGAAAGATCCCTTGGGAGTAATTGAAGCCTATAAAATAGCTAAGAGGAAAATTCCCGATCTGCAGTTAGCCATGGTTGGTTTATTTTTAGCCAGAGATGATCCTGAAGCAGAAAGAGTCTATAGGAGGGCTGTCAGAAAGTCAGAGAAAGATCCGAATATTTTCCTTTTTTCCGATGTAGATAAATTGGGGAGCTTGAAAGTAGATGTCTTTGTTAATGCCATCCAGACTGTTTCAGATGTAATTTTGCAGAATTCAGTTAGGGAAGGGTTTGGGCTTTCATTAGCTGAAGCTATGTGGAAGGCAAAGCCAGTTATTGGCGGTAAAGCTAGCGGGATAAAGCTTCAGATAAAAAACGGAGAAAATGGATTTTTAGTTTCAACCTCAAAAGAAGCAGCCTCAAGGATTGTTCAACTAATTAAGAATCCTGAACTTGGCAAAAAATTAGGAAAAGAAGCTAAAAAAACAGTTCAAGAAAAATTTTCAATACCAAGGTTATTAAGAGATTACCTTCTCCTTTTTAAAGATTTAGTTTAAGAAAGAATATTTTCCATATTTAATCAAAAAATCCCCTCAAGGGGATTTTTTGATGGTGCCGCGGGTGGGACTCGAACCCACATGAGATTTCTCTCATACGATTTTGAGTCGTACGCGTAAACCAATTCCGCCACCGCGGCTTAATTGCTTACCCTGTTATTCTATTGAATTTTAGTTTATTTTTCAACCTTATAATCGCATTCTTTGTGCGATGATTTTTTTCGAGAATCATCTTTCGCCTCACTTCTGCGGAGTTCGGCATTAGAACATTTAATTTGTCCCCGTTTAGTTTGGACTAAAAGTGATTTGCATTTCGGACATTTTTCACCAGTTGGCTTGTCCCATAAAGCAAAATCACATTTTGGGTACTGGTTGCAGCCATAAAATATTTTATTTTTTCTGGTTCTTTTCTGAACAATCTCTCCTTTCTTGCATTGCGGGCATTTTACTCCTAGAATATTCTCTTTTAAAGATTCAGTATAGCGGCACTTTGGAAATTTTGAGCAGGCATAAAATTTTCCATATTTACCCAAGCGAATCAAAAGACTAGCTCCGCATTTTGGACATTTTTTCTTAGTAGGCTTTTCAGTAAAGTCTTTTTTAGATACTTCTTCGTATTTCTGTTTTAAGTTTTTTTCAAAAGGTTCATAAAATTCTCTGCAAACTTTAACCCGTTTTTCTTGACCGTCAGCAATCTTATCCAAGTCCTCTTCCATTAAAGCTGTAAAACCAATATCAACAACTTTTGGAAAGTGAGCAACTAAAAGGTCGTTGATGACAAAACCAATCTCGGTTGGTCTGAATTTTTTATTTTCGTCTTTTTCAATATAATTTTTTTCTTGAATAGTAGATAAAATTGGAGCATAAGTGGAAGGCCGGCCAATTCCGTTTTCCTCCAGGGCTTTAATTAAAGAAGCTTCACTATATCTCGGTGGGGGTTGGGTAAAATGCTGGGAAGGAGTTAGCTTTATTAATTTTAATAATTCGTCTTTTTTTAAAGATGGTAGTTCATTTTCTTCAAATTTCATTGGAAAAATCTTTAAGAATCCATCAAACCTCAAAACTTGACCAGTAGCTCGAAAAACGTAATTCTGGGCAGAAATATCCACTGTTGTTGAATCGAAAACAGCTTGGGCCATTTGACAGGCGGTGAACCTCCGCCAGATTAAATCGTAAAGCTTTGATTGATTCTGGTCTAATTTTATTGAATCGGGTGTTTTGTTTGGATAAGCTGGCCTGATTGCTTCGTGAGCTTCTTGGACTTTGCCTTTGGCTTTATATCTTCTTAAAAATCCTGCCCAATAATTCTTTCCATAATTTTCTTCAATAAATTTTTTGGCTGAGAATAAAGCTTGGTCCGAAAGATTTAGAGAATCAGTTCGGTGATAGGTGATTAAACCTCTCTCATAAAGATTTTGGGCAATTTTCATCGTAAATTTTGCTGGGAATCTAAATTTTTTCCAGGCATCCTGCTGAAGAGTAGAAGTAGTAAAGGGAGGGAGAGGATTTTTTTTTGTTTCTTTCTTTTCAACACTAATTACTTCATATACGCAAGCGTCAGCGCGGCGTGAAGATGAGATGGAGGTCTCATCGACTTCTGCTCCCCTCAGATCCTTAATAATCTTTTCTGCCTCTTTTCCGTCCTTAATTTCTAATTTATCTAAAATCTTTTCGTTTTTCTTGATTAATATTGCTTCAAATTCACCATTTTTCAGTTTTTTAAGGAGAGCTTCAATAGTCCAGTATTCCTGGGGAACAAACTTTTGTATTTCTCTTTCTCTTTCTACGACCAACCTTACAGTTACTGATTGAACCCTGCCAGCCGATAATCCTCTGGCCACTTTTTTCCATAAAAAAGGAGAAAGTTTATAACCAACAATTCTATCTAAAATTCTCCGAGTTTGCTGCGCTTCAACCAAATTCATGTCAATTTTCCTTGGATTTTTTAAGGCCGTTTCGATAGCTGATTTGGTAATTTCGTGGAAAACAATCCTTTGATGTTCTTTTTTGCCGTCTAAGTTCAAAAGATAAGCTAAATGATAAGCAATAGCTTCCCCTTCTCTGTCTTCATCTGTTGCCAAGATCACCAGGTCCGTATCTTCTACAGCTTTTTTTAATGAATTGACGGTTTTTTTGGCCCTAAGGGGGACAATATACTTTGGCTGAAAGTTCTTTTCTAAATCAATCCCGAATTCAGCTTTCGGCAAATCTCTTATGTGACCATAGGAAGAGAGAACTTTGTATTTAGAGCCCAGAAACCTTCC